>JANOAS010000411.1:0-20987 GCA_031411255.1 bacterium
TCACATGGGCATCGCGGACCCTCACATGGGCATCGCGGACCCTCACATGGGCATCGCGGACCCTCACATGGGCATCGCGGACCCTCACATGGGCATCGCGGACTCTCACATGGGCACCGTGGACCCTCACATGGGCGTCGCGGACCCTCACATGGGCGTCGAGGATCCTCACATGGGCGTCGCGGACCCTCACATGGGCGTCGAGGATCCTCACATGGGCGTCGAGGATCCTCACCTAGGCGCTGTCAGGACTTCGGGCGCGGGGGCCTCGTTCAATGCTGGCCTTGCGAACCGCATGGCGGTTCCGTCCTCCAGCCTGGGGTTGCCTGAGGCCACGAAGGCTACCCCAGGAAAGCCCGCCCCACCCCGGGAATCGCACCGCGGTTCAGCCCCCCGTCTCCAATCTCCCGCCTTCCCCCCGCGCGCCCGCGCACACCAAAACGCCCCAACGCGCTTGCGCCCCGTGCGCACGTGCACCCGTGCGTCCATCCAAGGCGATTGAAACCCCTCCCGATTTTCGCTCGCGATTTCCACTTGCCAAACCCTTCCCCGCGCAACCCTTTTCCCATGCCCCAGTCCCTCTCCGCCGTCTACGTGCACGCCGTATTCTCGACGAAAAACCGCCGCCCATTTCTCCGGGCCACTCCGCTGCGGGAGACGCTCCACAGCCACCTCGGCACCGTGTCGAAAAACCTCGATTGCGCTCCCATCCTTGTTGGCGGCGTCGAGGACCACGTGCATGTGCTGGCTCGCCTGGGGCGCGTGATCTCCCAGGCGGACTGGATCAAGGAACTCAAACGCATTTCCAGCTCATGGCTCAAGGAGCAACCCCAGCCGGCGCCTTCCTCGGACGGGCCGGCCGCCCCTCTCGCCGAGTTTGCCTGGCAGCGCGGCTACTCGTGCTTTTCGGTAAGTGTTTCGAATCTCGACGCCGTCGCCGCCTACGTAGCCACTCAAGCGGAGCATCACAAACGGATGTCTTTTCAGGACGAATTGCGCGCGCTCCTCAGAAAGCACGGCGAAACGTGGGACGAGAAGTACGTCTGGGACTGAACCAAATCCGAAAACCTCGGAGCCGGGGGCCGGAACCGCCGTGCGGTTCCCGCGTGCTGCCACAACTTCCTGGGGTAGCCTTCGTGGCCTCAGGCAACCCCAGGCTGGAGGGCGGAACGCCGTTGGCGTTCTCAGAAGCCGGAGTGCTCGGGATGCGGATTTCGTAATGCTCCGAATGCAGAGTGGTCGAAATGCAGGGTGTTTGGAACGCGGATTTCGAAATGCGGGGTGCTCGGAATGCAGAGTGCTTGGAACGCGGAGTGCGGGTTTCGGAATGCGGGGTGCTCGGAACGCGGTTGGCGCGGGGAGCGCTGGCATCGGCTTCTGTGCGGGTGCTTCTAATTTTCATGCGGAAGTTGCGGGGTCGCGGAGGTGGGGAGATTTTCCCGCTGGCGGGAGGCCCGGGGCGGTCTATGGGTGGGGGCGTGCCGGACGTGATGCAACAACCGCAGAGGACTGAGACCAGCGCCTTCAAGGAGGCGATGGAGGAGCTGGAGAAGTTTGCCGTGGAGGTGATCATGGACAAGCGGCGGGGGCTCAAGGCGGCGCTGCTGCGGACGCTGCTGGGGGCGCTCTCGCTGGTTTTCCGGGTGATCGTGGCGGGGCGGCATGCTCTTTTCCGCAACCGGCTGATGCACGAGCACAACCTGGGCTGCCTGGTGATCAGCATCGGGAACTTGACGGTGGGCGGCACGGGGAAAACGCCGGTGGTGGAGCTGCTGGCGCGCACGCTGCACGAACGGGGGCGGCAGGTGGCGATCCTGAGCCGGGGGTACAAGAGCAAGCGGAAGCGGAAACCATCGCTCTGGAAAAAAATGAAGGCGCACTTCACGGGGGAGCTGCTGGATGAGGAGCCGCCGCGGGTGGTCTCCGACGGGCTGTGCGGGGAGCCGCTCCTGGATTCCTCCCTGTCCGGGGACGAGCCGTGGATGCTGGCCTCGAACCTGCCGGGGGTGGCCGTGGTGGTGGACAAGAACCGGGTGGCCGGCGGGTCGCTGGCGATCCGGAAATTTGGCGCAGACACGCTGCTGCTGGACGACGGGCTGCAATACCTGAGGCTGCGGCACCGGCTGGACATCGTGCTGGTGGACAGGACGGCGCCCTTCGGCACGGAGCGGCTGCTGCCGCGCGGCACGCTGCGCGAACCCCGCCGCCACCTGCGCCGGGCGAGCTACATCTTTCTCACGAAGTGCGACGGCTCTGACAACTCGGCCATCATCCAGCGCCTGCGGAAGTACAACCGGGTGGCGGACATCATCGAGTGCAACCACCGGCCGGTGCACCTGCAGAATGCGGTGACGCGGGAGCGGGTGCCGCTGGATTTCCTGAAGGGACTGCACGTGGGGGCGATCAGCGGGATCGCGGTGCCGGAGAGCTTCGAGGCGGGGCTGGTGAAGCTGGGGGCGCACATCGAGTACCGCCGCTGGTTCACGGACCACCACCGGTACACGGACCAGGAGATCGCGGATTTCATCGAGCACAGTGACCGCCGGGCCCTGGACGCCGTCATCACGACGGAGAAGGACTTTGTCCGTTTCCCCAAGCTGGTGGACCCGCAGGTGCCGGTGTATTTCCTGCGGGTGGAAATCGAGATCCTGAAGGGCCACGAGGCCTGGGAAAAATGCATCGAGCGCATCTGCCACCGGAAGCTGGCGGCCCCGGCAGCGGTGTGAGCCGGAACGGGACCGGGACGAGCACCACCCCAGGTGGACGACAGATTCAAGCTGCTGATTTTTTCCGCTCACTCGCGCCAGACTCCGGCCATTTGGAACGGTCGCGGGGCGGTGGGGGTTGAATCAAGATCTCGCCGCACCTGGCCAGGGCGTCAGTGGACGGTGAATGCTGCGGCCAGGTTGCGCTGGACGCCGGTGGCGCTGCCAAAGCGGACGTTTACGTTGCGGGCTCCCGTCGCTGCACCGGCGCTGATGGTGAACGTCGCCTGCACCAGTGTCTGGCTGGGGCGGGAGATGGCGCTCACGGTGATGCCCGTGCCGGACGGTGTGACGGAGAAGACCGCCACGCCGGCTGGCGGCAGGTTCGGGGTGAGGGCGGGGTCGAGTTCGATGACGACGTTCACTGCCGTGCCGCGTGCGCCGGAGTTGGGCAGCACAGTGTTCGGCCCGCCGCTGGCCGGGAGGAGGGTGGTGAAATAGGTGCCCGCGAAGCCCGTCTTGTCATAGGTCGCCAGTCCGGTCCGCACGGGCCGGTAGAAGCGGCGGTCGTGGCCGAGGCCGCCGCCAGTTTCCACAGCGGAGGCTGAGTCGTCGCCGGTGGCAGTGACGGACCCCGGGAGCGTGGTCCAGCTTTGCAAGTCCTCCGCCACCTGGACCTGGTAGGCGCCGCCCTCGACGGCACTCCAGGCCAGTGTGACATTCCCGCCGCTGACCGAGAGGGACTCGGGAGCTTCAGATTTAAAAGGACCTGCGATGAGCGCAGTCGTTACGGGCTCCGGAATGCTGGTGACGGGGCCGCCGGTGGGATCCCCGTAAAACTGGCGCCCGGTGGTGTAGGGAAAGGCGGGGGAGTTGTCGGCGTTTAGCGTGGTGAAGTAGGCCCAGGTCCCGGCGGGAAACTCCGGGGTCACACAGAAGCGGACGTTTTGCTCGTTCAAGTCAAAGGTCACGCCCAGCGTCTGGCCGGCGAGGTCGCCGCGGTAGTCAAAGTCCTCGATGTAGTGACCGAGGGCGAAGGTGGCGTTGACAACGGGTCCGTACTGGCCGGCGGCCAGCGCGGCGGCGAGCCCCTGGACGCGCGCAGCCCACGCGGGCAGCACCTGCCGCACGGTGATGGAGCGCAGGGAAAACCCGCTCACCATGCGGCGCACGGCGCTGGCGGCGTCCATCGGCACGCTGTAGCCGTAGGGACCGTAAACAGGAAGACCGTCCGCAGCCCAGGCGAGGATGGGTGAGTGCTTCGTCACGGGAGTGGCACTCTCGGCGTAGGTGTTGGCTGCGGCATTGTAGTCCACATGGTCTCCGAGCTGGTGGCGCAGGCCGATGGGTTGCGCGTGGTAGTGGTAGTTGTTTCCGGCCTGGTGGGCGAGTGCGGCGTCGAAGGTGATGCCTTCATTGTGCCAGCCGTCGCGGTTCCAGATGCCGTCGCCGGTGAACGTGCCGTTGGGAACGGCGTCGGCGGCCCTCGCTGTGGAGTAGGAAAAGGCGTCGCGGCTGTCAAACATGGAGACTCCGTTCACCATGCGACCGGTCGCGCCGAGACCAGTGGGCAGCCTGGCCGCCGGGATGGATGGAGTGCGGGGGAAGCGGAACGTCGTCGCGGTGTTGGACGGGTAGTTGGGAAAGAGGTTCGACTTCGCCGCGTCCAGATACCATGGCCCCATGATGTGGCTGGCGAGGCCGGTGGTGTGGATGTAGACCCATTGCGCCGAGTAGTCGACCTGCTGGACGTCAGCGTAAGTCGGAGCACTTTGCACGCCGGCTCCGCGGCTCCACGTGGTGGCGGGGCTCTGGCCGGTGGCGGTGATGACGCGGGCGTATTGGGCGCTGTTTTTAGTGAACCACGAAGTGAGGAGCGGCGTGCCCGGGACGCTGCCCGTCTGGTAGGTGGCGAGCTGTGTTTTCAGAGCCGCGTAGGCCGACTGGGCGGCGGCAGTGATGGTGGTTCCGAGCAAATTGGTGGCCTGGTTGGCGTCGGTGGCTGTGTTGTAGAGTTCCTCGCGACCGTCGTCGAAGGTCAGCAGGGAGTAGCCGGCGTCGTCCATGAGAGCGCGGCCTGAGATGGACGTGGCAAGGTCCGCGCTGAACTCCTGGCTGAAGACCGTGCGGGCGGCGGGTGCGGTGTTTTGCAGGATGGGCATCAGACTGCGCGAATCAAGGGTGCTGGCTGCAGGCTGGGTGGCGGCGGCGTTGATGCCGGCCATTTCCAGAATGGTGGAGTAAAGGTCCGCGCAGTGGACGCGGGCCGTGCTGGTGCGGTTGGGGTTCGCCACGGCGGGGCCGGCGATGATCAACGGCACGCGGATGCCGCCCTCGTAGATCGTTTCCTTCGAGTGTGCGGCGTTGTAGGGCGTCTGGATGACGTTCGCCGGAGTCCCGTTGTCGCCGATGAAAATGACGTTCGTCGTGGCGAGGTTGACCGTGTTCAGGACGCGGCCCACCTCCGTATCGAGTGCCTCGCACATGGCCTCGTACATGCCGCGGTTCGTCGTGGGCGTGCCGTAGCTGTGGAGCGAGCCGGGCGGCACATGCAGCGGTGCATGCGGTGCGTTAAACGCGGCCCAGGCAAACCACGGCGTGCCCGCGGGCCGCGTGGTGATGAACGAGATCACGTCATTGGCCGTGTCCGTCGTCGCGTAGGCCGTCGTCGCGGTGGCGGCACCGTTGGTGACCTTGGTCCACGCCGAGTAGTCCGGCAGCGCGCCGATGATCGTGCCGGCAAACTGCGGCCAGCCGCCGATGGTCCGCGGCGTGTCGTTCACGTTGTTTCCCGAGGTCAGGTGCCATTTGCCGAACATTCCCAGCGAGTAGCCAAGCCCCGCGTTCGCCGCGAAAGCGTCCGGCAGCGTGAACTCCGAGGCCGGCAACTGCGGGCTCGTCGCCCCCACCAGCTGCGCCCCGATGCCCGTGCGGAAGGGATGACGACCCGTCAGCATCGCCGCGCGCGAAGGCGAGCACGTCGGATGCGCATAGGCCCGGGTAAACAGGACGCCGCTGTTTTTCAGCGCCGAAATGCGCGGCATCGGCGGCTTCGACGCGGCGGCGGAGGCGGTGAGGGGGAAGCTGTCCGCGCCAAGGTCATCGGCGATGATGACCAGGACGTTGTTCGCGGCTGCAGCGGTCAGGCGGAGCGCGAGAAGGAGGAGGAGCGGGAGGCTGGTGCGAAGTTTCATCGGGTGCTGCGCCAGTTTCACTGGTTTCCTGATGATTGAAAACTGGCGAATTGCAAAGAAAGTGTAAAAGTTCCCGCTCCCGCGGCACTACAGATGGACCTCCACGCCCCCCTCAAGAAACACTTTGGCTTCAAAAGCTTCCGCGACGGCCAGGAAGCCGTGGTGCGGGCGCTGCTGGCGGGGAAATCCGCGCTGGCGCTCTTCCCCACGGGCGCGGGAAAGTCGCTGTGCTACCAGCTGCCGGCGGTGCTGATGGAGGGCACGGCGCTGGTGGTTTCTCCGCTCATCGCGCTCATGAAGGACCAGGTGGAGGCGCTGCAGCGGCGGGGAATCAAGGCCGCGCGGCTGGACTCCAGCCTGGGCGAGGAGGAGTCCGCCCAAGTGCTGGCGGATCTGGCCTCGGGCGCGCTGAAGCTCCTCTACGTCGCTCCGGAGCGGCTCTCGAATGAGACGTTCATCGAGCGCCTGAAGCGGGCGAAAATTTCCCTGCTCGCCATCGACGAGGCGCACTGCATTTCCGAATGGGGGCATAATTTCCGCCCCGAATACCTGCGGCTGGCCCTGGTCTCCGACGATCTCGGGCTCAAGCCCGTGCTGGCGCTGACTGCCACGGCCACACCTGAGGTGGCGCAGGATGTCTGCCGCGCCTTCCACATTGCAGAGACGGAGCATGTGCAGACGCCGTTTGAGCGGAAAAACCTCTTCCTGCGCATGACGCCGGTGACGGCAGCGAAACGCCTGGCACTGCTGACTCAGCGGCTGCAAAACCCGAAGGTGCGGCCGGCCATCGTGTACGTGACGCTCCAGCAGACGGCGGAGGACACGGCGGGGCACCTGGCCCGCAGCGGGCTGAAGGCGAAACCCTACCACGCCGGGCTGCCGGACGAGTGGCGGAGCGCGGCGCAGGAGGAGTTCATGCGCGGGGAGGTGGAGATCATCGTGGCCACCATCGCCTTCGGCATGGGGATCGACAAGGCGGACATCCGCAGTGTCTTCCATTTCAACCTGCCCAAGACGCTGGAAAACTACCAGCAGGAAACCGGCCGCGCCGGGCGCGACGGGAAAAAGGCCCTCTGCGAGATGCTGGCCTGCGCGGACGACCGCATCCCGCTGGAGAACTTCACCTACGGGGACACGCCGAGCGAGACGGCGGTCCAGCAGCTGGTGGATCACCTGCTGCGCCGCGGCACGGAGTTCGACATCAGCCGCTGGGAACTCAGCCAGTCCTCGGACATCCGCCCCCTTGTTGTCGAAACCGTCCTCACGCAGATGGAGCTGGAGGGGTTGCTGAAGCCGGTGCGCGCCTTCTATGAGTCCTTCCAGATCACCCAGGTCCACCCGGAGGCAAAAATCATCGCCGGGCACACGCCGGAGCGCCGGGAGTTTCTGACGCGCCTTTTTGCCTCCGGGAAACGGGGGTGGAAGCACATCACACTCAAGCTGGGCGCGGCCTCGGAGGCCATGGGCGAGCCGCGCGACAAACTGCTGGACGCCCTGACCTGGCTGGAGGAGGCCGGGGACATCGTGCTGAAGCCCTCGGGCATTCGCCACGCCTTCCGGCTCACCCCGGCGGCGGAAAAAGCAGACCCGTTCGAGGTGGGGCGGCGTCTCCACGCCCACTTCGCCCTCAGGGAGGAGCGTGACGCGGCGCGGCTCCAGCAGGTCATCGATCTGGCGTGCGAGCCGGCCTGCCTCACCCGGCGGCTGCTGGCCCATTTCGGCGAGACGACCGGGGAAAAATGCGGCCACTGTGAGAACTGCCGCACCGGATTTCTCGACCAGCCGCGCGTCCTGCCTGCGTCCCCCCAGGCCGACTTCCCGCTGGAGGAGGTGCGCATGGTTCAGGCGCTCATCGCCGAGGCGCATCCCGCCCTGCGGACCAGCCGGCAGCTGGCGCGCTTCCTCTGCGGCATCACCAGCCCGTCCACCATTCGGGCAAAGCTCACGCGCAAGGATGCCTTTGCCCTCTGGGAGAAGGTGCCGTTCCTCCAGGTGCTGGAGCGGGTGGGGACGCTCGGGGCGCGCTGAGCGGGCAAAAAAAATCGGGGCCGGAACCTGAGGATACCACCCCTCAAGCCCGACCCCGAACCACTCAGTAGCAAATTCTCAGGCGGCCACCGGCACGCTCAACCAGAACGTCACCCGGCCCGCATCGTTCTTGAACCCGAGGTTCATGTTCATCTGCGTCGCCAGCATGGCCGCGACAGTCAGGCCGATGCCATAGTGGCTCCCGTCCTTGGTGCTGACGAAGGGGTTGAAGACTTCGTGCAGCTTGTCGTCGCGGATGGCTCCCGTGTTGTGAACGAAGATGTCGATGGCGTTGACCGTGCCTTCCGGTGAACGGCCCGGCGCGTAAATTTCCATGCTCGCCTCGCCCGGCTGGCCGGAGTCGCGAACCGCCTCAGCCGCGTTTTTCAGCAGCTCGGCCAGGATTTCCTTCAGGCGGCCCGAGTCGATGTTCACGGGCGGCAGGGCCGGATCCATGCGGATCTCGAAGGGGACGTTGTGCCGGGTAAATGGTTCACGCAGCGAACGCTCCAGCATCGGGAGGTATTCGTTGAGCTGCATCCGCTGCGGCGTCATCCGGGCGCAGCCGCCGGCGGCCAGGATCCGCTCGCTCAGCCCGGAGGCATTGGAGGCGGCCGACTTCATGTGGTTCAGGCTCTCACGGGCCGAATCATCCATGCTGTCGTTCATCAGCAGAAGGCTGGAAAATCCGGAGAATACCGCCAGCAAGTTGTTCAGCTTGTGCGTCAAACCGCGCAGGAAGATGATGTAAAAATCACCTGCTGGCGTGTTCTGGATTTCGAGCTTGTCGGCAAAAATGTACATCGATTGATGGGTTTGGATCCCCGTTTCGGGGCTTCTCAGTGGATGTAAAAAACCATGAAAATTTTAGTTTGCAACAGTTAATCTTTAATTTCCCTATAATTTATTGAAATTACGATTATCAACCTCTCGCGGATTTGAGGGGCCGGGCTTTGGGCGGCTGTGCGGCCGGGTCGGCATAGGGGAAACCTGCCAGGTCGGCTTGGTTTTGACATTTGGGGCAGGGGATCGTTGTTTGCGCTTTGTTCGCCGGTCTCCAACCCCAACTTTTTCGCCAGTCCATGAACCCCGCATCCCTCGTCCGCGCGCTCCTTGCCTGCGCCTTCATCGTGGCTGGTGCCGACGCGGCGGAACCTGAGACGAAACCGGCGCCTGAGGTCATGCCCGAGCTGGGACCGCTGGAGCCAGGGCGAGTGACGTTTTTTTCCCACGACGTCATGCCCGCCGGGAAACGCTGGCTGAACGAGGGCGAGGCTCTGCCGGCGGAGACGATGCGCTGGACGGGCTCGGAGTTTCTCCTGCCCCGGCTGCCCCACCGGTATGACGACTGGGGCGTGCGCGATGCGTGGACGGGGCCGGTGCTCGCGAGGTTCGCGGCGGATGTGGCGCTCACCCCGGGGCGGCATCGCTTCGTGGTCCGGTCGCACTGGCTGAGCCGTCTGTGGGTGGATGGCCGGGTGGTTGTGCGCACAAAGCCGCCGGGGGGCTCGACGGACGGGCACAATCCGGTCGGCGCTGTGGTGCCGCCGCTGCTGCCAGGGCTGCGACCGGTGGGGTATGCCCAGAAGGAGGTTTCTGGCGAGGTGGAGACCGGGCCGGAGGGGAAATGTCGCGTCATTTTTGAGGCGATCCTCGGCGGTAAGGACGCCAGGCCGGAGGCGGGCGAGCTGACGGTGGCCGTGTTCTCCGATGACGGAAAGTCCTGCGAGGTGCTCCGGCCTGCGGGTGCTTCTGGAGGCCCGGTGGCCCTGACGGACGAGGCGGTGACGGCCGCGCTGGACCGATCCAGAAGTGAGCTCACGGCGCTGGACGACCAGACACGTCGCGCTGCGGCGGAGAGCCAGGATGCGTTCTGGAAAATGCGGCACGAGGCCGGGCGTGCCTGGGCGGCGCAGCACCCCGCGCCTGCGGTGCCGGCTGCGGCGGGGCATCCGGTGGATTCCTTCCTGCGGGCGAAAATCGATCATGCCCTGGCCGAAGCGGCCAAGGCTTCGCCGGAAGAGGCGAAGCAATTTCACTCCGCGGTGCTCCCGGTGCTGCGGGAGAATTGTTTCCGCTGCCACGGCGAAAAGGAAAAGGGAGGCCTGCGTCTGAACTCGCGCGAGGCGGCGTTGAAATCCGGTGAATCTGAAAAGCCCGCTGTCGTGCCTGGCGATGTTGCGGCCAGCCAGCTCATCGCCCGCATCCGCAGCAGCGACTCTGATGAACGCATGCCGCCGAAAGGCGACGGGCTGCAGCCGGAGGAGATCGCGACGCTGGAGGCCTGGGTGAAATCCGGCGCCGCCTGGCCCGCGCCGCCGCTCGCACCGGAGGAGGTGGCAGCGCCGCCGGTGGTGGATGATGCGGTCTTCCTGCGCCGGGTCACGCTGGACACGGTGGGCGTGCCGCCGGGCGAAATGGAGGTGCGGGATTTCCTGGCGGATGCGAGACCTGACAAGCGCACCCGCGCCATCGACCGCCTGCTGGCCGACGAGCGCTGGGCCGACCACTGGACGGGCTACTGGCAGGACGTCCTGGCGGAAAACCCGAACATCATCAAGCCAAGTCTGAACAACACTGGGCCGTTCCGCTGGTTTCTACACGAGGCCCTGCGCGACAACAAGCCGCTCGACCGCATGGTGACGGAACTCCTGCTCCTGCGCGGCAGCGAGCGCGAGGGGGGCAGTGCGGGCTTTGGCTACGCGGCGGACAATGACGCGCCCTTTGCCGCCAAGGGCCAGATCGTCGCCAGCGCCTTTCTGGGCATCGAGCTGCAGTGCGCCCGCTGCCATGATTCGCCCTACCACAGCACGAAACAGCGCGACCTTTACTCCCTGGCGGCCCTGTTTGAACGCAAGCCCGTGACGGTGCCGAAGAGCAGCACGGTGCCGGCGGCCTTCTTTGAAAAAAAGGCGCGAGAATCGCTGATCAAGGTGACGTTGAAATCCAACGAATCCGTCGCGCCGTCGTGGCCCTTCGCCGCGGCGACGGGGTGCGCTGACGACTCCTCGCTCGACAGTCTGATGCAGAAACCCTCCGACACCCGCGAGCGGCTGGCCGCGCTCATCACCGCGCCGCAGAACACACGCTTCGCGCAGATCATCACGAACCGGGTCTGGCGCCGCCTCATGGGGGCGGGCATCGTTGAGCCGCCGCAGGACTGGGAGGGGCACCCGCCGAGCCATCCGGAGCTGCTCGAATGGCTCGCGCGGGAATTCGTCGCGCACGACTGCGATGTGAAGCACCTCGCCCGGCTCATCCTGACCTCGGAGACCTACCAGCGCGCGGCCACGGGGCAAAACCTCAAGACCACGCCGGAGCAGCGATTCTTCGCCGCGCCGGAGCGCCGCCGCCTCACGGCGGAGCAGGTGGTGGATTCGCTCTACGCCGCCTCCGGCCAGCCGATGGATGTAGAGGAGATCACCTTTGATCCCGCCGGGCAAAACGGGCCGAAGGTGCAGATATCCCTCGGCCAGCCGCGCCGGGCGTGGATGCTGGCCAGCCTCTCCAACGAACGGGACCGCCCCAGCCTCAGCCTGCCCCGTGCCCAGGCCGTGACGGATGTGCTGGAGGCCTTCGGCTGGGCCGGTTCGCGGCAGAATCCGCGCACCGACCGCGAGTCCGACCCGAACGTCCTCCAGCCCGGCGTGCTCGCGAACAGCCTCGTCTCCACTTGGATCACCCGCGCCTCGCAGGGTGGCGCCCTCGCCCAGCTTGCAGTGGAAACCTCCTCTCCGGACGCCCTCGTGGATGCCGTCTTCCTCCGTTTCCTCAGCCGTCCACCCACCCCTGCGGAGCGGGCTCCTTTCCTGAATGCCCTGGCCCCTGGTTTCTCCACCCGCCTCGTGCCTGCCGCCGAGGTGAAAACCCCCGAACCCCCGCCGCGCCTGCCGCGCGTCACCTGGGCGAACCACCTCATGCCCGAGGCCACCACCATCAACAACGAGATCGAACGCCGCGCCCGCACCGGCCCCCCGCCCGACCCCCGCCTCCGCCCGGAGTGGCGCGAAATCTACGAAGACCTCGTCTGGAGCCTGGTCAACACCCGCGAATTTGTCTGGATGCCATGACGCATGACACGAGCGAATACGGGCTTTGGCGTGGGGCGCGGACTTGGGGCGCGGACTTGGGGCACCGAGGTTTTTGAACAGGAGAGGACGGAGAGGACGGAGTTCGGAGTTGGGGCGCGGAGATTTTTGAAAAGGAGGAACGTAAAGAGCCTGGTTGACTCGAACTGCTTGCGTTGAATGTTTGCATCATGGATCAGGATAAAGTCACCCGCCTCCTGGAGGAGGCATCAGCCATCACGGAGCGCGTTATTGGCGCCGCCATTGAGGTGCATCGTGACAAGGGGGCGGGCCTGCTGGAAAGCATCTACGAGTGTTGTTTTTTGCACGAGTTGAAACTTCAGGGGTTTGCGGTGGAGCAGCAGCGCACCGTCCAAATTCGGTACAAGGACCTGGTTTTTTCGGAAACGCTGCGCTGCGACGTGATCGTCAACGGATGCCTGCTGATCGAAATCAAATCCGTGGGTGAAGTTCTGCCCATCCACAAGGCGCAAGGAATCAGTTACATGAAACTTCTGGGATTGCCCCTTGGGTTGCTGATCAACTTCAACAGCATACGCCTTGTCGATGGCGTTCATCGACTCGTTCTCCCCGGCATCAGGCTCTGAAGACTCCCCATTCCAAATCTCCGCCGCCCCAAGTCCGTCCTCCGTTCTCTCCGTCCTCTCCTGTTTAAAATCTCCGCCGCCCCAAGTCCCTCCTCCCTCCGTTCCCTCCGTCCTCTCCTGTTTAAATTCTTCGCCGCCCCAAGCCCCTCCTGCCTCCGTTCTTTCCGTCCCCTCCTGTTTAAAATTTTCGCCGCCCCCAGCCCCTCCATCCCAAGTCCGTCACCCGCCCATGAACCGCCGTCACTTCATCACCACCTCCGCCGGGGCGATCCTGGCTCCTTCGCTCTCGCGTGCTGCCGCTCCTTTGCTGAGGGGCGGGGCAGAGCATGTCATCTCCATCTGGCTCGGCGGGGGCATGGGGCAGATCGACACCTTTGATCCCAAGCGCCGGGGCGATCCGGTGAAAAAGGTGGCCGGGTCCTACTACGACAGCATCGGGACGGCGGTGCCGGGCGTGAGTGTGTGCGAGCATTTGAAAAACCTCGCGCCGCTCATGGACCGCGTCACTGCAGTGCGCAGCGTGCACCACGAGGTGATCGACGAGCACGCCGCAGCCACGAACCGGATGCACACCGGGCGCGTTGTCAGCGGCACGGTGGTGTATCCCTCGCTGGCCTCCATCATCGCCCACGAGCGCGGGGCGGCGGCGGATGGAGCGCCACCGTATGTGCTCATCGGCTACCCAAACATCACGCGCGGTCCAGGTTTTCTCGGCGCGGGTGCGGGCTACCTCTACCTGACCGATACAAGCCAGGGGCCGGCGGGGCTGACGCGTCCGGATGGCATCCTGGCCGACCGTCAGTCACGCCGCGAGGCCTTTCTCGCTGGCCTGCGGCAGAGCGCCCCCGCCACCGGGGACAGCCGCCTGCGCGACTACGATGCGGCGATTGATCAAAGCCTCAAATTAAGTGGCCCGGAGTTCACCCGCGCCTTCCGGCTCGACGAGGAAAAGGCGGATCTGCGCGCCCGCTATGGCGGGGAGTTTGGCCAGCGCTGCCTCCTCGCGCGTCGGCTGGTCGAGCGCGGGGTGCGGTTCATCGAGGTTTCACACAACCTGAATTTCCTCAACGGCACCGGCTGGGACGTCCACAACGAGGGCATCATTCACCAGCACGCCCTCATCCAGGAACTCGACACCGCCATGGCCTCACTCATCATGGATCTTGAGGCGCGAGGGCTGCTCGACAAAACGCTCATTGTCGTCACCACGGAGTTTGGCCGTCCGCCTGAGTTCGACAGCGGCGGTGGCCGCGGCCACCAGGGCAGCGCCTTCACCTGCGTCCTGGCCGGCGGGGGGCTGAAGCACTGCGGCGCCCATGGCGAGACGGACGACCTCTCGAAAAAAATCATCCGGGATCCCGTCAGTGTTCCCGATTTTTTCGCCACCATCCAGGCCGCCCTCGGCGTGGACTACACTAAAAACCTCTACGACGGCGACCGCCCCGTCCCGACCACGGACAATGGGCAGCCCATTCGGGCGTTGTTTGGGTAGGCCGCAGCCTGGCAGATCACTCCCGGAACAGCTTCGGCGCCAAGTCCTGTAGATACTGGCGCCACACGGGCCAGCTGTGGTCACCATCCGTCAGGGCGAAGTCGCGCTTGAGCGCGTGCTTCTCCAGGGCGGTGTCAAATTTCTGGAAGTCGGGCAAATACGGGTCGTCCCGCCCGATGCGCAGCCAGAGCAGGCGGCGGGTCGGCTCGTCCGGTTTTTCCAGGGCGGCGGCGCAGCATTTCTCCACGTCTGGCACCCACGCGCTCATGCCGCAGACCCAGGAGAAAAGCTCAGGATGCCGCAGCCCGGTGTAGAGCGCCTGGATGCCGCCCATGCTCAGCCCGCTGATGGCGCGGTGCCCGGCATCCGCCTGCGTGCGGCAGTGCGCATCGACGTAGGGGACGACGGCCTGGAGCAGGTCCGCCTCGAATTCATCCAGGTTCTTCTTGCCGATGCCCTCTTCATCCGAGAGGTCGGCGTGGCCGTCGGTCATGACGATGATCATGGGCTCCGCCTTTTGCATGTTGAGCAGGTTGTCCATGATGTAGTGGGCCCTGCCGAACTCGGTCCACGTCGCCTCCGTGTCGCCGGTGCCGTGGAAAAGGTAGAGGACCGGGTAGCGGCGGGTGGGGGACTCCTCGTAGCCGGGCGGGGTGTAGACGCGCAGGCGGCGCAGGCGCTTCAGCGGCTTGGAGAGGTAGTCGTGCAGGCCCACGGTGCCGTGCGGGACGTCCTTCCACTGGTAAAAGAGGGGCGTGTTCGTGGAAATCTCCAGCACGCTGGTGTCGGGTTCGCGCTCGGGTTTGATGTCCGGGTTCTCCGGGTCCACGGTCATCTCGCCATCCACCAGAAAGCTGTAGCTGTAGATGCCCGGCAGGAGCGGTCCGATCGTCACGGACCACACACCGTCGGCGTCCTTTTTCAGCGGGATGGCCCCGCGCTGGATGCCCTGGAGCTTGACCGTATCGGCCAGCGGCGCGGCGATGCGGAAGGTGACGCGGTGGTCGATGAGAATCTCGGGCGAATCCACGGGCGGGTCGTCGGCTCCGTTCACGGCGGTGAACGGAAGGCAGAGCCCGGTCAGGAGGACCAGGCGGCGGAGAAACCGGCGTACGGTCTGGAGGATGGGCATGCCGCAAATGTGGTGCAATTCCCCGGCCAGGCCAGGGACGTTTTCTTCATTTTCCGGCCTCAGGGCCAGTTTTTTTGATCCAGGCGAGGAACTCCTGGTTCCCGTCCGTCCCGGTAATGGGGGAGTCGGTCAGGCCCGCCCACTCCACCCCCTCGTGCCCGGCGATGAAGGCGCGGATTTTTTCCACCGCCACCTGGTGGTCCGCCGGGTCGCGCACGATGCCGCCCTTGCCGATTTTTTCCGGGCTCAGCTCGAACTGCGGCTTGATCAGGCAGACGAGTGCGCCGGTGCCGGGCTTCAGGCAGGTGAAGACGGCGGGCAGGACGAGCGTGAGGGAAATGAAGGAGAGATCCATGACGGCCAGGTCGACCAGTTCGCCGACCACCTCCGGGGTGAGCGTGCGGCAGTTGAAGTTCTCCTGCACGCGCACGCGCGGGTCCACGCGCAGCTTGTAGACGATCTGGTTCGTCCCCACGTCAAAGGCGTGCACCTTCTCCGCGCCCCGCTGGAGCAGGCAGTCGGTGAACCCCCCGGTAGACGCGCCCACATCCAGGCAGGTGAGGCCGGTCACGTCGATGCCGAAATGGACGAGCGCCCCTTCGAGTTTCAACCCGCCCCGGCTCACGAAGCGGGGTTTTTCCTTCAGCGTCAGCACATCGTCCGGGCTCACCTTCGTGCTGGCCTTGGTCAGGACGACCGTGCCGGCCTTCACCTCACCCGCGAGGATGAGCCTCTGGGCTTGTTGACGGGAGTCGCACAGCCCCCGTGCGACGAGGGCCTGATCGAGACGAAGATTGCCACCATAATGCATGCCCCCACCAAAGCCGAGGATGCGCCCCAGTGCGAGGGGCAATCACCGGGGCGGGCATCGCGCAGTCCCGGAGGGGAAATCCAGACTGTGCGCCGTCACAACTCATCCGCTGCCTTTAGCGCCGCGGCCACCAGGGCAGGGCTGAGGTGATAGTTGGTCTGAGATCGCAACTCATCAAGCAAAGGCCGGACGGCGGGGATTAGCTTCCGCTGCTTTGCCTTCAGCAGCACTCCAATGGTGCCGGTTACAGCCACGCCCAGCCGCGTCGCCACAGCCCTGCCTTTGATTTCATCGATCAGCAACAGCGTGCCCGGCGTGTCCAAGGCCAGGGTGATGGCTTCGCGTTCGCCCTCGTCCAGTCGGGGCGTGGCCGGCAGCCGCGTCAAATGGTCTGTATCTATGCCTTTTTCCTCCAGCCATCCAGCCACCATGGCCGCCCTCAGTCGCTGAACTGATTCGGGCCACCTTGGTTCTGCGGCGAGGCATTCCCGCCAGACGGCGGCAGGCACCCATACCCGGTGGTAAAGACTCCGCAGCAGCTCCAACCGGTCCAGACGGGCCAGGTAGTGGAGCGGGGTGGTGTCACTCACGACCAAATCCATACGCAATGTCCTGGGCCAGCATTTCCTCAGTGTAGGGCAGTTCGATGCCGCGGGTGGCCGCCAGCTCGGAAAACTCCCAGCGGTCCATTCCGGCGACGCTTGCAGCCTGGCTTGGCGGGAGCTGGCCCTGAGCATACAGCGTGAGCGCCAGCTCCCGCATGACGAGCTGGTGCGCGGCCTCGGGACGGGCGATCAAATCTTCGCCAATGGCTTCGGGCAAATCGAGGAGAATGCTCATGCCATAGGCTACGGGGAGAAGTGACAGGCGTCAAGAGAGGGGGGTGTGCAAGTCGTCGGGCCTTGCCCGCGTAGCATTCGGAGTTTGCACCAAATCAGCGGCGGACCTGTCACCGGCCCGGCGGTTTCGCGGCGGGTGGGGACGGGTAGCGGCCGGCGAGGCGGGCGGGCATGGCGCGGGGGGAGTAGGGCACGCCGGAGCCGCGGTCGCCCTGCGGTTTGTAGTGCTCGCTGGTCTTCGTGGACTCGGGGGTGTAGCCGGGCTTGCCGCTTTCCTCGCGCCACCATTGCTGCCAGCGGGCGCCGAGGCTGGCGACGGTCTCCGGGTTTTCTGCGGCCACGTTTTTGTTCTCCAGCGGGTCTGTGGCGGTGCGGTAGAGTTCCCACCCGCCGCCGTCCACTTCGGCCATGGTCCACTCGCCAGACCGGATGGCGCGGTTGTCCATGTATTGAAAAAAGAGCGGCCCCTTGCGCTGCCAGGGTGCGCCCTTCAGCAGCGGGAGAAAGGATTCACCGGCCACTGTCTCCTTGCCAGTCGCGACGCCGGCGGCTTCCAGGATGGTGGGCAGGACATCCACCATGTGGACGGGCGCGGGCTCGATGCGGCCCGGTTTTCCCAGCCCGCCACCCGGCCACCAGGCGACGGCGCCGCTGGTCACGCCGCCGGAGTGCTGGCTGATTTTATACAGACGCCACGGCGTCACGCTGGCCCAGGCCCAGCCGGTGCCGAGCTGGAAATTTGAGTGCGGATCTCCGGGCAGCCTGTCCTGTTTCAGCAGGGCGTCGTCCGCCACGGAGAAGGCGTCCGCGCCGTTGTCGCTCATGAAAAGCACGAGCGTGTCCTGCGTCCGGCCGCTGTCGGTGAGGGCCTGCAGGACGCGGCCGATGCCGAGGTCCATCCGCTCCACCATGGCGGCGTAGACGGACATGCGCAGGTCCTCCAGGTCCCGCTGTTCCGGTGTGAGCGCGTCCCAGTTCGGCAGGTTTTTTGGGAAATCCGGAAGCGTGGTCCCGGCGGGAACGAGGCCCAGCTCCAGCTGCCGGCGGAACCTCGCCTCGCGCACGGCCTTCCACCCGGCGGCGTAGCGGCCGCGGTGTTTGAGGATGTCCGCCCTCGGTGCCTGGAGCGGGTTGTGCGGAGTCTGGTAGCTGAGGTAGAGAAAGAACGGCTGCTCGGTTTTTCCCGCCGCCGGCGACGTGATGAACTGGACGGCCCGGTCCGTGAAGGCGTCTGCGCTGTAGTAGTCCGGGCCGAAGGTGGTGAAGGGCGCCCGGTCCAGCTGGTAGCTGGGAGCGCCGGAAAAGTGATCCGCAAACCCGGCGAGGAACCCGAAAAAGTGGTCGAACCCCCGGTCCAGCGGGTGGCCGGCGAGGTGCCATTTCCCGATGAGCGCCGTGCGGTAGCCTGCGTCGTGCAGATGCTCTGGCAGCAGCGGCGTCCTGGCGAACTTCGGCAGGGCGCGCGGCCACCATTTCCCCGTCAACAGGGAGGCGCGGGAGACGACGCACATGCCTCCGTTGTGGAAATGGGAGAGCCGGACTCCCTCGCGCGCGAGCCGGTCGATGTTCGGCGTGGCCAGCTCTCCGCCGTAGCAGCCGGGATCGCTGTAGCCCATGTCATCCGCCAGGATGACGATGACGTTCGGCCTGGTGGACGGCGCGGCGGCCAGGCACGCGCCCAGGCCCAGCCAGCAAAGCAGCCAGAGGTGAAGCGCTTTCACGGATGGGCGGCAGGCTGGAAGTCCGACCGGTGCGTGGTTTTTCCGTTCTGGATTTCGATCCAGTCCAGCATGACCGGCTCCTTTTGCGCAGGCAGGTAGACCCGCAGGATGCCGAGCGGTCCCTCTGCGGGCACCTTCACAGACACCTCCTGCCAGTCGCCGCCAGTCAGTTCAAAGGGGACGCTCTTCGCCTCGTCTGCCGCCTGCGGTTTTGGCAACCACTCTATTTTTCCCGTGCCGTCGCTGGTGCTGCGGGCCCGGAGTTTCACTACCGTGGCCCCGGCCATCCTGCCGGCGCCGAATCCCAGGAACGGAGCCGCGCCGGTGCCCTTCACCGTCACGATGCCCTCCGCCACCGACGCCTCGCAGCTGCGGGCCTTCCAGCCGTCCAGCGGATCCGCCGCTGCTTCGGATTTCGCCGGGTCTCCGGCGGGCGCATCCACACGCCAGGCTGGGTTGGGCAGCGGGACCACGGCGCGGGTGTCGGCCAGGAATTTCGTGATGCGCGCATCCAGCTCCTTCACCCGTTCCGGCTGGGCGGCGGAGAGGTCGGTGGTTTCGCCGAGGTCGTCCTTCAGGTTGTAGAGCCGGTAGCTGTGCGCGCCCTTTTCCCCCTGGTGGAAAAGGCGGATCAGCTTCCAGTCGCCCGCCGTCACCGTCACCGCCGGAGGCAGCGTGTCCGGCACGCCCGGGCTGTGGGGAAAAAAGGTGAAGATCGCCTCCCGCTCCAGCGGGCCGCCCTTCAGCGCCGGGACCAGGCTCACCCCGTCAAAGTTCTGACCCGGCTGGGCGGAGAGGCCCAGCAGCTGGAGGATGGTGGGATAAAAGTCCGGGCTCTGGATCACCGCCTCGCTCCGGCTGCCGGCCGCCGTCACGCCTGGCCAGCTCACGATGCACGGCACGCGCACCCCGCCCTCGTAGACCGTCGCCTTGCCGCCGCGCAGCGGGCCATTGCTCGTCGGCGTGGTGCCGTCCACCTGGTTGTACATGTTGCCGCCGTTGTCGGAGAAAAAGATGATCGCCGTCCGGTCCGCGAGGCCCAGCCGGTCCACCGCGTCCAGCACCCGGCCCACATTGTCATCCATGGATTCGACCATCGCCGCGTACGTCGGGCTGCGCTGCGGGTCGGCCGGGTTCACCCGGGCGCGGTGCTTTTCGATCAGCGCCTTCTTCGCATTGAACGGCGCGTGGACGGAGAACTGCCAGTAGTTCAGGAAAAACGGCGCGTCCTTGTGCTTTTCCATCCAGGCCACCGCCTCGTCGCCCATCCGGTCCTCGATGTGCTCCTCCGGCGCGCGCTCCACGAAGTCCTTGAACTTCCACGGCGCCACATAGCTCCCCGCCGGCCCCGGCCCCGCCGTGTGCGGCAGGTCCGCGTCGAACCCCTGCTGGAGCGGCGAGTACGGCTCCGGGCCCAGGTGCCATTTGCCGAAGTGCGCCGTGGCATACCCCCCCGCCTTCAGCGCCTCCGCCAGGGTGAAGTATTTTGTGTCCAGCCGCGTCGCGCTCGCGCACTCCAGCGCCTTTTTTCCCGCCGGGGCCGCCGCCGCCACCGTGGCCGCCAGCTTCACCTCCGGCACATGGCACACCGGCGCCGTGATCCCCGTCCGCGCCGGGCTCAGCCCCGTCAGCAGGCTCGACCGCGTGGGCGAGCACAAGGGACTGGCCGAATACGCCCGCGTAAAAAGCATCCCCCGCCTCGCCAGCCTCTCCAGGTTCGGCGTCTGGTAAAATTTCGTCTTCCCGTAGAGCGTCGTGTCACTCCACCCCAGATCATCCGCCAGGATAAAGATCACATTCATCCGCGCCGGCTCCACCGCCCGCAGAGCGGGGCAAAACAGTGCGAGCAGGGCGAGGCAGAGGGCGGAAAACCGGAGTCGTATCATGTGGTGACAGGTGAGGCCCTGGGAGGGGCGGGTGGTGGAGCATTTGCGGAGCAGGCACAGAACCACGCTGCGGGGGGAAGGTTGCGGGTAATTTGGGTGGAGCGGGCTGGTTTGGGCTTTGGGGTTTTGAAATCCGGAGGAGCCTGTGTGGCGGTTGCGTCCGCGATCAGACCCGGCAGCCTCAAAGGGGGCTGCTGCCACGGGCTGGGCTGGGCTGGGTTCGGGCGGTGTTGCCTGGTGGGCGGAGCCTGTGGAGTGCGGAAGCTTGCTGTAGGCGTGGCAGCTGGCTGCCCGCCGCGTGCCCCGAGTTGCGTGGTCCAATCCAAGCCGGACGCGAGGAGCCGTCGCGAGGGACCGATGGACGAGGGTAAGCGTCACCCCCAGCCCCATGCGAATCGCGTTGACCTCGGACTCTGGACTGGGGTGGAGCCTGTGTGGGATGCGCCACAGCTCTGGCCTATGCTGCCTTGGTTGCGGGGGCGGTGGCGGCTTTTTGCCGGGCGG
>JANOAS010000412.1:0-26541 GCA_031411255.1 bacterium
GCTGCGCTTTCTCGTGCTCTGCGCGAACTGCCTGCCTGCCGCACTCCTTGCGCTCGCGATCATTTTTCTCGCGCATCCCATGACCTTCACCCCGCCGGAAGTGGAGCGCCAGCTCACCAACGTCCAGTTTCTGCTCGATACCTCCGGCAGCATGGCGGAGAACCACGGCCCGCAGACGAATTGACGTCTCCGCCGTTTCGACTCGGCCATGGATTCGATTGAGTAATTCATCGACTACCGCAAAGGCGATGCGTTCGGCCTAACGATCTTCTCGCGGCATTTCATCCACTGGGTCCCGCTCACGCTCGACACGCAATCCATCCTCCTCGCGCGGCCATTCATCCAGCCGGACAACCCAAGACTCGACCCGCCATCCATGGGCCGCCACGGACTGCCCGACGCGCTCTGGGGGAATACCTTCATCGGCAAGGCGCTCGTCGGAGCCACCGATTACCTCGCGGAACGCCCCAATGGCGACCGCATGATCATCCTCATCACCGATGGCGAAAGCCCCGACATCAAGCCCCCGCAGGACGGCCCCATCATTGCCGCCTTGCAGGCGCAGCACATCACCGTCTTCGGCATCATGATGACCAGCGAGACAATCGAACCCGCCCTCGTCGGCATCGTCCGTGCCACCGGTGGCGAAGTCTTCAACGCCGCCACCCCCGAGGCGCTCCAAGCCGTCTTCCACCGCATCGACGAAATGAAAAAAGTAGTCGTGCTCGAAAAGAAGCCGCAGACCGCCGACCACTACGGCCCATTTTTCCTGCCAGCCATAGCCGCCCTCGCCCTAGCCGTCCTCGCGCTCTTCGGCCTTCGCTTCACGCCGTGGTGAGCCGGGGGGCCGTTATTTCAAAACCAGCCTGCCACGGTGATTCGGAACAGCGCTCGATTGGTTTTCTGGAGCCCTTTGTCCTTCGTTGATGACGCCCTGCGGCGGCTGGTCGGGGGTGCCGGCGTGCAGGGTTGTGGTGAAGCTGAAGAGCCCGAAGGCCCGGAACTGTTGAGGGATGAGTTGGTGTTTCAATGGGTGAGCATGGTGGTTCAGCCTGTTCTCCGTCATCTGCTTCGGGGGGTGATAGCCCTCGGAAATTTTTTCCTGAAAAACCATCCAACAATTTCTTACCGCAGCACGACGCTATGGAGGAAGCCTGCCGCGATGGCTTTCACGCCGGTGAGGTCGGCCGGCAGGGCAGGCTGACACGGTGCATGGCACCACGCTTGTTTAGCCTGAATTCCCCCACGCGACGACGGTGCCATCGTGGGCTCCCTGCGGGATTCGACGGAGGCTGCGATAGATGAAGAACTTCGAGAGCTGGGTTCGGTGCTGACGGGACGGAGCTGACCCGGCAGCCCGCCGCCCTGCCAACCATGCCTGTTCCGCCGGGCTTGGGGGTTGAAATGCTGGACAGGTGGTGCGATGGAAGGGCCACGCGAATAACGACTATGGAACCACTGACGATGGAACAGGCCCGGGTGCTGGGCTGCCTGCTGGAAAAGGAAACGACGACACCGGAATATTATCCGCTGACGTTGAATGCGCTGGTGACGGCGTGCAACCAGTCGACGAACCGGGATCCGGTGGTCGCCTTTGACGAGGCGACGGTGCTGGAGGCGCTGGACCACCTGAAGCGGAGGAGGTTTGTGATGCAGGTGACGCTCTCCGGCGCGCGGACGCAAAAGTACAAGCATGATCTGACGGGGATTTTCCCCAGGCTGACTCCGGGCGGGTTGGCGCTGATGACGGTGCTGCTGCTGCGGGGCATCCAGACGGCGGGGGAGCTGCGGGTGCGGACTGAGCGGCTGCACTCCTATCCTGATGTGGAAGCGGTGGAGTCGGCCATGCAGGGGCTGATTAATTTTCCGGACGAGGCGCTGGCGGTGATGATCCCGTCCGGTGGCGGACGGAAGGCGACGGCGTATGCGCATCTGCTCTGCGGTCCGGTGGACGTGAGCGCGCCTGTGGTTTCTCTGCCGGTGCGGACGCTGGTGGAGGCGGAGGTGGACTGGCGGTCAAAAATGGAAGCCGAGCTGGCAGCCCTGCGCGGCGAGGTGGCAGACCTGAAGGAAGCGCTGGGGGCGCTGAAGGGGGAGCTGGGCGCGTGAGGTCCCGGGTGTGAAGCTTTCGGCCGTCACGATCTCGGTCGGCTATGCGTCGTACCTGGAGCGGACGCTGGCGGGGAACCGGCGTCATTTTGACCGGCTGGTGGTGGTGACGTCTCCGGATGACGCGGAGACGCTGGCATTCTGCGCGCGGGAGGGGCTGGAGGCGGTGCTGGTGGAGGGGCCATTCCACGCGGCATGGGGAAAATGGCGGCACGTGAATGCGGGGCTGGAGGCTTTGGGTGTCGAGGGCTGGGTGGTGGTGATGGATGCGGACCTGCTGCTGCCGTGCCACTTCCGCGAACGGCTGGAGGCTCAGGAGCTGGAGCCGGGGTTCTTACACGGGCTGTCGGGCCGGCGGATCGTGGAAAGCCGCGCGGCCTTTGAAGTGCTGGCGGGGTGCGAGCCGTGGGAGGCTGAGGTGGTGAGGCCGCGCTCGGTGCTGGGGTATTTTAATTTGTTTCACGCGGCCACGCTGCCGAACCGGTATGCGGAGAGGCTGCCCGGCGAGGGAACCGGGGATGCGTCGCCACTGGGGCACGATGACGGGAGGTTTTACGCGATGTTTGGCCGTAGCCGGTCGCGGGTGCTGCCGTTCACGGGCCTGCACCTTGGGCAAAAGGCGGTGAACTGGGCTGGGGCGGTGGCGCGGACGGAGGGGGGAGTGGACAGCGCTCGAGGGGACGGCAAGCCGCGGGAATGGATACCTCCGGGAGCGACCGTGCTGGTGGTGGGGGCGTGGCCGGGCGGAGAATGGGAGGCCGAACTGGCGGGGGCAGCCCGGGTTTTTCTAATGAGACAGGACCTGAAGCGGGAGCCGGAGCGGGAATTCCCCGAGCCGTTCCTCACCAGCGGCTGGCCTGATCCTGAGATGGAGGTTCGCGACCGGCGCTGGTGGGAGCGGGCGATTTTTTCTGGCAAGGACGGGAGCACCCGGGTGATGGCGGACGCTGCAGCACTGGGGCAGATGGCGCCGGGTACGCTGGATGCGGTTTTTCTGGCAGGCGACCCGGGCATGGACTGGCTGGCGGGGGAGGGGTTGGCACTGGCGGAGCGGCTGCTGAAGGCGGGTGGACGCGTGGGAGGGAGTGTCTTCGGCGTGGGGGCGGCGCCGGAACTGACGGCCACTCTGCTGATGATGTGGGGCTGGCCTGAGGTGGCGGAGGCATCCGGCTGGTGGATGGAGTGGCCCGGAGCGGGGAGGGTGCCGGCGTTGAAAGGCGGGTTCACGAAGGTGCCGGCTGAGTATTTCTATGTGAGGCACGGGGCGGCGAACCGGCTGGCAGCCACGCTGGCGGGGGAGGCCCCGGTGGGGTGGGGTGCCACGGTGGTGGTCGCGGTGGGTGGGGGAGGGCTGGATGTCACGGTGGTCTGCGCAGCGTGGGGGCTGCCTCTCATTTCCATGAACCGGTGGCAGAGGACGGGCCTGGGCCAGGGGAAAACGTGGTGGTGGCAGCTGGACGAAGCGGCGGCACGGGAGCGGGCGGGGGAGATTCTCGGTCTGGTGGAGGCGCGCGCGCTCGAAATTGAGGCGGAATCTTTTGATTATCTAGTTATTCCTGTGCTGGTCCGCAAGGGCACGACCGTGGTGTTTTTTGTGAGGGAGGAGACCTTCGAGGAGTTCGCCCGGCTCCAGGCGGCGGTGGAGTTTCCCCCCTCAACTCCGGTGCTCGTAGTAGCGGTTGGCCTTCAAGGGGAACTGCGCGCAGAATTGATGATGGGCGAGTTGCCGGAGGGATGGAAGATTGCCGAGGCATGGCCGGGGGAAGGAGCGGACTGGCGGGCGGCGGCCTTCAAGGTGGTGGCGCGGGAGGCGCAGACCCGTTTTTGGGTGGAGCTGGATCCAGGTTTCGTGCCGGTTCCCGGTGCTGAATTGTTTGTGAATGCGGTGGCTGAGTTGCCCGCTGCCGGATCTCCCGCTCTTGTGGAGAATGACACCCGGGTTCAGGTTCCGGAAGGCCGTGGTGTGCCCGTGGCGCGGAGCGGACCGGCCTGCTGGCCACAAAGGCGTTGATTTTTAGGCGCTTTTGCGCGCCCGATTGGCCGCGGCAGGGCTGGCTTGTTTTGCCTCCGATGCTCAAGAATGTGGATGGCCCCGGGTCATTGAACACGAGGGGAATGCGGTCGTGCGCCATGCCTGGGGTGGGATGGGGGAATCTGGCATCGTAGGGGGATGCCTCAGGTGCGGGAGGGAAGATTTTCTGGTGGTGGCTCGATGGGAATCCGGGTCGAGGCGCCCTCGTTCCCGCTGCTTCTCCGAGCCCTCAAGTCCTCAGGAAAAGTTGATTATATTGATTTTTATAAAAAATCTTGACCACTTAACTAGTTTCCATAAACATTGTGAACTTAAAGTAAAACTAGACTAAATATGAAAAACGAAATTATTCCCACTTTCGATAAAAACCGAATCATTCGTCCCGGATTGACGCGCCGCGGCTTCCTTCGGCGTGCAGGTGTTGCCACCCTTGGCACTGCCTTAAGCTTGAATGCATTCAAGCCAAAAGCTGGTGCCGAAGAGGTGTCCAGTTCAGGTTTGAAGTCGGAGCTTTATTCCGAGAGCGCGTCGCTGACCCACGAATTCATGGCGCAGGATGAAGCGATGGCTTGGGACGCTGCAAACCAGATGGTTGAGACATTGAGGCTGGATGCCAGCCTGAACCTGACGTTGCTGCCCGGTTACCTGCAAACGTATTGCGAAGTTTGGGAGGCAGCCCCTCCACCCGTGGAGCATCGCCGGGTGGTTGCTGGCCCCTACCTCGTATCCTCAGAAGTTGTGGACAATCCCGAGACAGGCTCGAGCCAGCTCAGGGTGGAGTTCAGCTACACGGTGACGAACTACTTCCTCTCCGACGACGGGGTTATTTTCCAAGCGTCATGAAGCTCGATTTCGAAAAAACGGGCTGGTGGCACCGGCAGGGGTGTCCCTGGGCGCTGGTGGCAGTCATCGGCGCGCTGGGGACCGGTGGGGGCTGGTTCATGGGTGCCCGTATGGCCCATGAGACAGGCCGAAATCCCGATCCGGTGGCCGTGGCGCGAGGGATGAACTCCCGCGTGAGTGCTGCCGTTGTGCAGGGGGGGGGCGCCGCTGCGGTTGCGCAGCCGGTCGCAGGCCATGTGGAATTCCCAGTGGCGGCTGCAGCGTGGCTGCACATACCTGCGCCCGGAATGGGGGTGTGCGGAATTCCGGAAAACGTCGCGAATAAGTTTGGAATGAGTCCAGAGCAGCACAGCACCGTGAATGCCATTTGCGCCAGAACGCTGGCCGCGCTGGTGAAGCTGGAGGAGGAAAATGCGGTGCTGGTTACGAATGCTCCAGAAGGGCAGTACTTCGAGGTGAGGGCCTTTCCGGAACGCGGGGCCGAATTGAAGGCCAACATGGAGGCGCAGCTGTGCTCCGCCCTGGGGCCGGACATGGGAGTGTTGATCGGATACAGTCTGACGCGGCAGGAGGCGCTGGGACGGTTTGGCAACTGCCGGCGGCAGGTCTATGTGAGCACACAGGCTTCGGGTGAAAATTCGGCGGGCGGGGAAATGCTCACCATCAAATTGTTGTCTGCAGAAGGGGCGTCCCTTGGCGTGGAGCGCATTTCCATCGGCTATGGCGGGGCGCGCAGGCGGTTTGAGCATTTGTTTCGTCTGGTGCCGCAGAACGCGACGGCCCTTCAGTGAGGACCACGAGTGCCGGGCCTGGGCGCGGCGAGAGGAAAAATGGATTATTTTCTTGCCGGGCGGCAGGCGGGCTGGTAAGCTGCGCAACGTTGGACCTTATTTTGTCTCCCATCTCACGTTTCAGGATGACAACCGCCCATCTCCAGGCGCGGTGTATTTTTGTGTCCACTCGTCTCGAACTCTTTCAGTTTGAGGCAGGATCGGAAGAGTCGTTGCGGGCCGGTGCGCCTGCGTCCCACGCATGAATTGCCGGCTCTCCGTTTCCGTCACCGCTTTCTGCGGGTCCAGTCTTCAAGGTGAAGACGGCCGCGAATGAACCACCAACCCTTCGGAGGATTACGCCCATTAGCAAGCCACCCCAACGCAACTTCCAGCGCCGCGACACCGGACCCCGGGTCAATGACCGGATCCGCGCGCCAAAAATCCGGGTCATCGAGGGGGCTTCGGCCCGCCAGCTCGGCATCATGACGCCCCAGGAGGCGCTCACGATCGCCCGGCAGTATGGACTGGATCTCGTGGAAATCGCCCCCACCGCCCAGCCGCCGGTCTGCAAGATCGTCAACTTCGGGAAGTGGAAATACGAGCAGGCCAAGCACGAGAAGGAGAAGCACAAGAGCAAGGGCGGCAAGAGCAAGGAGGTCAAGTTCCGCATGAACATCGACCCCCATGACTACAAGATCAAGATGACCCGGGCGGAGGATTTCCTGTGGCACGGGGACAAGCTGCGTCTGCAGATGCAGTTCCGGGGCCGGGAGCAGGCGCATCCGGAGATCGGGATGGCCCTCATGCAAAAGGTGAAGGCTGATTTGAAGACCATGTCCCACGTGGACATGGAGCCGCGCCAGACGGGCAAGACGATCAACATGACCCTCTCTCCGCTGCCTGAGGGCCAGCGGATTCGCAAATTCCGCGCGCAGGACGAGAAATTCGTTCACGACGAGGACGACAGCGACATGGGTCACGCGGATGATGACGAGCATCACGACGACGAAGGGCACGAGCCTGAAGCGCCCGAGTCCGCCAAATAAGCCGCCAGGAAGAAAATTTCGGGGCCGCATCCTTTCGGGGATGCGGCTTTTTATGTGCTGACCTCCTTGCTTGAGACGAAATGCAGGTGACGCGGAACGCGGAGGCATGCTTGAAAAGGCCGCACTTTCGCCTGCGGGGGAACCCCGATCCTTTCGAGGGGGGAGACGCAGGCTGATTTAAGGTTCAAATGTTGCAACGCCCGCTTTCGCCCCATTCAAAGCTGAGCCAGAATCTTCTGATGAACGAGCCGTTCCCCCATCTCACCCGCCGCCGGCTTTTGCAGAAAGCCGGAGCCGGTTTCGGCATGGTCGCCCTGAATTCCCTGCTGGCCCGCGCGGGGCTGGGTGCGTCGCGAAATCCGCTGGGCTCGAAGACACCGCACTTTGCCCCGAAGGCGAAGTCCATCATCTGGCTATTCATGAATGGCGGGCCGAGCCACGTGGACACGTGGGACTACAAGCCGGAGCTGCAGAAACGGAACGGGCAGCCGCTGCCGGGTTTTGACGCGAAGACGGGTTTTTTCCCGGATGCGGTGGGGCCGCTGATGGCGTCGCCCTTCGAGTGGAAACGGCACGGGCAGAGCGGCACGTGGGGCAGCTCACTTTTTCCAAATCTGACGAGGCACGTGGACCGGATGGCGTTCATCCACTCGATGCACACGGAGTCGAACAACCATTCGCCCGCGCTTTTCATGATGAACACGGGGGTGACACGGATGGGAAACCCGAGCGCCGGGGCGTGGGTGACCTACGGGCTGGGGGCGATCGGCGAGGATCTGCCGGCCTTCATCGTGATGAGCGACCCGAAGGACCGCGGGCTGCCGAAGGGGAATGCGAGCAACTGGACGGCGGGCTTCCTGCCCGGTGTCTACCAAGGGACGTGGCTGAAGCCGAAGGGGCAGCCGATCGACAACCTGACGCGGCCGGAAGGGCTGACGGAAACCAGGCAGCGGCAGCAGCTGGACCTGCTGGCCCGGCTGAACCGGGGAGCGCTGGAGCATTCGCCGGCGGAGGACGAGCTGGCGGCGCGGATCGACAGCTTTGAGCTGGCCTACCGGATGCAGACGGCGGCGCCGGACACCTTTGACCTCTCGAAGGAACCGGAAAGCATCCGCAAACTCTACGGGCTGGACCAGCCGCACTGTGCGCACATCGCCTCCCAGTGCCTGCTGGCACGGCGGATGGTGGAGCGTGGGACGCGGTTCATCCAGATCTACAGCGGTGGCATGGAGAACCAGCTCTCCTGGGACTGCCACATGGACCTGGTGGGAAATCACGGCGGCTTTGCACGGGAGACGGACCAGCCCTTTGCCGCGCTGATCGAGGACCTGGCACAGCGCGGGCTGCTGGATGAGACGCTGGTGGTGTGCGCCGGGGAGTTTGGCCGGCTGCCCATTTCCCAGAAGGGGGACAAGCCGGGGCGGGATCACAATCCGCACGCCTTCACGGTGTGGATGGCGGGTGGCGGGATCAAGGGTGGCACGCACTTTGGCGAGACGGACGAGGTGGGCCACAAGGCGGCCGTCGACAAGGTGAGTGTGCGGGATTTCCACGCCACGCTGCTTCACGCACTGGGCATCGATCACGAGCGCCTCATCTTTCCCTTCCAAGGGCTTGACCAGCGGCTGACCGGCGTGGAGCCGGCCCGCGTCGTCTCCGAAATTTTCACCTGAACCGCACCCATGAACTGCAACGACCATCTTCTTTTCTCCCTCGAAGCCGCCGCCCGCCGCGAGCTGACCCGCCGCACCTTTCTCCAGCGGGCCGCAGGGGGCATCGGCATGGCGGCGCTTGGCGGGCTGATGGGACGCCGGGCTGATGCCGCCGGGCTTCCGGGATTTCCAACTCATGCGCCGAAGGCGAAGCGGATCATCTACCTTTTCCAGAGCGGCGCGCCGTCGCAGATGGATTTGTTCGACCCGAAGCCCGGTCTGGCCACTCGCCGGGGCGAGGACCTGCCGGAATCCATCCGAAAAGGCCAGCGTCTCACGACGATGACGTCCGGACAGAAGAGTTTCCCCGTCGCGCCGAGCCTCTTTAAATTCGCCCGGCACGGGAAGAGCGGGGCGTGGTTCAGCGAGCTGATGCCGCACATGGCCAAGGCGGCGGACGACTGGTGCATCATCCGGTCGATGCATACGGAGGCGATCAACCACGACCCGGCCATCACCTTCATGCAGACCGGCTCCCAGCTGGCGGGCAGGCCGAGCATCGGCGCGTGGATGTCGTACGGGCTGGGCAGTGAAAACAGCGAGCTGCCGGCCTACACGGTGTTGACGAGCTTTGGCAGCGGGCGCAAGGATGACCAGCCGCTCTACGACCGGCTGTGGAGCGCGGGCTTTCTCCCGGCGAAGTACCAGGGCGTGAAATTCCGCAACAAGGGGCAGCCGGTGCTGAACCTGGACAACCCGCCGGGCATCGACCGCTCCATGCGCCGCGATACGCTGGACGATCTCTCCGCGCTCAACCAGCACCGCCATGATGCGCTGGGCGACCCGGAAATCCAGGCCCGCATTGCGCAATATGAACTGGCCTTCCGCATGCAGGCCAGCGTGCCCGAGCTGACGGATTTTTCCAAGGAGCCGGCCAGCGTGCTCGACAGCTACGGGCCCGAGGTGAGGACGCCCGGCACCTTTGCCGCGAACTGCCTGCTCGCCCGTCGCCTCGCGGAGCGGAATGTCCGCTTCATCCAGCTCTTCCACATGGGCTGGGATCACCACTTTAACCTGCCCAACGCCCTGCGCGGCCAGTGTCATGACACAGACCAGCCCACGGCGGCCCTGCTGGCTGACCTCAAGCAGCGCGGACTGCTGGACGACACGCTCATCGTGTGGGGTGGGGAGTTTGGCCGGACGATCTACAGCCAGGGCACGCTGACGGAGACCAACTACGGACGCGACCACCACCCGCGCTGCTTCGCCATGCTCATGGCAGGGGCGGGGGTGAAGCCAGGCATGACCCACGGCGCTACGGATGATTTCTGCTACAACATCACGGAGAATCCGGTGCACGTGCACGACCTGAACGCGACCATCATGCACCTCATGGGCGTGGAGCACACGAAGCTCACCTACCGCTCGCAGGGGCGGGACTTCCGGCTGACCGACATCCACGGTGAACTGGTGAAGGCCGTGCTGGCCTGAGCGGCCAGCGCCGGGCCTGCGGGGGGCTTTGCCTGCCCGACTTTTTTGAAATGAAAATGAGAACTACTGGCCGCGTTCCGGCCCTCATCTCTGCACATCCACGTTCCGTCCTCGCAGTGTTCGTCGCGCTGGCGTCGTCCGGATTTTCAGAGACTCCGCGCTTGCCCCTTCCGGCTGGTGGGCTGCCGCTTCAATTCATCCAGAGCGAGCGTATGGCTCTGGTGGGAAATTCCCTGGGTGATGTGATCAGCCGCACCGGGGACTTCGAGGCGCTGCTCCACACCCGCTTTGCAAAACAGGAAATCGTGGTGAGAAATTTCTGCCGTCCGGCAGACGAGGTGGGTGTGCGCCAGCGGCCGGCCAACTACACTGCCATCGATGATCCTTTGAGTGTCTTTGGCGCGGACACGTTCCTGTGTTTCTTCGGAGCGAACGAGGCGTTTGCCGGTGCGGAGGGGGTGGAGAAATTCAAGGCGGACTACGAGAAGTTCCTCGACGCCACGGCCAGGTCGTATCCGCGCGATGCGAGCGGCGCGGCGCCGCGGTTTGTGCTCGTTTCACCTGCTGCGTGGGAGGAAGGGGGCGGGCCGCTGCTGCCATCGGGCAGGGAGGAAAATGCAAGTCTTGCCCTCCATGCCAAAGCAGTCGCCGAGGTGGCGAAAAAACGGAACCTGGCCGCAGTGGACCTCTACGCGGCGACGGCGTCCGTCTTTTCCAGGCAGGCGGGGCTTCAGTTCACCACGGACGGGCGGCAGCTCAATCCAGCCGGGGCGCGGGAGGTTTCGCTGGCGCTCGATCACGCCCTCTTCGGGCCGGGGGATGCGAGCCGGACTGGCGCGCCGGGATTTGAAAAGCTGCGCGCGGCAGTGGCTGACAAGACTTGGATTCATTCCCAGGACTACAGGATGCTGAACGGCTGGTACGTCTACGGTGGCCGGCGCACGTGGGACAAGGAAACCTTCCCCCGGGAGTTTGAAAAAATCCGCAACATGGCCGCTGTTCGCGACCGCTGCGTGTGGGACATCGCGCAGGGAAAATCCGTTTTAGACAAGCCTGATGATTCAAACACGGGCGAGCTTTTTGTGCCGAAGTCAATGTTTGGCACCCAGCCGAAAAAGGAGCCGAAGGAGCTGGCCTACCCGACGCCGGAGGAGAGCATTCGCACGATGCGGGTGCCCGATGGATTTGAAGTGCAGCTTGTCGGCAGCGAGCGCGAGTTTCCCGCCCTGGCCAACGTGAACCAGCTCAACGTGGACAACAAAGGCCGTATCTGGGTTTCCTGCATGGCGGCCTATCCGCAGTGGAAGCCCGGAGATCCCCGGCCCAATGATCGTCTGGTCATCCTCGAGGGCATGGATGCAAAGACGGGCCGTGCGAAGGAGGCGAAGATTTTTTACGACAAGCTGATCTGCCCGACGGGTTTTGAATTCTGGAACGGCGGGGTGATCGTGGTGGACGAGCCCCGGCTCCTCTGGCTGAAAGATACGGACGGCGACGACAAGGCGGACGTGGTGGAGGAACTGAGCGACGGCTGGGCCACGGATGACACGCATCACACGATAGGCGCCTTTGAGTGGTCGCCCGGCGGGCTGCTGTACATGCTGGAGGGCGTGTCTCTGAGCACGGCGGTGGAGACGCCGTGGGGCCCCTTCCGCCGGTCGGGCAAGCCTGGCTGCTACGTACTGGACCCCGCCACACGGCGGCTCCGCCACTTTGACACGCCCGGCTACGGCAACCCTTGGTGCTGCACGTTTGACGGATGGGGCCAGGGGATTGTCGGGGACGGCACCACGCCCCAGCAGCACTGGGAGACTCCTCTGAGCGGGGCGGAATACAGCGGCCGCAAGGGTCTGAACACGGTCTTCAACGGGGACGGCATGCGGCCCAATGTGGGCACGGAATTCATCGTCACCCGGCAGTTTCCGGATGAATGGCAGAATGCTTTTGTGTTTGCCTGTGTCATCAACATGAATGGAATGACCACCTTTGGTCTGAAGGATGACGGGGCCGGCTACGGCGGCGGCCGGCGGACAAAAATGACCGGCGGGAAAAAGACACCGGACGACCTGCTCTCCGCCGTGGACAACATGACTTTTCGTCCGACGGATCCGCAGATAGGTGCGGACGGTGCGCTGTATTTTGGCGACTGGTGTGCGGCGCTCATCGGCCACATGCAGTACTCCCAGCGCGACCCGAACCGGGACCACAGGCACGGCCGCGTCTTCCGCCTGGTGAACACGAGGAAGCCGCTGCTGGCTCCGGTCACACAGGCGGGCAAGACGGTGCCGCAGCTCCTGGAGCAGCTGCGCGAATACGAGAACCGCACCCGCTACCGCGCCCGACGCGAACTGCGTGACCGCCCGACAGCAGAAGTGACGGGCGCCATCAAGGACCTGCTGTCCGCTCTCGCGCCCGGTGACACGGACCATGACCGTCTCCTGCTGGAGACGTTATGGGTGCTCCAGGGGCACCATGCCGTGGATCGCGGGCATCTGGAAAAGGCACTCCGCGCTCAAACGCCCGAAGTCCGGGCCGCCGCCACGCGCGTCCTGTCGGACGAGTGGGACCGCATTCCGAATGCCGCCGCGCTCATGCGGGTGCAGGCTGTCGATGAGTTTCCCCGCACCCGCTGCGAGGCGCTGCGTGCGCTGAGTTTCATCCTTACCACGGAGTCCGTGGAGTCCGTCCTCCTTGCCGCAGCCAGGCCGCGCGACTACTGGATCGACTACACTCTGAATGCCACGCTTGGCGCACTGGCCGGCGTGTGGAAGCCGGCCCTCGCGGCGGGGGCCATTGCCACGGACAATCCCGAGGGGGTGAAGATGCTCCAGGGACTGGACAAGGCGTCCGGACCGGCCACTGCGGGGGCCGCGGCTTTGAAGCAGTTTCTGGCGAATCCCGGCGTGAAGGACAAGCAGCAGGGGCGGATCATCGAGCAACTCGCCGCAGTGCCCGGCAATGCGGACAACGGAAAGGCCGTCTTCCGCCGCATTTGCATCGCCTGCCACAAGTGGGGCGGGGAGGGCATCGAGTATGGTCCGGCGATGAGCGGTGCTGGCACCCGGCTGAAACGTTTCGAGATTGTGGAGTCCATCCTTGATCCGAGTGCCAAACTCGCGCCCGAATTTGTCCTGCACACGGTGGAGACGAAGGCGGGGACGGCCTACGCGGGATTCGTCACGGCCGAAACTCCGGAGCAACTGACGCTCCGGATCGCGGGCGGCCTCAGCCAGGTGCTGCCCAAGGCCGGGATCGCGAAACACGAAACAGTGAAGCAAAGCTCCATGCCTGAGGGGCTGGCGAACACGATGTCGGCCGAGGAATTTTTCGACCTGGTCGAGTTTCTGGCGGGCCAGAAATGACGCGGTGTCGGGAAGGAATCACGGCACCGAGCGGACGACCGCCCGCAGGAAGCCGCGGCCCGGAGTGCCGCTGAGGCGGAAGCGCTGCCACTCAAAGCCGCCGGGGGCCGGGCTGCCGGACCAGACGCCGAGTGGGAGCACTACTGGGGCTCCTGGCAGCGAGAACTCGTCGAGGTCGAGCGAACCCTGAACCTCGTAGCGAAGGCCGTCGAGGGTGGCCGAGGGGACCGGGCTGCCGGTGAAGACGGCGCCGGCGCGCACGGCGATCATGAGGAGTTGCTCGGGTTCGTTGTCACCATTCGTGTCAGCCCAGCTGACGGCGAAGCCGGTCGTGGAGGCCGCGTCTGTGGGGTCCGTGCCGAAGGCAAATTCGGCGAAGTTGGACTGGCCGTCGTGGTCGGGATCTGCGTCCTTCGTCTTGTCGGCGGGAAGGGTCAGCGAAAGGTAGTTGTCGATCCAGACGGTGAAGGCATCGGGAACGGGGCCGTTGATGGCGACGATGAAACCAGTGCCGGTGATGAGCGGGCTCTGATGCGGAGCCTCCGAGCCGACCGGTCCCCAGACTCCGGCGTCCTGCTGCTGGCCGTCGATGTAGAATGACTCCACGGCATCCGAGACGGTGTGGGCGAGGGCGAGGGTGCTGCCCGTGGCCAGGCTGAGGCCGGCGGTGTCGGCGAGGGTGGCCGCAGCCAGGGTGAGGGTGCCTGCGCTCACTGCGGTCGGGCCGGTCCACGAATTGGCCCCGGTGAGGGTGAGGTTTCCGGCTCCGGATTTCACGAGGGACAGGGCGCCGGTGAGGACGCTGGCGCACGCTGTGTCCGCAGCGGAGGAAAGGGTGAGCACGGAGGCGGTGGCGCTGGTGTTCGTGATGGTGGAGGCAAAGCCGCCCTTCACGATGCTCGCCAGCATCTGGTTGTATCCGTTCAAATCAAATGTGGTGGCCGCCGAGGTCGATGCAAAGAGGGTGGCGGAGGGGTTGACGCCGTTGGTGGCGGCCAGACGCAGGGTGCCCTCAGCGTGGCCGAGTTCCAGGTAGTTGCCGCCGCCGCCCAGCTCCACCGTGCCGACACGCACGAGCGGCCGGGTGATGCCGGAGGAAACATTGACCGGTCCCATGACGCGGAGAACGCTGGTCGTGGAGGCCGCTGCGGCGAGGTGCCCGCCGTCACCGACCGCAGCGGCTACGGTGATGGTGCCATTCACCGTGGAGGTGGTGCCGCCGGAGGCGTGGAGGGCACCGAGGAAACCAGTGACCGCAGTGGAATTCAGCGTGACGTTGTTTGCCAGGGTGACGTTTTGCAGCTCCATCCGGGTGGTGCGGGCGGCGGTGCCATTGCCGGTGAGGGTCACATCCCCGCTGCCGAGGCCCGTGCTGCTCTGGAGGACGAAAATTTCCCCCGTGATGCTCGTGGGGCCGGTACGGGTGCTGGCGGCCGAGACGGTCTGGGTGGAATTGGTGGAGGCGTTGCTGTTCCGGAAATCCAGAGCCCATGAGCCGCCGGACTCCGCGAGGATGCCCGAGAGGGTGCTGGTGCTGCCGTAGTTGCCGATGCGGGCATTTCCCGTGAGGGTGATGGTCCCGGTGGCATTGGCCCCGGACTGGATGCGCAGGGCACCCAGCTGGCCGGCGGTTTCGAGCCAGCCGACTCCGATGATCTCCATGTTGTTGGCAAAGGAGATGGCCCCGCTGACGAAGAGCTGGCCGGTGTCCGCCACCTTCACCAGTGCGGTGCCGAGGTCGCCGGGAGCGGCATCGACGTTGATGCGGGCCTTGTCCGTGGTGATGGTGCCGGCAAAGGCGCTGCTGTTTCCGTTGGGCGAGTAGGCGGAGACATTCGAGGCACCGGTGCCCTTGAAAGCGAGGGTGCCGTTGCCTGTGTAGACATTCGTCAGTGTGGTGGGCTGGGTGGTGTGGTTGTAGAGGAGCGTGCCGGGTGAATTGATGACGATTGGTGCTCCGCCGGCCAGCACGCCTGCCGTCGTTCCGCTGCCCACCTGGAGAATTCCTTCATTCACGGTGGTTCCGCCGGTCCACGTGTTGGTGGCGGTCAGCGTGGCGGTGCCGGTTCCTGATTTCGTGACCGACCCACCGGCAATGACGCCGGGAAAGGTGTAGTCGTGGCCGGTCGAGTTGTTGATGAGGACAGCGCCCGGGGTGACGGCGGCGGGCATGGCCACAGTGCCGGCGAGGCCGGTGTCGGTGAAGCTGACGCGGTCGATGGTGTAGAAGCGGTCGGCGGCGGCGCCATTGATCCAGTTGAGCAGCGTGGAGTCGCTCCACACGTTGCTCGCGGCTCCGGTCCAGACGAGATCGGCTGCTCCGGTGGTAAAGGTGATGGTGAGGACGGAGTTTGTCCCGGTGCCGGGATTCAGCGTCCACGCCAGGCGGGAGGTGGTGGAGATGGTGGGCAGGCCGGTGAGGGTGCCGCCGTAGGTGACGAGCGGCAGCGGTGTGTTGAGCGGGGGCTGCCCGAGCAGGCTCAGCTCGATGACGCCGCCGCTGAAGCTGGCGTTGCCGGTGACGTTGAAAGCGTCAATCCCGGCGGTGGAGACGTCCACGGTGATCTTCCCGGACGTCTCCGTGAGCGAGGCGTAGCTGGTCGTGGACAGGACCTGGTCTGCATGGAGCAGCGTTCCGCCGGCCACTGTCATGCCGCTGGCAGCGTGGGAACCTTGCGCGAGCAAGGTTCCTGCGTTCACTGATGTGCCGCCGGCGTGGCTCGAGGTCCCGGAAAGGACGAGCGCTCCGGTGCCTGCCTTGACCAGCGCCCCCGCGCCGCTGAGGTTTCCAGAGTAAAGTGTGGACTGGTTGTTTCCCCCTGCGGTCAGCGTCACGGCGGCGCTGGCGTTGTTCTGGAGGCTGAGGTTCACGCTGCCCTTCAGGCCGCCGATGGCGGTGCCGGTGATGCCTGTGAAGGTGACGGAACCCGCAGTGGGGTTGAGTGTGCTGTTTTGCAGAGCCGAGGCGTGGCCAACGGCAAGAGTTCCTCCTGCCATGGTCGTGTCACCGGTAAAGGTGTTCGCGCCGAGGAGGGTGAGGGAACCGGTGCCCGTCTTTGACATGGCAAACGCCCCCGTGAGGCCGGTCGCGTCAGTGCTGGAGAGGGTGTAGTTCAGGGTCGAATTGGTAAAGCTGGCGTTTGCGCCCGTGACGCCGCCCGCCTTGATGGTGATCGCTGTCCGGGCGACGGCTGCGCCGTTTCCATCCAGGTCTCCGAAGCCGGCGGTGGTGGTGGTGGTCTTGAGCTGGGTGAAGGTCTGGCCACTGAAGTTGGCCGTGGTGTCATCCCAGGCACCACTCACCGTGCCGCTCCAGCCACCGACGGCGGTCCGCAGCTGAAGGGCGTTGATCTGCGGAACTTTGTTCGTGCCCGTGGCGGCCACGGTGAAGGACTGGGTGGTGGCGTCGGCAAGGAAAGTCCCGAGGATGTACTGCCCCACGCCACCGCCGACGTTGCCGACGTTGAAATCCATCACCTGGCCGCCCGCCCCGCCGACATTGGCGATGGTCTGGTCGCGCCCCACCGTGTTGCTGAGGCTGCGCGGGTCACCCACCCAGACCTGGAGCTGGTACGTGGTGCCGATGGTGAGGCCGTTCAGGGTGACAGTGCCGGTGGTGTTGTTGGCGGCGTTGTAGACCGAGCCCGTCATCATGAGCTTGTAGGCGGCGGGCAGGTTGTTGAAGGGGGCCGTCCCCGAGGTGAAGGCGGTCTGGCTGACGGAGCCGAGCCCGGCCAGCGTGAGGTTTGTTCCCACTGCGCCCACGCTGACGTTGGTGTTGGTAAAAGTGACGCCATTGAGCGTCTGGGCCGCGCTGTACCAGGTGTAGGCGTATTTGAACGTGCCGGTGGTGACCACATCCGTGGCGGCGGAGCAGTTCACAGCGGGGTTGAACGTGATGTTTGCCGCAGTGGCGGGAATTGCGCCGAGGAGCAGGGCCGCGAGAGCCGAAAGAAGGAAAGATTTCATGAAGTGAACGTCTGAGGGAGGTGGAGTGACTCAGGGGACGAGGGCGCGGAAAAAGAGGCGGTCCGGTGCCGGGCCGTCCGGGATGGCCTGCCAGGTGGAGCGCAGCATGACGCCGCCGGGCAGGAGCTGGCGGTCGATGAGGCGGACTGGCACGTCCCAGAGCTGTAGATTTGACGAAGCCTGGGCGCGCGGGGCATCGGTGTCGGCACCATTCCGGTGGTCCAGGGAAATGGTGATGGCCGGGCCGCCTCCCGTGAGGGAGCTGGTCCGGAAAGGGGATCCCGCGTTCAGGCTGCTCCAGTTCACCACGGCGGTGGGGCCGAAGCCGCCGCCCGAGATGATCTCATCGTTGGCGTTCGGGTTTCCGTGGAAGCCGCGGCTGACGCGCCAGCTGGCGGCGTCGTTCATGTTGACGCCCGGCGCCGGGCTGATGAGGACAAGGCTGCGTCCGCCGCCAACGGCTGCATCCGGCCAGGGCGGGGCGCCGTCGTAGATGAAATCCACGAGGACGGTGACACCATCAGCCGCGACCAGGGTGACCTGCTCTCCGCCGTTGTCGAGGGCGTCCGAATAGATGCCGCCGAGCGGGGCGGACCAGCCATGGATCTTTTGGAAAGTCAGCTCGCTGTCCACGAGCACGAGCCGCTGCCCGGGGCCGAGGGGGATGTCCCGGTTGTTCGGAAAGGCAAAGGTGACGCCGTGGGCGAAGCTGACTCCACGCAGGTTGATGGCGGCATCCGAGACGTTCATCAGTTCGATGAACTCCCCGTCGTCGTCGCCGGAGGGATTGTAGTGCAGCTCGGAAACGACGAGCGCCCCGGCGGGAGTCGGCGTGGGGCCGACCTGGTAAAAGATTTCCTGAAGGCCGCTCCACTCGCCGGTGGCGGGGTTTCGGGTGCGGGCGTGGATGACGGTGCTCCTGTCCAGGGCGAGGGGGGCCGAGTAGGTGGTGGCTGCGGCAGCCAGTCCGGCCGGGCCGCGCTGGGACTGAAGCTCGGCGCTGAGCAGGAAATCCGTGTCCTCCACAGAAGAGCTGAGGCCCTGGATGGCGAGGAGGTTCGTCCCGGTGCGCAGGAGCGGCAGGAAAGAGGTGAGGTCGATGGTTTCTCCCGCGAGGGCCGCAGAATCATCCACCTCGACGGTGGCCAGGCTGGAGCCGTCAAGCGTGGCGGGCGCATTCCTCGTCAGGAGGCGAGTGCCGTTCAGGTAGACGGCGCAGCCGTCGGCCGATTTCAGTACGAGCTGCAGCTTCGTGGTGGCGGCCTTCTCTGCGGCAGAGAGGGTGAAGGGCTGGCGCAGGTAGAGGCTGGTCGAGACGTTTTGCATGGCTGCCTCCACACTTTCCGTGAAGGCGGCCTGGAGAGGGCTGGCGGCGGGGGCAAACCCGGCGGCACCGTAGCCGGCGGTCCAGTTGCTGTCGTCGAACGCAGGCTGGATCCATTGAATGGAGGGGCTGTTGGCCGCGCCCGAGGAGAGGCTGGTGATTTCCGAAACATCAAGTGCCCTGATGAAGAAGCGTACGTCATCAATGCGGCCGCCGAAATAGCGCAGGAGGCCGTCGCCGCGCGCGCCGATGCACCAGCCGACGGGGGGCGAGGGCGCGGCCCCGTTCTGCGAGCCGCCGAGCTGGGCGCCGTTGCGGAAGAGTTTCCAGTTTGATCCATCGTAGACCAGGGCCATGTGCGTCCAGATGCCGATGTCGGCAAAGGCGGAGCCCGCACCCGTCGCCGGACCGGCGGCGATGACCTGGGTGGCTCCATTCGTGAAGCCGCCCTGCCACGCGCCATTCTGGATGCGGAGGAAAATTTCGCCCCCCGGCGTGCTGGGCGTGTCCATGCCGCGGGAGATGACATCGCGGGTGCCGTTGATCGAATTTGTCCTGACCCAGGCAGAAAGTGTGAACGGCCCCGTGAACTGAAGGGCGGTTGGATTGCCCAGGACGAAGGCGTCGTTCACGCCATCGAACAGTGCTGCGCCCGTGCCGGTGCGGCCTGGGGAAACGACCGAGGCTCCGTGGATGAGCGTGCCGCCGGAGCCGCCCAGGGTGTCCACGGACGAGCCGTCAAAAGCGAAGCGGGAGACGAGGCCGGGGATGTCGGAAAGCGTGGTGCCGTCGCTCTGACCGGAGGGCACGTGGTAGCGGCCGGCGCTGTTCAGGGTGACGAGCGGCGCGTTCAGCGGGGATGTCGCGGTGAGGCGCGGGTCCGAGCCGTCCGTGGTGAAATAGATGAGGCCGCCTGCGGTGGTCGTCGTCATGGTGAGCGGTGCTCCCTGCGCCACCGTGCCCGGCGCAAGGCTGAGGACCGGCGGTGCTGTGACGGGATAGAAGCCTGCCGTGGCGTAGGTGGCCAGCACGTCGGTGGTGCGGTTGGTGAAGGAGGCGATGGCCGCGTCTCGGTAGCCGGCCCACCCGGTGGGGGTCTGGTAGTTCCACCGGGCGCACTCCACGGTCATGGATTTCTGGATGGTCGCGCAGAGTTCGCTCAGACGGGCGGCATTCCGGGCCGGAGTCATGGCGCCGCCGGGTGTGACGTAGCTGCGCTGGATGCGGTCCGCCAGGAGCGCGCGGTAGTCGGGGCCGCCGTCCTTGTAGAGCATGGAAAAGAAGCTGCCCGGTCCGTCGCCCGCCGCCTTGCCTGGTGCAGTGCGGGTGGTGCGGTTGATGGCGGGACCGCCGTAGGGCGCGTAAACCAGATAGCCGTCGGCGTCGTTGAGCATGAATTTATACCCGTGGCCAAAGCCAACTGGTCCGGTGGTGCGGTATTCATCCTCAGACTTGCCGAACATCCACATGATCATGTAATCGACGTACTGCGGCACATCGAGATAGGGACGGAGCTTCTCGTAGGTGTTGGATCCCGAGCGGGCGAGGGTCTTCATGTTTTCCCACTGCACCGCCGTGCCGTCGTAAGGCATGCCCGGGTCGGCCCAGCCGCCGACGTTCAGGTTTCCGTTGATGGATTCGTAGTCCGTGGACTGCCCGCCGTAGTACGCGGCCATCATGTCGGCCGCCCAGCGCTCGCGGAGCTGGTAGACGCCCCAGTAGGTGCCGTTGAGGTAGAGGTGAATGAAGCGGCTGTGCGGGGCGAAGGAACCCATGTCCAGCATGGTGGCGTCTGTAAAAGCGTTCGACATGTAGAAGCCGCGTGCGTTCATGTCGTGGGAGCCGTTGCGCAGCTCCAGCTGGTCAAATTCGTCCACCGCAGCCAGACCGCGCTCGAAACCGGCGAAGAGGGGGTACTTTAATTTCGACGCGCCGTACTCGCCCTTGAAGGAAATGCGGAAACTCTTCTTGTCGAATATCGTGAACGCCCCGCCGAAGAGCTGGGCTCCGCAGGGAATCTGGAAGCCATCACCGCCGGCGGGATCGATGAGTTCCAGCGTTCCGAGTTTGTCCGTGCCGCCGTCGATGGTGACGCCCGGCCCCGTGGTGAGGTTCATGCTCGGGATTTCCCGAAGGGCGAGGTCGGCGTCCGCATCCGTGAGCGAGGTGAAGGTGGCCGGGGCCTGCCATTTAAACGGGACCGCCGGAGCGGACGAGGCGGTGGCCTTGACGTTCGCGGTAAAAATGTACGTCTGCGTGTCCACGTTGGTGGGAGCCCAGTTTGGCTTGAAGGCGGCGGCACGCAGGACTTTCGTCGTGCTGATGGCGATGGGAGCCGAATAGACCGTGCCCGTCGTCGCGGTGGGGGTGGTGCCGTCGAGCGTGTAGCGAATCTCCGCGCCGGCGGTGGCGCACGTGATGGTGACGTCGATGGGGGTGGTGTAGAAGCCGCGCTTCAGATTGAATACCGTGTCCGCCACCACCCCGTCGTAGGTCGGTCCGTTCGCCGCATTCGGTGTGGGCGTCTGGTAAAAGCCGGTGGTGGCGCCGGTGATGCCGTAGCTGTGGTCCTTTGCCTGCTTCGGATACAACAGAGTAGTCGGGTAGTCTGCAGGAAACTGGGTGAGCACCGTGAGCCCGTCGCGCGCCACGAGGGCGAGGTACTCGCCATCCGCGGTGAGGGAGAAATTTGTAGCCGGGGTCTCCAGCGGGGGGCTGGGCAGTGTGGCGTTCGAGGCGAAGACAATGGCGTAGCCATTTCCCGGCACGGTGAAGGCGGGGAACTGCCACTTTATCTTGTTGAGCGGATTGTCCGTCAGGTAGTGCCCGGCCATGTTGATGGCAAAGGCGTTCGGGTTGGCGATTTCGATCCAGTCCTGCCGTTTGCCGGCGCTGTCCTTGATGCCACCGACGTTCGAGGCGAGAAACTCGGAGATCGACGGCGGCTGCTCCACCTGGTCCACCCCGATGGTGACCGCGCTGGTGGTGAGGCCGGCGCCGTTGGTGGCGGTCAGGGTGTACGTTGTGGTGGTGGCCGGGGAAACGGTGACCGAGCCGGTGGAGCCCGCCAGGGTGCCGATGCCCTGGTCGATGGAGATGGCGGTGGCTCCGGCCACGTTCCACGTGAGCACGGCCTCAGTGGGCAATCCCGGAGCCCCCGTTTTCGTGATGTTGCCCGCATTCGGGCCGAAGTACTTCACCACCGGCGTGGGAGCCTCGAAGACTTCGATCTCCGCGATCTGCGGTGCATTGCTCGTGTTGGCCACATTCGTCAGCCTGACGAATCGCCCGCGCATGGTGCCCGCAGGATTCAGCGACGCTGTCAGGTGGTCCATGGCCCCCTGCACGTTGTTTGAGCCGTCCGCCCGGATTTCATACCCCCAGCGCTCCACCCCGGCCACACCGCCGTTGTCGGAATAGACGGCCATCCGCACCTTGGAGAGCTTGTTGGCCCCATCGTTCACCTTGCTGTAGAGATCGATGGCTTGGATGGGGTATTCCTTCCCCAGGTCGATCTGGTAGTAGAAACCGATCACGCCAGCCGTCGACGGCGCGGTCGAGGTCGAGCCGTCACCATCCGTCACGAGGGCGGCGGCTCCGGACGTGGTGCCAGAGGCGGTGACGGGGCGCTGGAGTGCGATGTTCGAGTCACCGGCACGGGAGGAGAGGGCCGGCAGCAGGATGGCGGCGCAGAGGAGCAGGGAGAGGTGGGGTTTCATTGCGAAAAAGTGAGGGGGGTGGGCTCGCCAGAGATTGTCTCGAGCCGGGAAAACGCCACAATAACCTTTTTCACCGGGCGGAATCGAGCTAAAAGTTGGGCTAATTTCTTCCTCCCACCATGAACCACCCTCATGCCATCCGCGTACTGGCGGCGCTCCTTGTTCCGCTAAGCGCTCTGTCTGCGCAACCGACGGTCATTGCCGTTCACCCGGGCGAGCTGCGCCAGGAGTTTCAGGGCATGGGGTGCGGAGAGATTTTCTACGAGGCGCACGTGACCAGCCTGGGGGCAAGTGGGCGGGCGGAGGAACAGGAGCGGCTCTATGACGACATGTTCAAGAACGTCCGCACCGGCATCCTCCAGCTCATGATCCGGCACAATCACGAACCGGAGAATGACAACGACGACCCGTGGGTGCTGGCGTTCAAGCCGGATGAGTTTGGGTATTGCGAGCACACGCTGAAAATTGCCGCGGCGGCGAAAAAGAGGAATCCGGAGATGAAGCTGTACGCGGTGCTTTACTCCCCGCCCGGCTGGATGAAGACCAACGGCACCGAGGGGGGAGGCGGGAAGGCGAGGGCGACGCTGAAGCCCGGGATGGAACTGGAACTGGGCGAGTACGTCTGGGCGTTCCTGTCCTGGATGCAGGAGCACGGACAGACCATCGACTACCTCAGCCTGTGCAATGAGCCGGACTGGCCGCACGACCAGCCGGGGTATTTCCTGACCACGGAGCAGCATGCCAGCTTCTTCGCGAAGGTTGCGGGCTATCTCACGGAAATGGCAAAACGGCACTCCGGCGTGCCCCGGCCAAAGCTGGTCGCGCCCAATCTGCTCAGCGCGGTGGACGCTGCGGAAAAGGTGCTTCCGGCGCTGCTGGCGGCGGCGGGTGACCAGATCGACGTGGTGGGCACGCATGACTACGACAGGCGCGGGCACCGCTGGGCAAAATTGCGCGAGCTGGCAGGGTCGAGGCCGCTGTGGCAGACGGAATGCTGCTTCAATGGCGAGGACAAGTCGCCCGGCCTCATCCGCTCCGCTGCCGAGCACTGGCTGTACATGACGGAGGCATTCAATGACGGGGCCAATGTCTGGCAGGCCTACGACTGGGTCTACCCGCCGCGCCAGGGTGGCGAAGCGCTCATTCATCTAAACTGGGGAAAGGACTACCGCCTCACGAAGATCTACCACGGATTTCGCCAGTGGTGCGCCCCGCTCGTGCCGGGCATGCGGGTGGTGGGCACGGCGGTGAGCGGCCCGTGCGCCTCCGGTATTTCCCAGCTTGGAGTGAAGGCGTCCTCGTTTCTCAGTGCGGATGGCACCCGGCTCGTGGTCCACATCGCCGCAGTGCAGGAGGGGGAGACGGAGGTGGAGATCCGGCTGGAGGCGCCCTTTGCCACCGCAGCATTCAAAAGGTGGCAGACCAGCAGCAGTGAGGATGGCGTCGAGCTGCCGGCGGGGCGGGCGGAGGGCGGCCGGATCGCGACTCGGCTGCCGGGGCGGGGGATGCTGACGCTCGTTTTGGAGGCGGCGCCGAAGCCTTGATCCAGCATAGAGCCGCCCCCACGTGGTGGAGGCGGCTTTTGTGAATTGCCGCAATGGTGCGGAGTGCGGCGACTAGCGGCGGCGGCGGCGCAGGATGCCGAGTAGCCCGATGCCCGCGAAGAGGGCGGAGGACGGCTCAGGCACGGCGGTGATCGGGTCCGAGATGGCCAGCACCTTCAGGAAGCTGCCGCTCCCGATTGTCGATCCTGCACTCCAATTGGTGGTGTTGGCATTTGAGGCATACCATGTGGAATTGCCGTGGCCGAAGGGGCGGAAGGTGGAGAGCGTTGGCGTCCACGCGACGTAGACGTTGGAGGTTCCCGTGGTTCCGTTCCGGTCGGCATTCATCGCACCGACGTGGTTGGCGCTCCAGAAGTCGGAGGATTTCGCCGCCACCAGTTCACCCCGGGTGTTGTAGACGGGGATGTCCACGCTGTCCGCATCCATGGCGGTCTGGGTCGGGCCGTTGATGGTGGTGGACTGGTTGTAGATCGAGCCGACGACGTGGAAGTTCGCGTTCTGCACCGTGGTGCTGGAGCTGAGGTCAGCCTCGGTGTTCACGATGTTGTTCCACCAGCTGACGCTCTGTGTCTGGGTGGGCGTGTTCGGGTTGTAGGACTGGTAGCCGCTCGTCGTGGTAAAGACGATGCGGTACTTCGTGCCGGGCGCCACGCTCGGCAGGACGACGGCAGCGCGGACGGAGCCGAGCGTGGCCAGGCCTGCGAGCAGGAGGACGGCGGTTGATTTGAACCAGCGGGATGGGCTGGTGAACGGATTGGTCGGTTTCATGGATGCAGTTGGTTTGTTTGCGTTGTTGTTGGTTTTCCTGTCCGTGAGCAGACTGGGAAATTTGGGCAGGCGGACCTGCAGGGGACTAGCGCTGGGCCAGGGCGGCCGGGTCGTGGTCCAGCCAGCCGCCTTCGCTCAGGCTGACGAGCCGGGTCTGGGGCAGGGTGCCTGTGCTGGCGGCGGGAAAGGCGAAGGTGCCGAGCAGGCGGGTGCGGGCCCGGACGGGCCGGCTGGCAATGGCGAAGGCGGAGGGAATGCCGCCGTTGGCACCCGGGGCGATCCCCTGGCCGAGCACTTTCACCAGGCCTTCGGCTTCGGGGGAATTTCGCTCCAGGTAGGCCCAGGCAGTTTGCCCGCCGTCGGGGCTGGTCACCTTCAGGCAGAGAAAGCGGGAGCTGTCGGCGAACTCGCCGGAGTAGTAGTCGTCCAGGGAGGCCCAGACGCGCAGGGCGACCGGGGTGGCCGGGCGCTGCTCCAGCCAGGAGGGCCAGGGCATGTCACCGGCCCCGGTGAGGGAGCGCCAGTCGATGCGGAATTCGTCTCCGGCCTTTTCCACCATGAACCCGGTCCTGGTGCCGTCCACCGTGGCCTGCACGTAGAGAAATTCCTGGCCGCCGTCGCTGTAGGGGGCGCCGCTGGCTTTTTCCACGGAGGCGGGCTCGTCGGGATGGCTGCTGTAGTAGCTGCGCAGTGCGGGCAGCATGGCCTCCCCGCCGCGAATGAAGCGCGCTTTTTCCTCCGGCGTGGTGGCGGCGTAAAAGGCGTTCACCGTGGCCCAGAGATCTGGCTCCTTTGCCTGCCACGGGCTCGCCTCCGCAGCGACCACCGGCACCAGCGGCGCGGGCAGGGCGGGGGCGGGGGCGGAGATCTGCCTGGCCACCGAGACACTTAGTAGCGCGACGAATCCGGCGGCCAGGCTGGCACCCCAGGTGGCGGCGGTGCGGCCGGGCGCGCGGTACTTTTCCGGAGGAATGGCGGCGATCACGCTCTGGACGGTCGCCACATGCCGGAGCGAGGCCAGCGGTGCGGCCAGGGCGCGGCCGACGCAGGGGGAGGCCAGCGGCTGGGTGCAGCGGCGGCGGTTAAAGGAACGGCGCAGCATTTCCGGGGCGGTGCGGCGGGCATACTGCCGGCGCTCCGGTGTTTCCTCCGGGGCGGGCTCGCCCTGATGGAGAAGTCCGGCCACGGCCACGGCCAGGTCCTGAAGCGGATGAGCCTGTGCCGGACGGGCGGGCTGCAGCCCGGTGCGCGGCCCGGCATCCAGAGTGGACTCTTCCATGAACCCGGACAGGTCCAGATGGAAGTCTGCGGCATCCCATTCGAGTGGGACGTCGGTCACGGCGGGGGCTGGGCTGGCTGGGTGGCTCATGGTGGTTCCGGCGGACGATTGCTCCCGCCACCCGTGATCCACGCAGCCCGCCTGGCGATGTTACCGGCTTCGTGCATTTATTTTTCAAAAAAGCTCCGGCTGGAAGGAACGCGGGCCAGTCTGGCCCGGTGAAAAGGTGCGAAGTGACGCCAGCAGAAGGGGATGGAAAGGCGGGGGATGAGCCGGGGAACGGGACGTTGGCAGCCCCGCAGCGCCCCGGCCCTGCGCCGGGGGGCAGTTTTGGTTGCCGGGAGTGGCCCGAAAAGCCAAAGACCCCACCGGCTTTATGCCAGCGGGGTCTTGGTGGAGTGACTCAGTTGCGTGCTTTTCTCCTCTTGCCCGGGAGGAGACCTACGGCGTCCAGGGGACGGGCATGACGTAGTTGGGGCGGGCGGTCTTCAGGTTGAGGAAGGCCGCGTGGTTGCGCAGGAAGATGAGGGCCGTGTCGATGTCGGGCAGGGCGGTGTTTCCGGCGGTGGTCCAGTGCTGATACGGGCTGCGGCCGGCGTTGAGCAGCCA
>JANOAS010000413.1:0-8523 GCA_031411255.1 bacterium
TGGCTGCTCAACGCCGGCCGCAGCCCGTATCAGCACTGGACCACCGCCGGAAACACCGCCCTGCCCGACATCGACACGGCCCTCATCTTCCTGCGCAACCACGCGGCCTTCCTCAACCTGAAGACCGCCCGCCCCAACTACATCATGCCCGTCCCTTGGACGCCATAGCCGGCCGGAGCATAAAATAACCACCCTCGCAGAGGGGGAGCGGCTCGTCCCGGACGGCAGCTCCACCTCTTTGCGTTTTCGGGACGTGAGGTCAAAAGCCCGTCCAGAGCCTGTTTCACCCTCTTGCGCACCTGCGAGCACCGTGCCCGAAACCACCCAATCGCCCCACCCTGCCCCGGCCTCACCACCCCGAAGCCGGCAGGATGAGGGCACGGGGCCGGGGGAGCGGGAGACTTGCAAAGTCTCGTTCCTTGGGGGCTCCCGCTGAAGCACGGGGACTCGGTTGCTCCGGCTCGCCCCGTTCCAATCCCCTTCCGGCAGCCGGGCTTACTTCGCCAGCCCGCGTCCCTGGAGCCATTTGGCCATGCGCACCGGCCACTCGGCTGCCACGTCGCCGTGGTTTGGCAGCATGCCGTAGCCGTGGCCGCCTTTTTCCCAGATGTGGAGTTCTCCGGGCACCTTGTGCTTGAACATGGCGGCATAGAAGGCGGTGGAGTTCACGGGAGGCACGCCGTTGTCATCCGAGGTGGAAACCAGGAAGGTGGGCGGGGTTTTCTCCGTGACCTGCAGCTGGGTGGAGAGGAGCCTGGCCAGCTCCGGCGGGGCGTCCTTGCCGATGAGGGTGTTCTTTGACCCGCTGTGGCCGAAGCCCTCGGACATGTCGATGACGGGGTAAATGAGGGCGGCGAAGTCCGGCTTGTGCGCCATGGTGGCGAAGACGGCGGCGTCCTCCCCGTCCAGCTTTACGTCGAAGAGGGTGTCCACGCAGGAGGCCAGGTGCCCCCCGGCGCTGAAGCCCATGCAGCCGACCTTGTGCGGGTCGATCCCCCACTCCGCCGCATGCTCGCGCGTGACGCGCAGGGCCTGCCGCGCATCCAGCAGCGGCGTCGGGTGCTGGTAGCCGGTGCCCCGATATTTGCAGACGATGCCGGCCACGCCGATCGTGTTCAGCCACTGGGCGATCTGGTAGCCCTCGTGATCGATGGCGAGGATGCCGTAGCCGCCCCCCGGGTAGATGATGACGGCCGCGCCGCTTGCCTTGTCCTTGTCAGGCAGGAAAACGCGGAGGTCCGGCTTCTGGACGTGAGTCACCCGCACGATCGGGTCGCCGGCCTTTTGCACGATGGCCTCCGGTTTGTCCGACAGCGGCGCGCCCGGCATGGTGCCGGACCAGAGCGGGAGATCGATGGGAGAGGAGGCAAGCACGGAGGCGGCGGTGAGGGCTAGCAGTAACAGTGGGCGCATGGTTTGTCAGGGTTTTTGGGTTGGCTGTTTTTCCCCCGGTGGATTCCACTCGGGGATTTCAGAAGGGGTGTGCGCCGTCATCAACAGCGCGGAAAATTTCGCGACCCGGTCAGGCTGCGCAGCCGCCAGGTCCTTTTCCTCGGCCAGGTCGGTGGCCAGATCGTAGAGTTCACTCTTTCCCGACTGGGGCCAGTGGAGGAACTTCCAGTCCCCCTGCCGGATGGCTTGGACGGGCTGCTTCTCATAAAACTCCCAGTAAAAGTAATCGTGCTGCCTCTGGTCCGCCGCGTGCCCGACCAGCGTGGGCAGGTAGCTGATGCCGTCCGTGTCCGCCGGCACCGGCTGCCCGGTCAGGTCGCACAGGGTGGCGAGAAAGTCCCAGTGGCAGGCCATCTGGGTCGTCACCCCCGGAGTGATGCGCCCCATCCATTTCGCAATGAAGGGCACGCGGATGCCACCCTCATACAGATCCCGCTTGATCCCGCGGAGCGGCCCGTTCGAGTCAAAAAACTCCGGGCTGGATCCCCCCTCCTTGTGCGGCCCGTTGTCGGAGGAAAAGAGAATGAGCGTCCGGTTCTCCAGATTCAGGTCCTTCACCTTTTGCAGCAGCGCCCCGACGTCCCTGTCCAGCCGGGTGATCATCGCCGCCCGCCCCTTTTCCGGCGCCGGCCAGTCCTCCTTTTCATACGGCTCCAGGCTGGGCACCTCCATGCCGTTGGGCTTGTCCTCGTTGTTCGCGTGCGGCTGGGTCGGCGCGTAGTAGAGAAAAAACGGACGCTCCCGGTTCCGCTCCACAAACTCCAGCACCTCACCGGCAAACAAATCCCCGCTGTAGACGGCCTTCGTGCTGCTGTTCGCCCCGATTTCGGCAAACTTCGGCTTCCCCTCCACCACGTTTGGCAGGGGAAAACGCTCGCCGTTTTTCCAGAGGAAGTCCGGGTAGTAATTGTGCGCGTGGTGGTGGCTGTTGTAGCCAAAGAAGTAGTCAAACCCCTGGGCATTCGCCGCCCAGGGTGTGCCCGCCAGCCCCAGACCGTATTTCCCGATGCAGCCCGTGGCGAAACCCGCCTTCTTCATCACCTCCGCCGCCGTCAGCGCGTCAGGGAAGACGTGCTCCTCCTGCCCGTTTCCCCTGACGAGCGAGTGCCCCATGTGGCGCCCCGTCATCAGCGCACAGCGGCTCGGCCCGCAGACCGTGTTCCCGGCATAATACTGCGTGAACCGCAGTCCACCGGCTGCCAGAGCATCAAGGTTCGGCGTCTTGATCCGCTTCTGCCCGTAACAGCCGAGGTCCCCGTAGCCGAGGTCGTCCGCATGAATGAAAATCACGTTCGGCCCCTCCGCCACCGCCCCGGTGGCGAGGCCGGCCAGCATCCAAATCCACAACATCGGGCGCATCCACTTCATGTGACCGACTCTGGGCGGGATGCCCCAGCAGGGCAACCTCCCAGTTTTTCTCCCGGCCATCGGGGAAAATCTGAACGATTTGCCAGGCGGCTTGTCGAAAAAAGACATATGCTCACGCTCTCTTCCCCCGTGAAACTCGATCTTCAGGAAATTCCGCACCTCCTCGTGAGCGCCTGTCTGGAGGTGCACAAGCAGCTCGGCCCGCACCTCATGCTGGACGCCTACAAGGAATGCCTGGCACACGAACTCAACATGCGCGAACTCCTGTTCGCCCGCGACGTCCCGGTCGAGATCCGCTACAAGGGGCGCACCGTACCCGCCGCCTTCAAGTTCGACTTCATCGTCGAGCAGCTCGTCGTCATCGACGTCCAGGCCTTCCCCGAAGGCGACATCTCCATCAAGGACAACCACAAGGAGCGCGTCACCACTTTCCTCAAACTCAGCGGCCACGAAACCGCCCTCCTCGTCAACTTCCACGCCCTCGACATCCGCCAGGGCATCAAGCGCCTCATCGTCTCCGAGAGCGCGCCCTCGGTGCGGTACAAGTAAGGGAAAAAAATCCCCGCCCCCCTGTAAGAGGAGGCGGGGACGGGAACGAGGAACAGAGACGGCCGGGCCTACTGGCTCCAGTCGGGAAGCTGGACGATCTTGCCGCCTTCCAGGGCGGACTCGTGGGCGCAGAGGCCGACGCAGGTCCAGTTGGCGGACTGTTTCGCGTTGGGGAAACAGTCGCGATCCTCCGCGAGGGCGTTGGCGAATTCGTTGACGAGGTGCGGGTGACTGCCGCCATGGCCGCCGCCCTGGGTGAAGCTCAGGTGGGTGTCCCCCTCCAGATCATAGACGCCGCGGGTGGTGAAGGGCTGGATCGACTCGGGCAGGAGTTTCGCGAAATCTGGCACGGTGATTTTCTGCGGGATCTCGGGCTCGGGGAGCTTGGCCGTGTGGAGGACGTGCTCGCCGTGTTCGATGAGCGTCCACTCAAAGGATTTTTTGGATCCGTAGACGTCGATGGACTCGCGATACTGGCGTGCCGTGTCGAAAAGGGAGCGGATGACGCGGGCGGAGAGATCGCTGTCCTTCAGCTTGATGTGGGCTGTCTCAACGGCAAAGGTGCTGTTGTATTTCTTCACCAGCTCCGGACGAATGGTGCCGGAGCCGAAGCAGGAAACGTATTCGGCCACGCCGCGGGTGAGGGCGAGCATGGGGCCGACGCAGTGGGTGGCGTACCACATGGGGGGCAGACCGGGCCAGTAGTTCGGCCAGCCGTCCATGTCCTGCTGGTGGGAGGCCTGGAGGAACTGGAGCTTGCCGAGTTCGCCAGCCTCATAGAGTTCCTTGATGTAAAGAAACTCGCGGGCATAGACCACGGTTTCCATCATCATGTATTTCAGACCGGTGTCCTTGCAGAGTTCGACGATCTGGCGGCACTCCTCCTTGGAGGTGGCCATGGGCACGGTGCAGGCGACGTGCTTGCCAGCCTTCAGGGCGGCGATGGACTGCCAGCCGTGGTCGGGGATCGGGCTGTTAATGTGCACGGCATCCACGTTCGGATCCTTGAGCACATCCTCGAAATTCGCATAGCGCTTTTCCACGCCGAAGGCGTCGCCTACGGCATTAAGTTTCTCCGGAGTGCGCTGACAGATCGCATACATGTTTGTGTGCGGATGGCGCTGCCAGATGGGGATGAACTCGGCCCCGAACCCGAGGCCGACTACGGCGATGTTGAATTTCTTTTGGCTGCTCATGTGGATTGGATTTCTTTGGGATGCGGAGGGCATTTAGCCGGGGGGCACGGGCCTTGTCAAAACAATCATCCACACTTCAGCAGAATATTTTCCAGCCGTCTCCGGCACCTCAACGTCCGGAGGCGCCTGGCCGACTTCACTTATTTTTTCAGGCGGGCCAGCGCCGCTGCCGCCTCGGGCGCTTTGGCCGCGTCAGACACCTTCAGCCCCTCCCCTGCTCCCGCAGAAATCCACCAGCGGATCACGGCAAGCTGGTCCGCCGACAAGCCGGGCTTTTTGTCGGGGGGCATGCGGTCGTCATCGTCGACCGGGAGGGTGGAGCGCTTGACGAGGAGGCTGTCCTCGGGCTTGCCCGGGATCACGTTGTCCCCGGATTCACCGCCGGCCATGATGCCGGCCAAGGTGTTGAGCTTGAGCTTGCCTTTGACCTTGGTGTCGTTGTGGCACTCGTTGCAGCGGGCCTTCAGAATTGGGGCGATCACTGCGGCGTAGACGGCAGGGTCGCTGCTTTTGGCGGCAGCCTGCGGGCCGCCCAGCCAGGCGGGGGCGTGCTCGGTGAGGTACTCGCTGCCGTGCGTCAGGGATCCGCCACGGTGGGCTCCCGCCGCCAGGCTGGCCGCCGTGGCCACAAGCACGACAAACTGGAGGCGGCGCGGCCAGACGGAGGCAGTGACCGCCGGGAGGTGGCGCAGCACGACGAGCAGCACGGAACCCGCCAGAATGAAGAGGGCGAAGTTTTTGTGCGGGATCAGCTCCGCAGCGGCGAATCCGCCCTCGGCTCCAAGAAACCAGCCGCAGACCACCGCCGGGATCGAGCCCAGCGCTGCTCCCCAGAGACCAAGGGTGATGGCCGGCTCCAGCGCCTGCAGGTGTCCCCGAAGCCTGGGGATCAAGGCAAACGACTGCAAGGCCAGCACCAGCCCGAGGATGCCCACGGGTGTGTGCAGGACCACAGGGTGGAAGCGTCCCAGAAATTTAAAAAAGCGGGGCAGGTCGTAACCGGCCACCATTCCCAGAGCGTCCGCACTCAGGGGCCAGGTGATGGAGAGCCAGAGTACGATGGCCACGCTGGTCGCCGCCAGGACGAGGCTGGCGGCAAAGGCGTGGCGCGGGGTGATGAGTGGCGGATGAGGCGAATTCATGAGATCCTTGAATATGCCCCGCTTCGGCCGGTTGACCAGTCCTTCAGGGGCATCGGGGCGGTCCCTAACTGATGAGGCAATCTGTTCATAAAGCCGTCATCCACGCCCCGGTCGAAGGGTAAAACGAATCAGGGCGGCTCCTTGCGGGGCCGCCCTGTCGAAAACTTGATCTGGGGGGACCGGATTAACGGCGCCAGCCGCCGCCACCACCACCGCCACCACCGCGACGATCTCCCCCGCCGCCACCACGGCGCTCGCCGCCGTAGCCGCCGCCACCACCACCGCCACCGCCACCGCGACGCTCGCCGCCGTAGCCACCACCACCGCCGCCACCGCCGCCGCCGCCGCCGTAACCGCCGCCGCCGCCGCCGCCACCACCGCCCCGGAAGGGAGGACGCTCTTCACGCTCACGCGCTTCATTGATCTTCAGCTTGCGACCGCCGAAGTCTTGGCCGTCCAGTCCGGCAATGGCATTCGAGCCGCTCTCCGCCGAGGCGTAGGTGACAAACGCAAAGCCGCGCGGGCGGCCGGTCATCCGGTCCATGGCAATAAAGACGTCCGTGACGTCGCCATAGGTGGCGAACAGGTCGCGGAGTTCCGCGTCCGTGGTCGTGAAGGGCAGGTTGCCCACGTACAATTTCATAATATCGGGTCGTGTTGGTTGGGAGTCTCCGACACTCGATCTCTCTTTGCCCAACATTCTGAGTCACCTAACCCGAACCGAACAATGGAAGAAAGCGCGAAAGAATCCAGATTACAGGCGGCAATCTTGACATGCGATGCGCTGGACCGCAATCATTTTCACGGGGAGGTGAAGTTTTTTAAACAGGCGGGAAACTGGGTGCGCCCGCATCAGTTTTGCGCAGAGACCGCTGGAGTCTCCGTGGCATGCGCGGAGGCGGCAGCCTTCTCATCATACCGGGAGGCATGCTCGGTGATGAATTCGCGCGCCCGGACGACTCCCCCGCCCACCTCGTAGGCTGTTGAGCCGCGGGTGACGAACTCTGGATTCATCTCAGCCAGCACCTTGATGATGTGGTCTGCGTATTCCATGGCAGCCTTGCTCCCGCGGGCCTCCCCCATCGAGAGGGTGGCAAACTGCTCGCACTGGGCGTAAAGCCGGAAGGCCTGCGTCGTCTCGTAGCCGCTCAGGCCGCGGTGGCTTTCATTGTAGTCCAGCACGTCGGTCATGGTCTGGCGCGCTTCCTGGGCCCGGATGAGGGCGCCGGCAAAGTCTCCATTCCGGAAATCATCCCGGATCAAAATGGCGCGAGCGCGGTTGTTGGTGGGGTATTTCAGCAGACATTCCTCCGCCAGCCCGACGGGATCCGACCAGTCCGTGCAGCGGAGCATGCTGTTGGCCGTCCAGCCCAGCACCAGCGGAGCCATCATCCATGCGAGGCGGGCCGGCTTGTGGGCCGTCAGTTTCACCAGGGCCACCCCCACCAGCAGACAGGCCCATGGCAGGGCCGGGTAGGCGCGATATTCGACAAAAAACTCCGCATTGGCGTAGACGAGCCGCAGGCAAAGCGGCATGACAGCCAGCGTGCCAAGAAGGGCCACCATGCGCGTCCGCCTCCAGCAAAACCCGGCCGCCAGCAGCAGCCCCAGGGCCACCAGCCCCGCAAAACCCCAGAGGGCCGCAGCATCGCTGAACGACTCTGACAGTGGCAGATGGTGGTCACTGCAGAGATCGTAGGGACAGAAGAAGGCGGCGGCGTATTTCCAGAAAAGACGGCACTGCGTCAGAAAATTTGAAACCCAGATTGGGTTGGAGGCCGTCCCGTGGATCAGCCCGGCCCACAGCCCGGCGGCGCGCCCCACCATCGAGAGGACCACGGCAAACCCGGCCGCCACCGCCACCCAGGAAAATCCACGCTTCGGCAGCCAGCCACTCCATTTCGAGAGAAATTCCCTCCACGGCGCCAGCACCCCGAGCGCCAGCATCAGGCTCACTCCGGTCACGATGAGCCCGATTTCCTTGGACTCAGCCGCCAGCACCAGCACCACTGCCAGCAGCCCCGGCCAGCGCCACGCCTTCGTTTCAATCCAGCGGGCCAGCAATTCAATCGACACCAGCGCCCACAGCGTCACCAGCTGGATGGACAACTGCGCCGTGTAGTTCACCGCCTCCGTGGCCAGCGGGTGGCAGGCAAAAAGCAGCGCGCCAACAAATGCCGCCCGCCCCCCGATCAGCCGGCGGCCCACCAAGAACGCCAGACCACTCACCACCACGTGCGCCAGCAGATTCAGCGCATGCAGCGCCATCGGGGAAAAATATGTCCAATGCCCCACCGTCGTCCAGATCAGCGTCGGCAGCGCACGCAGCGGCACCGTCCACCACTGTCCGCTCACCACGGCTTCATTCGCTGTAATATGCGCTTCATCATCCATGTATATCCCACCATTCAGGCAGAAGCCCTCCGCCAGGAGCGCCACCAGCACAATCCAAAACAGGGGCCATTTCCAAAAACCACGGAGCGGCGCTGCGTCCGCTTGGGATTCAGAATCAGAAGACAACGAGATTGATCCAACATTCATACCCCACCAGTTTACCAAGCTTCACTTCTGAAATCAATCAGTATTTGTTAAAATTATTAAAATTCACACTATTTAGGAAACAGCACTTCCCCCTTCCCGACGTCGTGGCAGGCGGTACTTCCATGAAGGACAATCCCGTGGCCTGGACATTTTCTCCAGGGTTTCCGCATATGACTATGCGAGGCGTTGATTGGTGACCAGCGTCACGGCCAGGGACTTGTTGGCTGCGTAGTCCTCCAGCGCGGCGGTGAAGTCCTTCCGGCCCGAGGCTCGCA
>JANOAS010000414.1:0-2721 GCA_031411255.1 bacterium
GTTGCCGCCTTGGGTGAAATAGCCGTGGTTGTAGCCGATGAGGGAGGGCGTGGGCAAAGTGCCGGAGGATCTGAGCGTGAGCCTGCCGATGTTGCTTGTGGTGCTCGACGTGCCAAAGACATCGATTTCGCGGAAAACAAAGGCCCCGGAATTCGCCCCCCCGTTGACGCTGGTGGCAGTGAAGCGGATGAATTCAACCCCTGTTTCGAGCACGCCGCTAGTGTCCGTCAAGGTGACTTTGGTCGCGCCGACGGCACTCCCCAGCGGTTGATGGTCCACAGTCGCGAGGTTCGTGAAGCTTGCCGCACCTACGAGCTTTACGTCCACCGTGTAACCTTGATTACCGAAACCCACGTTGACCCAGGCCGCGATGGTCTGGATCGAGGTGAGGTCGTAGCCCAGATTGTTGGCACCGAGCCCAAGGTTGTAGGTGGCGGTGGCGCCAACAGTCGTCCAAGTCCCTGCGACCGGTGTGCCGCTGCCACCGTGGATGCCGTCATTCAGTTCAGCTACCGTTGAACCGTTCCCCAAATTCCAGCCGCCGACGGAGGTCGCTGTCTTGCCGGTGAGCAGATCGGTCGCGCTGACATCCCCGGAGTAGGCCAGTTCCGTGGCGCTGAAGACCTTCGTCTGCACCAATGCCGCGCTGGCCGAGATGGTGGCGCTGGCAAGACTCGCGAGCGTGATGGCGCAGCGAGTGAGAGTAAAGCGGATTGTTTTCAATAGTCGAAATCTGGTGCGGGTTGTTGAGAACAAGGAATATCGTCTCAGGGTGCGGTGACTTTCAGCCGCATCGCACGGCGTGTCGCTCCAGTAATCACGGCGTTGTCGCGGACGGTGACTTGCTCGCGGGTGGCGTCGAGTGGGGTGACGGTGAGTTGCGTGGTGAAGGCGGGGCCGCTGTTCCATGTCGTGAGGTCGCTGGTGACTTCGATGGTATAGTTCACGTCGATGGGGTTGCGCAGGCGGGTGTAGGTGAGGGTGAGGACGCCGTTCTGATTTTGCCCGGTTGGCGTGCCGCCGTTGGCAGCGGTTGCCACCGTCCATGGGCTGAGGCCGAACGCGTAGGCGAGCAGGTTTTTCTGGCCATCGGCGTTCGCGTCTGCGAGCGGGCCGCTGGTGTTGGTGTTCGCGAGCTGGGTGGCATTGAAGTTGGCGTTTTGAAAGGCGGTCCAGCTCGAAAACCCTGCAGGCAGCGTGGTCAGACTTTCGTTGTCGAGACTAGCGGTGTTGAGTGCGGTGGCGTCGTGCGAAGTGACAGCGAGGCCAGCGAGCGGGGTCGCGGACATGGTGATGGTCTGCGGTGTGCCGAGCCGCGTCCATGCGAGGCCGTCCGTGCTATACCAGCCGGTGTAGCTGGTGCCGCTGCGGGCGAGCCGGACCCACACGGGTGCGGTGACTGCGGCAGAGTCGATGAGACTTGTCGTTCCGTCGCTCGCCGGGCGTGTCTGGAATTGAACCCCGCCCGGTATGGCGACGACGGCGGCATTGCGCGAGCCGACCGCGGTCGAACTGCGCATCATCACGCCGGCCTTCGCGTAGGCGTCGGTATTTTGCAAAGCCGCTACTCTCGCCACGACGACGCTGTCACCTGCGAGCGTTTGATACGCGAACTGCATTTGGTCCGCCGTGTTCCAAATATCTGTGCCGCTTCCCGTCAGCGTCCATGCACTGGTCGCAGCTTGAAACACCGTGCCGCCGGGCAGTCCGGGGCCGCCGATGTCGCGGGCGCTCCACACCGCCGGCAGCAGGCTCACGCTTTCAAACGTGCTCTCGCAAACGTCCGAGAGGTTGTGCGCGGTCACTGCCAGACCGGCCTTGGACGACACGTTCATCGAAATGGTCTGCGCCGTGCCGAGCGCGGTCCACGTGGTGCCATCGGACGAGTAGCTGGCGGAGAACGACGTGCCGCTGCGCACCAGTCGGACCCATCGTGGAGCGGTCCCGCCCGCGTAGGCCACGCCGGTCATGGTCGCGCCTGTGGCGGTGCGGCACTCGAAGCCGACGGTGCTGGGGCCAATGAAAGCGAAAGCATACTCCGAATCAGCGGCAGTGGATTCCCGGAACATGACACCCGCTTTCGCATACGGGTCGGTCTGCTCGACGGAGGTCACCTGTGCGGTCAGCGAACCGTCTCCGCTGAAATCCTGCGAGACGAAATGGAATTCATCCGACGTGCCGGCAATGTTTGCGCCGCTGCCTGCGACCATCCATTCACCATCCCCAGAAAAGGACGCGGCCCCCGTCACCGCAGGGGCGCCAATGTCCCGGCTGGTCCAGCCAGAGCCGAGGATACTGAGCTTGGAAAAACGCGCCGTATTCAACAGCGGGTCCGCATGGGAAGTCACCGCGACTCCCGCGAGAACGCGGGCGGACATGCTCACCGTGGCGCTGCCGACTTGCGTCCATGCGACTCCATCCGCCGAGCGAAAACCCGTGAACACATCTCCGCTGCGGACTAGCTTTATCCAGCCCGGAGCCGCCACGCCGCTGCCTGACGATTGCGACGTGCCGTTCGTTGCCGTGCGCCATTGAAACGTCGCACCGTTGCCGGGCGTAAGCGCCATCATCGCGTTCTTCGCTCCGACAGCCGTGGATTCGCGAATCATGATGCCCGCTTTCGCCCATGGGTCGGAGTTTTCCAAACTGTCCACGCGGGCGATGAAGGTGCCGTAGCCATTCATTTCCACCGACGTAAAACAGAACTCATCCGCCGCTCCC
>JANOAS010000415.1:0-16746 GCA_031411255.1 bacterium
TGGGAGCGCGAGCAGCACAGCCAGCTCGGCCTCGGCTGCGGCATTGCCAACAACTGCGGCTCGGAGGGATGGAAACGAGGCTTCGCTCGCAGTGGGCACCATGCTGGGACACTGGCGGTTTGGCCACCCTTTTATTAAGAAGTCTTAACAAAGTGACGCGAGCGCAGCCTGCAGGCGCAAGGGGAGGGCTGAATGGTTACCAGGAATCGGCCTGATGTCGAGTGAGGTTGCGCTCCCGTCGATTTTCCAGGCTGAGGATCAGGGCACGCTGCGGATGACGGGCTATGCGGCGCTGGTCACGTCCACTTCGGCCTTGGCGACGATGATCTCGCGGCCTTGGGAGTCGCGGTGGAGCCAGCCGTGGCGGGTGCAGGCGGCGACCCGGGTGGGACCAGTGCCGGGCTCTGAATTTCCCAGGATGATGCGGGAACGCATGGCGGCGTCGAGAATGGCGCCGGCGGCGATCTCAAAGGGCTCGATGCCGAAGCCGGCGAGGATTTCGGCGAGGGAGTCGCGGTGATGCTCCAGGAGCGGGGCGAGTTTTTCCGGCGGCAACGGGCGGCGCACCTCACGGACGAGGTCGCCTGCCTGGTCGATGCGCCGGGCCAGATCTCGGGAAATCATGAGGACGACGTCGCGGGGCAGGTCGAGGGAGCCTGCCAGGGTGCGCTGGCGTTCTTCGAGGTTGGTGAGTTCGCCGGCGCGTGTTTCGCACAGCCGGGCGAGTTGGTCGGCTTTGGCCAGGGCTTCGTCGCGGCGGCGGATGGACTCCTGGCTGTCCTCTTCCAGCTGCTGGAGGCGAAGGCGGTGCTGGCGTGCATCAAGGGCGGCCTTCGCCACGGCGGCGACGGATTCCTTTTCCGCCTGGTGGCGGCGCTGGGTGAACTCGGCGATTTCCGCCTTGAGGGCGGCATGCTGCTCGACGGCTGACTGATGGGCCGCCTGGGTGTCGGCCAGGGTCGTCTGGTGGCTGCCGAGACGGGTGCTGAGGGCGGTCTCCTCCTCGCGTGCGGCGTCGCGTGCGGCGGTGAGCGTGGCCACCTGCGCCGTGAGGGAGGCGACAGTTTCGGAAAGGGTGGCGCGTTCGGCTTCCAGTTTTTGCTTTTCTTCGTGGAAGCGGTTTTTGGCTTCAGTGGCGGCGGCTTCGGTGGTGGAGCAGCGCTCCGTGGCGGCGGCAAGGTCCTCCTGGATCAGGGCGTGGGTGCTGGTGGCTGCCTTGAGGGCTTCGTCCACGGTGGCGCGGTCTGCCATGAGGCGGTCGAGTTCCTCCCTGCGGAAGGTGACCTCGGCCTCCAGAGCTGCGAGGTCCTTGTGCGCGGTGTCGCGCCGGCTGGTCATCTCGGCCAGGGCGGCTTCGTGTTCCTCCTGGGCCGTGCGGGCGGCAGCCAGGCTGGTGGTGGCGTTCTCAAGGTCGCGGCGGTGTTGTTCCACGGCGGTCTCGTGCTCTGCTGCGGCGGTGCGGGCTGCCTCCTCTGCGGCGCTGCGGCTGGATTCATGCGCGGAGATTTCACCGGTGAGGGCGAGACAGGCTGCCTTCAGCTGGCCGTGATCCTCGCGGGCGAGGGTGAGTTCGCTGCGGTGCTCTTCGAGCTGGCGCTGGAGGGTTTCGAGTTCGCGGGCCGTGGAGGCGCGGGCGAACTCGGCGTCATCACGGCGGGTTTCCAGCGCGGTGAGGGTTTCCTTGAGTTCATTGCGCTGGCGGATGGCGTTCACAGTCTCCGGGCGGAGGGAATCGATCTTGTTCTGCAGGGTTTCGATCTCCTCTCCGAGGACGAGCACCCCGCCCCGGGCGATCTCCCCCGCCTTGTGGCTGGCGGCGACCTCCTCCTCCGAGGCGGCGAGGGCCTTGCGGGACTCGGCGATCGTCATGTCGCAGTCCCTGATGTCGGCTTCGATTTTTTCCAGATCCCGGTGCCTGGCGAGTGCCCTGGCATCGAGTTCTGCGGCTTCGGCCACCCTGCTCTCGACTGCGGCGGTGGCTGCGGTGAGGGCGTCCTCCTGTTCCTTCAGCGCGGTGCGGGCACTGGCCAGGGCGCTGGTGGCGGATTCGAGTTCGCTGTGGTGGCAGGCGACAGCCTCGCGGGTGAGGCGTTCGCTTTCCCTGGCGGCTGCTTCTGCGGCGACGCGGCGGGTTTCGTGGTGGGTGATCTCCTCGCCAAGGGCGCGGCAGGCCTCCTGCATGCCGGCGTGTTCCTCGAGGGCTGCGGCGATTTCGGATTTCAACCGGGCGAGGTCGCCCTGCAGGCTCTGCTGGCGGGTGACACTGGCGGCATGGGTCGTCTGCAGCTCGGCATGGCTGCCGGCGAGGGTGGAAAGGGCGGACTCGATTTCCCCGTGGCGGTTCTGTTTTTCGGCGAATTCCCTGCGTGCGGATTCAAGGTTTTCGAGCAGGTGCACCAGCTCGCCCTGGCGGTCGCGCAGTTTGTCATCCAGTGCGGCGGCGGCGGCGGTGGCGGTGGCCAGGGCAGTCTGCGCGGTCAAAAGTTTCCCGCTGGCGGCTTGGATTTCGGCCTTGAGCGCCTCGCTGGATGCGGAAAGTCGTTCGTTTTCCCGGGTCAGATCAAGTGCTGTCCTGCGGCGGAGGGCGGTGGATTCTTCCAGGGTGGCGGATTCAGCAATCAAGGCTTCCATTTTCGCCTTCAGTGCGTTCACCTGGGTGGAGGCGGCCTCCTTTTTCTGCTGGAGAGTCTGGATCTCCTCCGCCAGAGCGTCCCGGCTGGCCGTGCGCGTGTTCAGCGCGGCATCGATCTCCGTGGCGGACTTCAGGGCTTCCGCTTTTTTTGCCTCCAGGGTGGTGAGGGCGGCGGCCACGGTCTGCTGGATGGTGTGGTGCTCCGAGAGCCACTGGTGCAGCTGGTGGGCGCGGGACTTGGCCGTTTCGACAGCGGTCTGTGCGGTTGACAGTTCGCTCGTTGCGTGCGCCGCTTCCGCCTTCTTTGCGGTGGCAGCGGCCTCAGCTGCGGCGGCTTCATCACGCAGGGCGGAGAGCCTGGTCTGCACGCGGCTGGTTTCGCCCTGGAGCCTGTTGAGGTCGCTCTCCTGCGCTGCTTTTTCCGTGCGCTTCGCCTCCATCCACAGCTCCACATGAGCGCGTTCCGCCACCAGTTCGTCAAGTTTGTCCAGCTGTGCCTGGGCAGCCACGGTGCGGATGGCCAGGTCCTTTAGAGACGCCTCATACTGCCTGGCGCTGGCCTCGGATTGCCTGGCGCGTCCCTCAGCCTGTTCGGCACGCTGCTCGAAACGAAGGACGGTCGCAGCCTCGCTCCGGGCCGATTCATCGGGATGCGCGGGCGTCCGGCCGTCGACGAAGAGGGCGTCCAGCCTCGCCTCCCATTCGGAGACGCGTTTTGCTGCGGCCGTTTCTTTCTGTTCCAGTTCCTGGAGGCGGCGCAGCATGGCATTGTGCGGCTCGCCGATCAGGACGTCGAGGTTTCGGCGGGCATCGGTCAGCCTCTCGTGGAGTTCCCGCTCCTGCTGGTGAAGGCTGGCCAGCCTTGCCATGGCGGCGGCCGTCTGGTCCATGGGCGGGCCGGGGTTCGGCGCGGGGGCCGGTCCCGGCTCCATGCGGCTGTTCATTCGCAATCCGCTGAGGTCGGATTCGCTCGGGTTCGACGGCCACGCAAACGCGGAAACCGGCCCCGGGGTCTGCCTCGGATCCGCCAGCAGACCAAGGCTGCCAGCTTCATCGTAAGGAAAGGGGAAAAGGACTGCGGTGGGCTCTGGGTTCGACATGGCGGTGAAATATCAATGTAATTACGGAAATTATAGTATTTCACGTTTATTTTACAAATAAAAAATGAGCCGGGCCACGAACGCGCCCCCGCGCCAAGCAGGGAAACCAGCACACCGGGCTGAGAATCACCCATCAGGGGCGAATGGTTGGGGCCGCCAAAAAAATGAGGGGCAGTCCTACCAAAAGCCCCATTTCCCGGTCTGCATGACGTAGAGGCCCATGGCGAGATTCGTAACGGCATGGCAGACAATGCAGGCGGCCATGCTGCGGGTGGTCAGGAGGACGCCGAAGGCGAGGGCGGACCAGAGGAGGGCGAGAGGGTAGTCGATGGGGTTGTGGGCGATCATCATGCCGAGGCAGGTGAGGCCCATGGCTTTCCACTTTGCGGGAAAGACGGGGAGGCGCGGCCAGTCCGGCGACTGGTCTGAGGCGATCCAGCGCCAGAGGAAGCCGCGCCAGAACACCTCCTCGACGAAGGGCACCGCGACGCAGGCGCGCAGAAAGCGGAGTACCAGGGTGGCCCAGTAGCCGGCGGGGTGGCCTTCGAGCACGGAGGGGTTGAAGCCCTTCGTGCCGTGGTTCTGCCAGCCGAGGTGGTCCGGGAGAAGCCAGAGGACAGCGCCGAGGAGGCCGCCCGCCACGCCGATGGCCAAGCCGCGTGCGGTGACGGGGCGGAACTGGTAACAGGGCCACCACCACGCGATGAGGGCGAGGCAGACGACGGCCTGGAGCGGATAAACCCAGAACTCAGGCCAAGAGTGCCACCACGGAAGGTCCGTGTTTTCCACCCGCACCAGACTGGCGAGTGGAAAGAGCGCGAGGAGGGCAAAGAGGGGCACGACGTGCCCCAGCGTGGCATCCTGACGGGAGGGGAGGCGCATGGGACGGGCCGGGGTCGTTACCGGGGGGGGACGCCGTGGGCGGCAACGAAGGCGGCCATGCGGTCCATGGCCAGTTCGAGCTGGGGCAGGGCGGTGGCGTAGCAGCAGCGGACAAAGCCCTCGCCACAGGTGCCAAAGGCATTCCCGGGGACGACGGCCACATTGTGCTGCTCCAAAAACTTGATGGCGAATTCCTTGCTGGTCAGGCCGGTCGGGCGGATGTCGGCAAACACGTAAAAGGCGCCGCCGGGGCGGCAGGTGGGCAGCCCCATTTCATGCAGGCGGCTGACGACGACGTTCCGGCGCTGCTCGTAGCTCTGGCGCATCGTTTCCACGGCTGGGGCACCGTGCTCGAGCGCCTCGATGGCGGCGCGCTGGCTCATGATGGGGGCGCAGAGCATGGCGTACTGGTGGATTTTCATCATCGCCTCCGTCAGCTCTGCGGGGGCGCAGGCGTAGCCGAGCCGCCAGCCGGTCATGGCATAGGCCTTGGAGAAGCCGTGCAGCAGGATGGTGCGCTCCTTCATTCCCGGGTAGCGCAGCAGGGAGATGTGCTCCTCGCCGTCGTAAAGCAGCTCGCTGTAGATTTCGTCCGTCAGCATGATCAGGTCGTGCTTTACGGCCAGCGCGGCTATTTTTTCCATCTCCTCCGGCGGCTCGACGGCCCCGGTCGGGTTGGTGGGGAAATTCAACATGATCGCCCGCGTGCGGGGCGTGATGGCCGCCTCCACGTCGCTGGCCTTGAGGATGAAGTTGTCCTCCGCCTTTGTCTGGATGGCCACGGGCACGCCACCGGCCATGTAGATGGTCGGGTTGTAGGAGACGTAGCAGGGTTCGTGGTAGATGACCTCGTCGCCCGGGTTGAGCAGGGCGCGGAAGGCCAGGTCCAGCGCCTCGGACACGCCCACGGTGACGATGATTTCCTTCGCCGGGTCGTAGGTGACGCCGCAGTGCTTGCTGATGTAGGAGGAGATGCACTTGCGCAGCGGGAGCAGGCCGAGGTTGCTGGTGTAGCAGGTTTCCCCCTTCTCCAGGGCAAAGATGGCGGCCTCGCGGATGTGCCACGGGGTGGAGAAGTCGGGCTCGCCGACACCGAGGGAAATGACGTCGCCCCGGGCCTGGACGAGTTCAAAGAAATCGCGGATGCCGGAACGCGGGATGGCGCGGACGCGCTCGGAGATCTTGCTGGCGAGAGACATGGGTAGGGGTCGGGAAAAAGGGTGTGCAGTCTGTTTTTGGAAGGCGGACGGGAGGTCCGGAGGTCAGGGCGCAACGCTGAGGCGCTCGCCGGCGGATTCGGTGTGGGCTAGGAGTCCGTTTTGCTTGTAGGCCTTCAGCTGGAATCGGGTGGCGGTGCTCAGCACGCCCTCCATGCTGGAGAGCTTCTCCGCGACAAAGCGGGCCACCTCGCGCAGGTTCGGCCCTTCGACAAAGACGGCCAGATCGTAGCCACCGCTCATCAGGAAGCAGGAGCGCACCTGGTCAAACTTGGAAATCCGCTCCGCCAGCCGGTCAAATCCGCCGCCCCGCTCCGGCCGGATCTTCACCTCGATCAGGGCGGTCACGTCCTCGTTGCCGTTTTTCTCGGGGTCGAGCACGGCCTGGTAGCCCATGATCGTGCCGTCCCGCTCCCATGCGGTGATTTTTTTTGCCACTTCCTTGAGGTCAAGGGTGAGCATTTCCGCCACCTCGGGGGCGCTGAGCTTGGCGTTGGTCTGGATGAGTTTGAGGATCGGGTCCATGAAGCAGTCGGTCGTAAAACAAGAAAACTCGAACCGGAGACGGAGGCCTCCGGTTCGAGTCGGTGAATCTAATTCCTGCCGGCGTAATTTCTATGGATTTCCAAAAGAAATCCCAATCGCCTCCGCAGCCTTGACGACCTCGCCCTCCGGGGGAACGACCCGGAGCTTCTCGACGGCCTCGCGGATCGGGACGGAGCCGACATGATAACTCTGGTAGCTGACCATGTGGCCAAAGAGCCCTTCGCGAATGAGGTCCACGGCCTTCACGCCGAAGCGCACGCCGAGAATCCGATCCAGGGCGGTCGGGGCGCCGCCGCGCTGGAGGTGGCCCAGGGTGCAGGCGCGGGTTTCCTTGCCGGTGCGGCGTTCGATTTCGTCCGCGACGATGTCGCCGATGCCGCCGAGCTTGATCTGGCCGGCTGCGCCGATGTCCTTGCCGACGATCCCACCGCCCACGGCCGCAGCGCCTTCCGCCACGACGACGAGGGTGGAGTGCTTCCCGCTGCGCTCGCGCGCCAGCACGGCTTCGGCCACTTTTTCGTGGGAGAAGGGGATTTCCGGAATGAGAATGACGTCCGCACCGCCGGCGATGCCGCCGTGCAGGGCGATCCAGCCGGCGTGGCGGCCCATGACTTCCAGAACCATGACGCGCTTGTGGCTGTCGGCGGTGGTGTTCAGGCGGTCCAGCGCATCCACCACGGTGGAAACGGCGGAGTCGAAGCCAAAAGTCATCGCCGTGGCCTCAAGATCGTTGTCGATCGTCTTCGGCACGCCCACGCAGGGGATGCCCTCCTCCTGCAGCTGCAGACCGGTGGTGAGGGAGCCGTCGCCGCCCACGATGATCAGGGCGCGCACTTCAAGGAGCTTGAGGGTGTTCTTGGCCTTGTCGATGATGTCCTGCGGCACGCGGGCCAGCTGGTCCTTGCCGATGATGCTGACGAAGTGGCCCTTGTTCACCGTGCCGAGGATGGTGCCCCCGAGTTTGACGATGCCCTGGGTTTTCGAGGGATCGAGGAAGGAGCAGTTTCCGGGAGGCAGAAGCCCCTCGAAACCATCGCGAAAACCGACCACCTCCCAGCCGAGGCGGCTGGCGGCGCCGACGACGCCGTGGATGACTGCATTAAGGCCAGGACAATCCCCGCCGCTGTTAAGTACTCCGATACGCATTTTGTCGCTCATGATCTTTCAATGTTAAGTGGGAAGCAGAATTCAGGCCGCAGCCCGATTTTTTCGGGGCGGAGGGGGAGAAAAGGTCCGGCAACTGGCCGGGGACGGCTGTTTCACTGGCCGACGTTGAGGGTTTCACCCGGAGCCCCGGTGGTTTGGCGGCCCGAGGAGGTCCACCTGTCGTAGACACCCCAGCCCTGGTCAAGGATGCCGAGCCCGTCCTGGAAGCGGTCACCCCGCGAACCAAGGATGACGGCGATGAGGCGGTGCGGGTAAACAGTGGCGTCGATGATGCTGCGCTTGATGACGGTTGATTTCCGTGAAGCGGTGATAATGAGGCACTGGCCCGCCTTGTTTGTGGTGCCCGTCTTCACCCCGTCGATCCCCCGCGAGCCGACGAGCTGGTTCGTGTTTTTCACCAGAAAACTTTCGCGCTGGGAGCCGCCGTGCAGGTAGGAAATGCGGCGTTCGCTCTGGGAGGTGTAGAAAAAGAAGGCCGGTTTGGCCAGCGCGTAGCAGGTGAGCTTCGCCATGTCCTCTGCGGTGGAGGTGGGGACGACTTTCAGGTGGTCCAGCCCGTGGGGGTTCAGAAACCGGGTGTTCGTCATTTTCAGCTTGCCGGAGAGGGCCCGCATCTGCTTCACAAACATGCCAAGCGGGTCACCCTGCTGTCCGCTGCGCCTGAGGAGGTCGGCCCCCACGTGCCAGGCCAGCGTCTCGGCGGCGATGTTGTCGGAGGCCATCATGGCGGCGGAGAGGGCGTCCCGGAGGGAAATGAGGTCGCCGGGGCGGAAGCCGAGGGCATTGGGGCCGGGGATGTTGACAATGGAAGGGGGGACGGTCGCCATCTGGCTCAGGTCCGCCTGGGTGGCCGTCTGCCAGTCCAGCACCACGCAGGCCGTGGCGATCTTAGTCAGGCTCGCCACGGGGCGCTTCTGCTGGGCGTTATGGGAGCTGAGGATGCGCTTTGAGTGGTAGTCCACCACAAAAAACGAGTCCACCTGGGCCGCAGCGGGCTGCGCCGCCGCAAGACCGAGCACGAGCCCGGCCATGAGCACCAGCCGCCGGGAGAGGGATGACAGGAGAGAAATCACGGCGGCCATGATAGCGGCAGCCAGGGGGGGTGCAACCAAAACGCCGGGATTTCCCTCGCGAGTCCGCAGGCGGTGCGAAAACGACGGCTGCTGTCTTCAGGATTGCCAATCCGCTCCCGGTGCTGGTAGTCTGCCGCCGTGCACCGGTTATTCGCCAGCATTGCTTTCACGTTGGGCCTCGCGGTTTCCGCTCCGACGGCGGAGGTCCCGTGGTCGGAGATGGAGAAGTTTTTCACTCCGCCTGCGGAATATGCGGTTCCGCTGGAGACGCTTCGGTCGCCATTGCTCTTCGACGACGGCACTCCGGTGAAAACGCCTGCGGACTGGGCTCGACGGCGCGCAGAAATTCGCCGGAACTGGACCGCCCTCGCGGGGGAGTGGCCTGCTTTGATTCAGCGGCCGAAGGTTGAGATACTGGAGACCGTGAGGCGTGAGAATTTCACCCAGCAGAAAGTGCTGGTGGAGGTGGCGGGTGGCGTGATGCTTGCCGGATACCTCCTCGTGCCGGACGGGAAGGGGCCGTTCCCGGCGGTCGTGGTGCCCTATTACGAGCCGGAAACGAGCGTGGGCTTGGGGAAGGAGCCGCTGCGTGATTTTGGGCTCCAGCTGACGCGTCGCGGTTTCGTCAGCCTCTCCGTAGGTTCGCCGGGTGGCGACGCCCGCAAGCCGGACCGCTACGGCGCGACGTGCCAGCCGCTGATGTACCTCGGCTGCGTGGCTGCGAACTGTCTGAACGCCCTCGCCGCCATGCCGGAGGTGGACCCGAAGCGCATTGGCATCGTCGGGCACTCCTACGGTGGCAAGTGGGCGATGTTCGCCTCATGCTTCTACGAGAAATTCGCCTGCGCCGCGTGGTCGGACGGCGGGGTCGTCTTTGATGAAGAACGCAGCAACGTGAACTACTGGGAACCGTGGTACCTCGGGTTTCAGGAGGGCAGCCCGCGGAAGCCCGGCCTCGTCACCCCGGAAAACCCGCGCACCGGCGCGTATGCGGAGCTGGTCCGGAAAAAGCATGACTTGCATGAGCTTCACGCCCTGATGGCTCCGCGCCCGTTCCTGGTTTCCGGCGGTTCCGAGGATTTTCCCGCCCGCTGGCGGGCGCTGGCCCACGCCGTGACGGTGAACGACCTCCTCGGCGTGAAAAACCGCGTGGCGATGACCAACCGCAAGGACCACACGCCCACTGAGGAATCGAACGCCCAGATCTATGCGTTTTTTGAGCACTTCTTGAAGGAGGGGGCAGAGAAAACGTCAGTCGCGGATCAAGCCTGGACCACGGAGTCGATTTCAGCCCAATATGGAAATTTCCAGCGCATCACGATTCATCCGTGTCCTTCAGAAAGCAGCACGCTGGCCTTTTATTGCGAGACGGAACCGGCTTGGTGGGGGGATCTCCGGGTTTTTAAACAAGCTGGCGACCGGGTGGAATGGGCCGCCGCTTTTCCTCAGGAATACGCCGAAGCCTGCGGGCACTACGTGGTCTCCTGCCGCTGGATGTCGCTGGACGTGGTTGGGAATCCTGTTTTGGAAATCTTCGACAGCACCCACATGGGAAATGGCTCACTCTGGCTGCTCGAACTCAGGGAGAGAAAGCTTCGTGTTCTGCTCCATGCAGCGGTGCGCGGCCGTTGCGCGGGAATGGAAACCCAACCCGGTCTTTCGCCAGACTGGGAGGTGAAGTTCGCCGGTGAACACCTGAAGGTGGATTACCAAAATCCTGAAGGCTCTGCCGGGCCCGTCACGGTGTCCCTGAGTGGCAGCCTCCTGCTCTCCGACGCGGCAGGCGTTGAGCAGCCGCATAGGTTCTACCGGCAGGAATGCTTGTGGAACCCTGTCAGGCGCATCTTCCTCAGTCAGCCTCCAACGATTCGGCTGACGCAGCATGATCCGGGGCGGGAGAGAAGGTGAGGAAATCGCCGTGATTTCTTTTTACCGATGACAGCTTTGAGAAAACTGGGATATGCAGTTCTGCTGGTCGCGACCACCGTCTTCGTGACGCTCGAATACGAGGCTCGTCGATCATTGGACCAGGCGGGCTTTTCGCATCTCACGTATTGGAGCGGCTGGCCAAGCAGTAGACGAACTGTGATTCGCAGCGGGGACCGAAACCCTGCAAATTTCCGATGGATCAGTTTCTTTCCCAGACTGGAAGAGCTGTACCTCGATGCCGGGCACGACAACTGCAATTACTTTCCAAGTCTCCATCCGTTTCAAAGTATTGAACGCCTGAGGGTGCTCCACTTGACAGGTGTCCACCTGCGGTCGGCCGATGACATTCCCGCCTTTTCTCACGTTGAGGAGGTCCGGTTCACGGAGTCAAGCATCAGGGAAAGGCCCACAGCGCTCCAACTGAATGCATTGAAGTTGCGACTCCCGCAGATCAGGACCTTTGTCCTCTCCTCGGACGGTGGGTATGAATTGGTTTGGAGTCCACGCGATCAATCCTTTGTCGAGCGGATCAACCCATGAGGGGATGCCGTCCTGGTGCCTGTTGGAACATTTTTTGAGATCCTCGAAAACTCCCGAAGCGGGGTCCTTCAGTACAGGGGTGAGGGCCTTGCGTTTCCGGGCTCGAATTCACTTCATCCCATCGTCACCCGCCATGTCACCACTTGCCCGTTTGTGCTGTTTTTTGCTGATCCTGAGCCCTGCTGCGGCGCGGGCTTCGCTTGTTGCCATCAACAATCTCGCCCCGGGAACCCAGGGGTTTGCCGCGTCGCTTTCCGGGCCGCTGGGGGAGTTTTTCCCGGGGGATTCATTTGGCGACAGGCAGATCGCCTTCAGCTTCACCACCGGGGCGGACGACGTGGACCTGACTGAGATCGGGTTCGTGATGAACCTGGCCACCTCACCGCCCTTCTCCGCCGTTCAGGCCACCCTCAGCACCGGTTCGGCCGTGCCTGGCGGGGTGAATCCGGTGGTGATCGGGCAGGTCACGCCGGTGCCCGGCATCCAGGGTCAGCTGGTGACCATCGCACCCTCGGCTCCCATCCGGATGCTGGCCTCGCTCACTTACTGGGTGCACATCACGGTGCCGGTGGGGGACTCGATTTACACGGTCAACAACGCGAACGCCCCGGTGACGGCCCCGGGGTGGGCGTTGGGGAACACATGGTACTACGCTCCGGATGACGGCTGGAGCGAGGTGACGAGCGGTGTGCAGGCGCGGGCGCGGATCACAGTCGAGCCGCTCGTTTCCTCCGTGCCGGAGCCGGGGGCAGCCCTGCTCCTGGGCGGGCTCGTGCTGGCCGGCTGGCGGCGCAGGCGGTGAAAGATTTCCTGCCTGCGTTCGCCCCTGCCTCCCGCCCGCCTTGAGTTTTCCTGGATTTCCCGCCTTGCACGCGGCGGGGGATGCGGCACAGATGGAGTGATGGACGCCCAGCCAAAAGCCCTGCTGTTCAAATTTCCCGGAACCAACTGCGACGCCGAGACGGCCCGCGCCCTGCAAGGGGCGGGGTTCGCCACGGAGGTGCTGCCCATTGCCCTTGTGGAGCCGGCGTCGTTGAAAGGGGTGAAGCTCGTCGTGCTCTCCGGCGGCTTCAGCTACGGGGACTACGTCATGTCCGGCCGGATCGCCCAGCTGATCACGGAGCAAAAGCTCGGCAGTGCGCTGTGGGACTTCGTGGCAGGTGGCGGCTACGTGCTGGGCATCTGCAATGGATTTCAGATCCTCACCAAGCTGGGCCTGCTGCCGCGAGGCAGCCTGATCGACAACACCTCCGGCCGTTTCCAGTGCCGCTGGGTGAAGCTGCGCGTGCAGAACCCGGACAATCCCTTCCTCCGCGAGCTGCCTGCGGACATCGACATCGAGTTTCCCATCGCCCACGCCGAGGGGCGCTTCGTGGCCCCGGACAACGAGGCGGAGGCCTACCGCACGGCGGGCCTGGTGCCGCTGACCTATCCGGAAAATCCCAACGGCTCCTCGGCTGACATCGCCGCGCTTCAGGATGAAACCGGCCGCGTCTTTGGCCTCATGCCGCACCCGGAGCGCTTCCTGGAACGCGGGGATCACTACGATCCGGACTGGAACGGCGACTCCGACCACGGCTGGGGCTGGTATTTCTTCAAATCGATCCACCGCGAGATCGCCGGGCACCGGCGTCTGCTGGCGGAGGTGTGAGGCTGGCGGCACCGAGCCGGCTCCAGCCATTCTGGCTTCTTCTGAAGGTTTTTGGCCGTGCTGGCAGGAAATAAACAGCGGTAGAAAGCCGTTCACGTTCATCCCCGGCCCGCGCTTTCCCAGCCTCGGCAGAGGCGGCAGAAATCAGCCCACAGCTTCAGCTGTGGGTTTGCTCCTCCATTTCGGGAGTCCCGGCAGGGACGGAAGAAGCGGCATCCCCTGCCAGTGGCTGACGGCTTGGTATGGCGTGGCCTTCTTTCGTCCCTGCCGGGACTCGGCTTGTTTTGTCCGGCGAACCCACAGCTGAAGTCGCGGGCTGGTACCTGTCGCCTCTGCCGAGGCTGTCGGAGGCTGGTGGTTGGGCCTACGGCTCGCTCACCCGGAGCCGGATAAAACCGAGGCGGCCGGCGGGTGCGGGGAAGGTGGTGGTGATGCGTTCGGCGGTGCCGAGGTCTGTGGGTGTGCCGGGCTGGGTGACGGGCTGCCACTGGCCGCCGGGTTGCGGGCTCCACTCGACGGTGAAAAGCAGGCCGGAGGTGACGGCGGATTTTGTGCGGGTGTAGGTGAAGGTCCAGGTGCGCGTGGCGGGGTTGAACGCGGCGGCGGGCACGGGGCGGGCACGGCCTGACGCGGGATCCGAGCCGAGGGCGAACTCCATGAGGTTCGCCAGGCCGTCGGTGTCGGGGTCGGCGGTGGAGGCGCTGGCCGGGGTGTCTGCGCTGGTGCCGAATTTCTCCACACGCCAGGCGGCGTACGCTGCGCCGAGCACGCGACCGCGCACGGGGATGCGGAAGCGCGCGGTGGCGGGGTCGTTGCTCGGGATTTCCAGCACGGCGGTGGCCCCGGCGACGACGGCGGGGGTCTGCTGGAGGGTGAAGGTGGTGCTGCCGCCTGGCGCGAGGGTGGAGGCGGGCTGGGTGACGGTGAGCACACCCGGCTGGCTGGGGCCGGCCAATGAGAGGGCTCCGAAGGTGAGCGGGGCGAGCCCGGAGTTCACCACAGTGAAGGTGTGGCTGGTGGTGCCGCCGGGCAGGGTGGTCTTGGGCAGGAGGATGGTGTCTCCATTGTCCCGCAGCGGGCTGCTGGCGCCGACGGGTGCTGAGGCGTAAACGGTGAGGGCGGGCAGGGGCGTGGTACCGGTGCCGGAGAGAAACACATCGAACGTGGCAGCGTGCGGGTCATTGCTGGCCAGCCTGAGCGTGGTGCTGCGCGGGCCGGTGGCGGTGGGGGAAAAGGTGACGGTGAAGGTGGTGCTGCCGCCGGGGCCTGGCACGGCGGCGGCCAGACTGGGGATCGTGACGAGGAAGTCTCCGGCATTTCCCCCGGTGGTGGCGACGCTGGTGAGGGCGAGCGGGGCATGGCCGGTGTTGCGCACGGTGAAGGTCCGGGGCGCCCCGCGACCGGTGGCCTGGAGCGGGCCGAAATCGATCTGCCGCGTGTCGGTGAGTGCAAGCGTGTGCGAGGCCCCGGCGGCGATGGCGGTGACGGACCCGAGGCCGGCGGGGATGTTGCACTGGCCCGAAACGTTGAAGCCCCACGCGACAACGGTGCCGTCATTTTTCAGCGCCACGCTGTGGAAGGAACCGGCATCGATGGCGCGCACGCCGGTGAGACCCGGGGGCACGTCGCACTGCTTTTGCGCATTGTAGCCCCAGGCGGCGACGGTCCCGTCGGACTTCAGGGCCAGGGTGTGGTAGGAGCCGGTTGAAATGGCGGTCACGCCTGCGAGGCTGGCGGGAATGGCGAGCTGCCCGTAGGTGTTGTCCCCCCAGGCGACGACGGTGCCGCTGGACCTAAGCGCCACGCTGTGGGAGCCGCCGGCAGCCACGGCGATGGCACCGGCCAAGGAGGTGGGGACCGTGCTTTGGCCGGACGGGTTGTGCCCCCAGGCGGCGACGGTGCCGTCACTCCGCAGCGCCACGGTGTGGGCAAACCCGGCCTCTGCGCTGGCGGCGGGGCCGAGGGTTGCGGGAATGCTGGTCTGGCCCACGACGTTCCAGCCCCAGGCGGCGAGGGTGGCGTCGTTTTTCCGGACTACGGTGTGGTAGTCACCGGCGGCGATGCTGGTCACGCCTGACAGGCCCGAGGGCAGGGTGCTCTGGCCGTAGAAATCATCCCCCCACGCGGCCACGGTGCCGTCCGCTCTGAGGGCCAGGCTGTGGCCGAGTCCGGCGGCGAGGGCGGTCACGTTTTTCAGCCCGGCGGGCACGGCGGTCTGGCCGTAGTCCGCCCCGGTGGACTGCGCGCCCCACGCCACCACCTGGCGGCCGAGGGACACTCCGGCGGGGGATTCCAGGACGAGATTCGGCTCGGGTGCGAGTCCGGTGCCGATGAGGAGGAGGTCAAACGCCGGGGTGTCCGGGTCATCACTGGCGAGACTGAGCGTGGCCTGCCGGAGGCCGGCGGCGGTGGGGCGGAAGGCGAGTGTGAAGGTGGCGCTGCCTCCCGGTGCAGGCAGGCTGGCCGGGACGAGTGCCGCGTTCAGCAGGAAATCCCCCGCCTGGTCGCCGGTGAGGGTCACGCTTGTGATGGAGAGGGCGGCCGATCCGGCGTTTTTGAGCGCGAAAACTTTTTCCGCACTCGCGACGCCCACCGTCTGGCCGGTGAACTCCAGGCTGCTTGTGACCCGGCGTCCCACGGGCTGCTCCACGGCGATGTCCGGCACGGGTGTCGTGCCGGTGCCGGCGATGGCAAAGGTGAACGGGCTCTCGTCGGCATCGTCATTGAGCAGGGTGGCCACGGCGGAGCGCGGGCCGGTGGCGGATGGGTTGAAGGAAATCTGAAACGTGGTGCTGGCTCCGGCGGCGACGACGGCGGCGGGCTGGACGGTGACGGTGAAGTCTGCCGCACCCAGTCCGCCGAGCACGACGCGGGATGCGGCGGCGAGGTTCAGCGGGGCGGTGCCGGTGTTCGCGAGGGTGAAGTTTTTCACCACCGTGCCGAAGGCGGTGTCCGTGCTGCCGAAGTCCGTGCCCGTGGCCGTCTCCGGCGTGGTGCTGCCGCTGACGAGGCTGCGGCCGGCGCCCCGCACCTCGATCTCCGGCACCAGCCCGGTGCCGGTGCCGGTGAGGGCGATGTTGAAGCTGGGCTCGTCGGGATCATTGCTGAAGAGGGCCAGCGTGGCACTGCGGCGGCCCAGGCCCCGGGCGGCGAAGCGAAAGGCGAGGGTGGCGCTGCCGCCAGGCGGGATCGGGCCGGTCAGGCCGCTCGTGTCGGTGGTGAAATCTGAGGGATCCGCCCCGGTGACGCTGACGCGGGAGAGCGAGAGCGGCGCGGTTCCGGTGTTCCGGATGGTGAAGGTGCGCGTCACGCCGGCGGCGCGCACGTCCCGGCTGCCGAAGTCGACCACGCGCTGCACCGCCAGTGAATGAAACCCTCCGCACGCGATGGCGCAGACCCCGGCGAGCCCTGCAGGCACGGTGGACTGGCCGTAGCCATCCGCTCCCCACGCGACGAGCGTGCCGTCGGATTTCAGCACCATCGTGTGGTCCTGCCCTGCGGCGATGGCGACCACACCGGTGAGCCCCGCCGGCACGGTGGCCTGGCGGGAATCATTCCGGCCCCAGGCGGCCACGGTGCCGTCTGCTTTCAGTACCACGCTGTGCTCGCCCCCACCGGCCAGGGCCGTCACGCCGGACAGGCCCGCAGGCACTTCGGTCTGGTGGAAATTATTGTTCCCCCACGCGGCCACGCTGCCGTCACTCCGCAGGGCCAGCGTGTGCGTGCCCCCGGCGGCCACGGCCTTCACTCCAGTGAGTCCGGCCGGCACGTCGCTCTGGCCATAAACATTGCCTCCCCATGTGACGAGGCTGCCGTCCGCCAGCAGCACCACACTGTGCGTGCCACCCGCCGCCACCATCATCGCGCCGCGCAGGCCTGCGGGTACCACGGACTGGTCATAGTAGCTGTCCGTGCCCCAGCCGGCCACCGTCCGGTCGGCTTTCAGCGCCAGAGTGTGGTTCGCTCCGGCCGAGAGGGACACCACGCCGCCCAGGCCCGGCGGCACGCT
>JANOAS010000416.1:0-88746 GCA_031411255.1 bacterium
ACATGGGGATTTACCATGGCCGGACACGTCCTCAAACTGCGGGCGCTGGCCCACAGCGCGGGAGAGCGCTGGGCAGGGCTTTGGCGGGGCATTGTAACACAAAAAGCCGCGTGATGTTACATGATTTTGCGGTCGCACCCCATTCGGGGTGGCCGCCATTCCCGCGACCGGAGCGGCCCTCTTCTTCCTCAGGCCCCATGCAGGTTTCTGGCGCGGGTACTCCATCGCGGCTCTCGTCTTCGCGCTCACCAGCCTTGCGGCCTTCCTCATGGTCGTCATCGATCCTCGTTCCCTGATGGCAGGCCTGGCGTTTCCCCGGATTCTGGTGGCGCCGTTGTTCACGCTGGCCTTCCTCCTCTCCGGCGGCTTCGCCCCGGCTCGTGCCGCGCGGATCAAGCTCTTTGCGGCCGCAGCAACCGAGATCACCGGCTTTCTCTGCTGGGTGGCCACGTGCCTCCTCAGAAATTTCTAACGCCCGCAAAACCGGGATTGTTTCAGGCGGTCCGAAGGGCAGCCACGTGCCGCGGCAATGCGGATTCCCAAAAATCCCCTCCTTGCCTTCCGCTCCGGGCCGCCTACTGCTTCAGGCTCCCGCTTTTCTGAACTCCACCCATTTTTTGCCGCCCATGCTCGAACAGCTCGACGCCCTGAAATCCGCCGCCCTCGCCACCCTGGACGCCGCCGCCGACGAGGCGGGGGTGGAGCAGGTGCGCATCGAATTCCTTGGGAAAAAGGGCTCCGTCACCGCCCTGAGCGCCGGCATGAGGGACGTGCCACCCGACCAGAAAGCCGCCGTGGGGGCGAAGCTGAACGAGGTGCGCACGGCCATCACCTCGGCCATCGACGGACGGAAGGACGCCCTCCAGGCGGAGAAAGACGCGGCAGCGGTGGTGGGCATCGATGTCACGCTCCCCGGCCGCCCTCAGTGGCGCGGCGGGCTGCATCCGCTCACTATGATCCAGGACCGCGCCATCCAGATCCTGCGCCGCATGGGTTTCGCCCTGGCCGAAGGGCCCGAGGTGGAGACGGAGTGGCACTGCTTCGATGCGCTCAACACCCCCGCCGACCACCCCGCGCGCAATGAGCAGGACACGTTCTACTTTTCCACCGGCCACCTCCTCCGCACCCACACCTCCAGCGTGCAGGTCCGCACCATGGAAAAACAGGCTCCGCCAGTGCGCATCATCGCGCCGGGCAGCGCCTTTCGCCGGGACGAGATCGACGCCACGCACCTCAGCGCCTTCACGCAGCTGGAGGGCCTCTACGTCGCGGAGTCCGTCACCCTGGCGGACCTGAAGGGCACGCTGGAGTATTTCTTCCGCGCCCTCTGCGGGCCGAAAACCCAGCTGCGCTTCCGCCCCCACTTCTTCCCCTTCACCGAGCCGAGCTACGAGATCGACATCGAGCTGCACGCCGCCGGCCAGGCGCCGCGCTGGGTCGAGATCGCCGGCTGCGGCATGGTGGACCCGGCCGTCTTTGCCGAGATCTCCCGCCAGCGGGGTGACGACGTCTATCACCCGGACAAGGTGACCGGCTTCGCCTGGGGCATGGGCCTGGAGCGCCTGGCCATGGTCCTCTGGGGAATCTCGGACATCCGGCATTTCATCGAAAACGACGTGCGCTTCCTGCGCCAGTTCGCGTAAGCCCGGGGCGGCCCCGCCACCGACCGCCATGTCCGCCGCCCCCCAGCCGCTCCACCTCGTCTCGCGCACGCAGCTCGACGCCTTTGACGAGGTCATCGACGTGCGCTCGCCCTCGGAGTTTGCCGATGACCACCTGCCCGGCGCGGTGAACCTGCCCGTGCTCACAGATGCCCAGCGCGTCGAGGTCGGCACGCTTTATTCGGAGGATTCCTTCGAGGCCAAGCGGCTCGGCGCGGCACTCATCATGGAGAACATCGCCGGGCACCTCCGCAGCCACTTTTTAACGAAGCCGCGCGGCTGGCATCCGCTCGTGTACTGCTGGCGCGGCGGGCAGCGGTCCGGCAGCCTCGCCCACATCCTGCGCGAGATCGGGTGGAGAGCCGAGGTCATTCGCGGCGGCTACAAGGCCTTCCGCTCGCTCGTGCGCACGCAGCTGGAGGAGCTGTGCGGACAGACGCAGTTCCACATGCTCACCGGGCTGACCGGCGTGGGAAAAACGGAGCTGCTCCAGGTGCTGAGGTCCCGGGGCCATCAGGTGCTGGACCTGGAGGGGCTCGGCGGTCATCGCGGCTCCCTCCTCGGCCAGGAGCCCGACCGCCCCCAGCCGGCGCAGAAGGCCTTTGAAACCGCCCTCTGGAATGAACTGGCCTGCTGCGATCCCGCCCGCCCGGTCTACCTGGAGTCCGAGAGCAAACGCCTCGGCCGCCTCCACCTGCCGGAGCCGCTCTGGCAGGGCATGAAGCGCGCCACCGTGACGGAAATCACCGCGCCACTCGACTCCCGCCTCGACTTCCTCGTGCGGGAGTACGACCACTTTCTCCGCCAGCCGGAGCGCCTGCACTCCCTCCTCCCCGTCTTGGTGGAAATGCACTCCCGCGCCGTCGTCAACGCCTGGCTCGCGCAAATCGACCACGGAGATTTTGCCCCCTTTGTCCGCGACATCCTCCTGCGCCACTACGACCCCCGCTACCGCGAGTGCGCCCGCGAGTTCCCCGCCTCCCGCACCATCGACGCCGGCGACCTCTCCGCCGCCGCGCTGGAGACCGCGGCACGGGCGGTCACGGCGGAAGAAGGCCAACCGCGAATGAACGCGAATTGACGCGAATGCCAGAGGTGACGGGGCGGGGTGTTTGGGTTGAGGCGAACTCTTTATCCTAAATGCCTGAATGGTTTGGAACAGGAGGAGACGGAGAAAACGGAGTACCAGCACTTGATGCGCGGACATCAGAGTCCATCCACCTCATCAGGCAGGTGACTGATGGGACAGTCGCAACAAGTTCTTTCTCCGTTCCCTCCGTTCCCTCCTGTTCAATTCTCGCCGTGTTTGGGTTTATCTGGGGGGGCAGCGGCGTCATGAAAAGTTTTCCAAGCCGCTTCTGACATTCGCGTTTCTTCGCGTCAATTCGCGTCAATTCGCGGTTGATTTCCACCCCCCGCACGCCGCCCCGCCCCGCAAAAAGGCCGCCCCCTCGCGGAGACGGCCTTTCGTGTTTGGCGCGGTTGACGGCGCTTAGATTTTGATCTCAAATCCGGGACGGTATGTCTCGGTCTGGATGGCGTTGGCCTTGTCGGCGAGTTCGCCGGTGAATTTCTCCGACTTCGGATCAAACGTGAGCACCGGTCCCAGGACGGGGTTGCTCTTTTCCAGGTCAATGTCGTTGTCGGCCAGATGCTGCTTCATGCGCTCGTAGGTCTCGCTGAACTGCGCATTGCCCTTGATCCGCTCCGCTATCTCGCCCGGCTTCGACGCCTGGCCGATCCGGTAGCTCGTGTTCGCCATGTGGGGCAGGCTGGCGCAGAGGTGGCCGGTCTCGGCGTTCCAGATCTTGCGCACCTTGCCTTCGTGGATGGAGTCGATGAAATGGGCGCAATGGTCGCCACTTTCTCCGACCTTGAACCTTTCGCGCACCGCCTTGCCGTCGTTGTCGTAAACCTGGCCCTCGACGATGAAGCCGCCTTCAAAGTGGATCACGTTTCCGATTTCCGTGCCCTGGTTCACCTTGGGCGAGGGCATGTACTTCGACTGGAATTTCTTGAACTCCATTTTCGCCTTCGGCAGGCCGCGCACTTCGAAAATCATCGGCACGGGTTTGAAGTCGAAGAAGGCGATCTGGGTGTTCGGCGTCTCGCCGTCGTCATCGTAGCCGAAGCGTCCGCCCACGCAGATGACCGAGGTCGGGCTCTCGCCCGGATCACCCAGCGCCCAGCGGCCCACGTCGAACTGGTGCGGCCCCTGGTTCCCGATGTCCCCGCTGCCATACGCCCACTGCCAGTGCCAGTCGTAGTGAAATTGTTTGCGGTTCACCGGCTTGATTTCGCGCGGGCCGCTCCACAGGTCGTAGTTCACGCTCGACGGCGCCTCGGTCGGTGCGGAACTTTTGCCGATGGACTGGCGGGACTTGTAGCACAGGCCGCGGGAGAGCGTCATCTTGCCCAGCCCGGTGTTGCCTTTCACCCACTCCATGCACTCCGCCCAGCCCTCGCTGGAGCGCCGCTGCATGCCGTGCATGATGGTCTTCCCGTATTTCTCGGACGCCGTGACCAGCTGGCGGCCCTCCCAGATGTTGTGGGAAACGGGTTTTTCCACAAAGACGTGCTTCCCGGCCTGCACCGCGCGGATGGCGATCAGGCTGTGCGTGTGGTTCGGCGTGGCGATGGAAACGGCGTCGATGTCTTTGTCTTCGAGCAGTTTTCTGAAGTCGAGGTAAGTCTTGACCTCGACGTTCTTGTTCTTCAGTTCGGCCTGGTGCCTGTCCAGGGCCTTCTGGTCGCAGTCGCAGATGGCGACCAGGCGGCAGCCCTTGGCTTTTAGATATTGGCCAATGTGGCCGCTGCCCCGTCCACCGGTGCCGATGACGGCCACTCGGACATCCCCGTTGGCCCCCTGGGCGCGGAGAAAGGTGGGAACAGAAAGCACGGTCGCCGAGGCGAGTGAAGCGCGCAGAAAACTGCGGCGTGACTGGTTGGGGAGCGGGATAGGGTTCATACGGGTGTTCGAATAGGCCGCGAGTCTATCGGCTCGCCCCATCGCTGGCAAGCGGCACATTTGGGGGAGGAACCGTCAGGGATTGCCCTGGGAAGCCCGTTGGGGATGGGCCACCGCCCCTGCTTTCCGAAATGGCCTCCCTCACACCCGGGGGGCGTCGGCGGGGTGGATCAAATCATCAAAAATCAGCAGCTAAACCGGGTTAATCATCAAAAATACCTTGAAAACCACCCGAACCTCGCCACTTTCCAGCCCATGGCCACGAAAAATTCTCCCGCCACTCCCGCTCCGCAGCCCGCAGGCGACGCCCCGGTTGTCTTGCACGGCCCTGCCCTTGCCGCCGCCGCCCGAGCCTGGATCGCGCGGCTTGACGGGTCAAAAAAGGACCGCCTCGCACAGCTCGTCGCCGCCGCCATCCAGCCCCGCACGACTTTTGCGCAGGTCACTGGAAAATTCTGGCCCCAGTCCGAGGGCGAGACCACCGCCGCCTATTCCAAGCGCCTCACCAACGCCTTCTCCACCCTCCGCAGCGAACTCAATCAGGCCGCCGCAGGCACCCCGCCCGGCCTCCCCGACCTCCGCCTGCGCATCGAGGCCGACACAAAAAAGCGCTCCCCGCTCGACCAGCGTGAGTTTTGGTTCACCGGACCCGACCCCAGCCGCGCCGCCGCCCTCGGGACCGCCTACGCCTCCACCTCGGGCACCCCCGACCGCGTTCAGTCGCTCGGCTATGAGGTCACGGCTGAGGGCAGGATCAAAGTGAACCTCTTCGTCTCCTACGCCCACGCGGACAACCTCCTTGCCGTCTGCCTGCTCAAGCGTCTCAAACCCCTCCTCCAGACCCGCCGCTTCGCCGTCACCCTCTGGATCGACCACGAGATCCCCCCGGGCCTCGGCTGGGAGTCCGAGATCCGCGCCGCCCTGGAAAAATCCCACCTCGGCCTCTTCCTCTTCAGCCCCGCCGCCCTCGTGAGCGATTTCATCATCCATACCGAACTCGCCCACTACCTGCCCTCGAAGGAAAATCCCACGCCCAAGCCCCTCGTCACCGTTGGGCTGAAAAAATTCGACTTCGCGGAAAATGGCCCCCCTGCCGTGCGCCGCCTCCAGACCTTCGTCGAACGCGACGACGAGCGCCGGCCCCAGTTTTACTCCCAACTCGGTGAGACCGCCCGCGACGAGTTCGCCTTCCACCTCTTTGAGGCACTGCTTCAGCGCCTCGACGGTCTGTTTCCCGAAAACCCGGACACCCTGGCCCCCGCCCCCGCGCCTGGGGAAAAGCCAAGCGCCGCAGCCTTGGCCGTCCACCTCGCCGCCGTGGCTGCCGAGGCGGGCGAGGTCGCTGAAGAGGCCCTCCACCTGTCCCACTCCGCAAGTCACCTCCAGGAGCACGCCAGCCGGACCCGGACGGAGGCCGAGGACATCGCCCGCCTGGCCAAGCAGGCTGAGGGAAACTTCATCATCGACGCCTTCGGCGAGACCGCCGACGGCCTCCACTCCCAGCTCAGCCACTCCCCCGGCGCCCCCGCACCCCGCTCCGGCGCGGTGCCCGCGGTGGAGGCCATCGTCCAGTGGGCCAGGGATCCTGCCAGCCCCGCTTATTTCGCCCTGCTCGGCGAGCTGGGCATCGGGAAGACGACCACCCTGCGCCAGGCCACCCAGCGGTTGCTCGATATCCATAAAAACGACTCCGCCTCGCCCATCCCCATTTACATCGACCTGAAGGACGCCGCCCGCGAAGGCGAGCGCCACCTCGTGCCGAGGCTCCACGACCTCCTCCAGGCCTCCCTCGACCGCTCCAGCGACACTGCGGACGCCGTCGCCCTCACCCCGGCCCAGCTCATCGACCTCGTGCAGACCGGCCGCGCCGTTGTCTTCTTCGACGGCCTGGATGAGAAGATCGTCCACCTCTCCCCCGCGCAGTCGCGGGACTTCCTGCGTGAGCTGTTCCGCATGCTGCCGCCCAGCCTCGTGAAAAAACAGGCCGCCGCCCCTCCCCCCGCTCCCGGTGTCCCCGCCCATGGCCGCTGGCTGGTCTCGTGCCGGTCCCACTACTTCCGCGATGTCGCCGCGCAGATGTCCTACCTCCTCGCCGAGGACCGGGAGCGCCTTCAGGCCAGCGACTACCGCACCATGGTCCTCCTCCCCTTCACCGAGGAGCAGATCAAAACCTACCTCCAGGGCGTGCTCGGCAGCCCTAAGCGGGCGGAGAGGGCCTTCAGCCTCATTCAGGAGATTCATAACCTGAAAGACCTCGCCAAGCGCCCGTACCTGCTCTTCCTCATTTCAGAGCAGCTCGGCGCCCTCGAGTCCCTGCGGGCCTCCGGCCAGGTGGTCAATGCCGCCTCCCTCTACGAGCAGTTCGTCGCCCGCTGGCTCGGGCGCGACGAGCCAAAGCACACCCTCGACCCCATGCACAAGCGCCTCCTCATGGAGGAAATAGCCGCCGCCCTCACCGCCCAGGGCGCCCGCGAGTGGGCCGCAGACACCCTGGAGCAGTGGCTGGACACCTTCCTCCACGCCCATCCCGAGATCGCCTCCATCTACGCAGCCAGGGACCGCACCCTGCTCAAGCAAGACCTCCGCACCGCCACCTTTGTCCTCAGGCCGGATGGCGGGGAAAAGCACTTCCGCTTCGCCCACACCAGCCTGCAGGAGTACTTCCTCGCCAGCCACCTCGCCCGCGCCCTGCGGGAGGGCCGGACCGGAGCCTGGGACCTCGGCGACCTAGTGGGGCTGGACGGGGTGCGGGAAATAGGGTCCGCAGGTGTGTCGGATGAGACCCTGGGGTTCCTCGGGGACATCCTCGCCCTCGGTACTGCGGCCGAGCAGCGGGCCGCGCGCGCCACCCTCGGCACCATTCTCGGCCAGGCTCCCGTGGCGGCGGCCCGGCTGGCTTTTAAGTACTGGCTGCTGGCCGTCGCGCACAATGTCCCCCCCGCCCCCGGCGCCTGGCCGGAGCCGGAGCCCGCCCACGTCCGCCTGCCCGGCGCGGACCTGACCGGCTGGGAAATACATGGCCACGGCCCCCAGCGCCTCCTGCCCCTGCGCGGCGCGGATTTCTCCGGCGCGCTCTTCTGCGACGTCTTCGACCCGGAGCGCAGCCCCTACTATCCGCCCATCACCGCCCACCTCCGCCACCTCGACCTCGGCGGGGCAAACTTGGAGGGCGTCCAGGCCGCCGAGTGCGTGCTGGAGCACGTCAGCCTGGCCGGGGCGCGGCTGGCCGGGGCGCATTTCCGCGCCGCCCAGTGGCGTCATGCCACCCTCGCCGCCGCCCATCTCGGCGGGGAAACAGCGGACGCCCCCCCCGCCCTGTTGGACGGCCTCTTTTCCCACGTCGTCCCGCCCGAGGGGGTGGCCGGCCCCGGGCCTCAGGAGGACCCGCCCGCTGCGGGCCCCACTCCGGCCGGCCGAAGGCCCCACTCTGAAGGGCCGGCCGCAGGCCCGTGGACTGCGGGCAGCTCGCTGCCGCTGTCGGCGAGGCAGCTTGCTGCCAGCCGCGCGCCCCAAGCCACGCGCGCCCCCAGCGGCGGGGCACCGGCGGAGCACGAGGCAGGGGGCACGCCGGCCGCAGCGAGCTGCGAGCCGGACAGCGGCAGCGAGCTGCACGCACTCCACGGCGGCTGCGCCGCTGAAGGCCCCCCAGACGTCTCCCTGGCCGGAGGCCAGCCTCATGAGAGCCCCCCCGCCCCACAAGCTCCGGCTAATCCTCTCATCCTCCAACCCTCTAACCCTCTCCTCACGACTGCCGCGCGCATCCACCACGTGTGGCTCCCCGCCACGCCCGCCGCCCGCGCCGCCCTCCGCCCCGCCGCCCGCGCCACCTTCGCCCCCGACAGCCTCCCTGGGGTCACCTGCTGCGCCCTCAGCCCCCTCGCCCCCGCCGCGCCCGACGCCGCCCCGCGCCTCGTCACCGGGCTGTCCGACGGCACCCTGGCCGTGTGGAACGCCGCCACCGGCGCCCGGCTCCTCACCTTCACCGGGCACTCGGGCACGGTCTGCGCCTGCGCGTGGAGCCCGGATGGGCGGCACCTTCTCTCCGGATCAGAGGACTGCACGCTGGCCGTGTGGGACGCGGCCAGCGGCGCCCGCCTCCTCACCCTCACCGGCCACTCGAGTTCGGTCTGGGCCTGCGCGTGGAGCCCGGACGGGCGGCACCTTCTCTCCGGCTCGGATGACAAAACTTTGGCCGTGTGGGACGCGATCACCGGCGCCCGACTCCTTACCCTCACTGGGCACTCGGGCTACGTCCGGGCCTGCGCATGGAGCCCGGACGGGCGACACCTTCTCTCCGGTTCCTCTGACAACACGCTGGCCGTGTGGGACGCGGTCACCGGCGCCCGCCGCCTCACCCTGACCGGGCACTCGGACGCCGTTCGGGCCTGCACGTGGAGCCCGGACGGGCGGCAGATTCTTTCCGGTTCAGATGACCACACGCTGGGCGTGTGGGACGCGGCCACCGGCGCCCGGCTCCTCACGCTCACCGGGCACTCAGGCGACGTGAATGCCTGCACGTGGAGCCCGGACGGGCGGTACCTTCTCGCCGGTTCGAATGACAATACTCTGGCCGTGTGGGACGCGGCCACCGGCGCCCGCCTTCTCACCCTCACCGGGCACACGGACTACGTTCAAGCCTGCGCGTGGAGCCCGGACGGGCGGCACCTTCTCTCCTGTTCCAGTGACAAAACGCTGGCCGTGTGGGACGCGACCACCGGGGCGCGGCTCGGCGGGCTCACCGGGCACTCGGACCATGTCCTCGGCTGCGCGTGGCCGGCTGGGGGCGGGGCGGGGGCGGCGGGGCCGGGGTGGATCGCCTCCTCGAGCCACGACGGCACGGTGCGGGTGTGGCGGGCGCGGGACGCGGCGGCGGAACGGGCGGGGCAGTTTGACTGCCAGCTCATCCTCGCCCATGGCCCGGACGGCGAGTGGGCGGTACTCTCGGGCGACGCCCGGGAGATCCGCGCGGCCAGCCCCGGCGCGTGGCGCTGGCTGCGGTGGGAGGTGCCTGCGGAGATCGGGAGGGAACCTGTGGTGCTGCCGGCGGAGGTCTTCGGGGAACTGCCGGAGGCAGCAGAGGGGTAGAGGATTAGATTTTTAGAGGATTAGAAGATTAGAAGATTAGCCGGAAGCCGCCTGCGGCGGCGGGCGGGTGCCCGGCCCTCGCACCAATCCGGCATCCCCTCAGGTTCCCGTCCGGTGCCCCGTCAGGTTCCGGCGGGAAACGGGTGCCGTCGGGGGCTTTCCGGGCACGACTCTTGATTTTCAATGCTCTGACCCGTTCCAGACCCGCACCGCCGGGCCGTTCAACCGCACCGCCGAACCGTTCAACCGCGCCGCCGAACCATTCAACCGCATCGCCGGACCGTTCAACCGTGCGGTTTTTCCGGCAGGCGGACGGGCAAAATGACAAAACGGCGCAGTTTTGGCTCGACACGGCACGGGGAAAGCGACGCCCGGGGGCCCGGGAGTCAGGGCTTGCGCATAAAAATTATGGAGCCGGCTCAGGATCTGTCTACACCGAAGGCGTTGTTTCTCCATAGCCTGGGGTTGGCCGACGGAACGGAGGCCTACCCCAGGTGGCCCGGGGAGAATTTGGGAACCGCATGGCGGTTCCGGCCCCCGGAGGTGGGTTGCCCAATACATCCGGACTGGCGGGAGCTGGCAGCGGACGCCCGGTTTCGGGGGGCTGAACCGCCGTGCGGTTCCCGGATTTGGTGCCCGTTTCCTGGGGTAGCCTTCGTGGTCTCAGGCAACCCCAGGCTGGAGGACGGAACCGCGTTGCGGTTCGTGGGGCGCGGGGCGCGGGGTTTTTTGAACAGGAGAGGACGGAGGGAACGGAGAAGAGGAAGGATGGAGGGGCGATGGGTGATGGACGCGGTGGGTGGGTGCGTGGCCGGCGGGTGTCTCGCCCTTTCAGGGCTCCGGATTTTGGTGTCGGCATTCGGGTTTGTCCCTTTGCGATTCCTTTGCGCCATCGGGTCCTCCGCAGCGCCCGGATCAGCCCGTCCAGCTTGTTCGCCCGGGTCTGCACCTGCGCGTGCGTCGGCGGAGCGGCCACCGCCGTGTTGAGGATTGCCACAGCGTTCATGTCCGCGCTGCTGTTGGCCAGGGCGCCGCCGGGTCTGCTGGAGGAGCTGTCGAAGGGGGCTCCGGAGCCGGTCGTGGAGCTTCGGTTTGGTGGGGGGATTGCTAATTGTGAGGGCTTGGGGCGGGCTGTGGCGAATGGAGGGTGGTGAGGAACGGGGAGGAATGGGGAGTGATGAACAAGGATTTTTGATTGTTGAAGTGGTGGACGGGGCAGGGAGGCAAAATGCGAATGAGGAGGCAGGAGATGGGCGGGGGGCGCTGCTGAGGTCGAAGCTTGGGCGGTGGGGGTTTCTGGAAATCGCTGGGTGAGGATTGTTGATGGCGCGTTGCTGATTCCAGAGGCGCGAGGGGGTGGTGTGGAATCGGCTTTGACGGCTGGGGGATTTTCCGCATCGTGCGGCGCATGAGTCAGACTGTGAAACCAACTGCCACCCGCACTGAAACCGACACGATGGGCCCGATAGAGGTGGCCTGTGATGCCTACTGGGGCGCGCAAACGCAGCGCTCGCTGAAGTATTTCGCCATCGGGCGGGATGTGATGCCGCGTGCGGTGATCCGGGCGATGGGGGTGCTGAAGAAGGCGTGTGCGCTGGTGAATGCTGATCTGGGGAAGCTGCCGGAGGAGAAGGCGAAGCTGATAGCGGCGGCGGCGGATGAGGTGATCTCGGGGAAGCTGGACGGGCATTTTCCGCTGAGGATCTGGCAGACGGGATCTGGGACGCAGAGTAACATGAACACGAATGAGGTGATCTCGAACCGGGCGATCGAGATGGCGGGGGGGGAGCGGGGCTCGAAGTCGCCGGTGCACCCGAATGACCATGTGAACATGTCTCAGTCGTCGAATGACACGTTTCCGACGGCGATGCACATTGCGGCGGCTGAGGAGGTGATCCACCGGCTGCTGCCGGGGGCGCGGGCGTTCCGCGCGGCGCTGGAGGCGAAGCGGGCGGCGTGGCAGGACATTGTGAAGATCGGGCGGACGCACCTGCAGGATGCGACGCCGGTGACGCTGGGGCAGGAGTTTTCGGGGTATGTGTCGCTGATCGACCGTGACATCGCGCGGCTGGAGCAGGTGCTGCCGATGCTGATGGATCTGGCGATCGGGGGGACGGCGGTGGGGACGGGGCTGAACAGTCACCCGGAATTTGCGGAGCGGGCGGCGGGGAAGATAGCGGAGCTGACGGGGCTGCCCTTTACGCCGCACCCGAACAAGTTTGCGGCGCTGAGTGCGCATGACGAGATCGTGATGGCGAGCGGGGCGCTGAAGACGCTGGCGGGGTCTCTGATGAAGATCGCGAATGACATCCGGTGGCTGGGGTCGGGGCCGCGGTGTGGTCTGGGGGAGCTGCTGCTGCCGGAGAATGAGCCGGGGTCGTCGATCATGCCGGGGAAGGTGAACCCGACGCAGTGTGAGGCGATGACGATGGTGGCGGTGCAGGTGATGGGGAATGACGCGGCGATCGGGTTCGCGGGGAGCCAGGGGAACTTTGAGCTGAATGTGTACAACCCGGTGATGATTCATAATTTCCTGCACAGTGTGGAGCTGCTGACGGACACGATGAGGTCGTTTGCGGAGCACTGCCTGGAGGGGCTGGGGGTGAACCGCGGGGTGATCGACGGCTATGTGAAGAACAGTCTGATGCTGGCGACGGCGCTGAACCCGCACATCGGGTATGACAAGGCGGCGGCGATAGCGAAGAAGGGGAACAAGGAGGGGACGAGCCTGAAGGAGGCGGCGCTGGCGCTGGGCTACATGACGGGGGAGCAGTTTGACCAGTGGGTGGACGCGGAGCGGATGACGCGGCCGTGAAGGGGAAAGGGGGATTTTGGAATGCGGATTTCGGAATACGGAATTTGTTTCGGGGGGCGCGGGCTGGGTTTTTTGGGAGCAGGAGGACGGGGGTATTCGGAAATTGCTGATTGAGAATTGTTGATTGCTAATTGCTAATTTTGAGGCACTCGGGCGCTGAGGGGACGCGGGGGGCGGGCCGGGTGCTGGCCTGTGCGCTCAGGCGGTCCAGAGGCCGGCGAGGCCGCCGACGGTGACCTGGGTGAGGGACTCGACGATCCAGTCGGCGGTGCCGAGGAAGGACTCGGCAGGGTGGGTGGTGGCGACGGCGACGACTTTTGACCCGGCGGCGCGGCCGGCCTGGACGCCGACGTGGGCGTCCTCGAAGACGACGCAGTGGCGGGGATCGATGTGGATGCCGGCGGCGGCTTTGAGGAAGACTTCGGGGTCGGGCTTTCCGCGGGTGACGTCCTTCTCTGCGGCGATGGCCTGGAAGCAGGGGCCGAGGCCGGTAATTTCCATGATGGTGAGGATGTTTTCCCGGGAGGTGGAGGAGCCGACGGCGCAGGGGATGCCGGCCATTTCGAGGGCCTGGAGGAGGGCGAGGACGCCGGGCAGGGGGGCAATGCCGTCGCGGCGGATGACGTCGCGGTAGAGGGCCTCCTTGCGGTCGCCGAGGGCCTGGATGGCGGCGGTGTCGCCGGGGGCGGCCCAGTCGGTGAAACCGGGGATGATGCGGTCATTGCGCATGCCGAAGGTGGTGCGGAAGAAGCCGGGGAGGAGGGGCTTGCCCAGCTCGAGGGCCATGGCCTCCCAGGCCTGCTCGTGCTGGCGTGAGGAGTCGATGATGACGCCGTCCCAGTCGAAGACGGCGCCGAGGAAGGAGGGGGTGGAGGTGGCGGGGTGCAAGGGTGGCACCAATCCACAGATGGGGGCGGGGTCAACCTGAAAGGAGGCGGGGAGGGAGAGGCGGGGGCGAAGGATAGGGTTGCGGCGGAAGGGGAATGGGGTTGGAATGGCGGACGCGGGCGGAATGGATCCGGCCCGCACGCGACCCTAACGATTTTCCCTTTCATGCTGAATTTTCCTCATTTCCTCCCTGCCTCTGTGCTGGCGGTGCTGCTGCTGCCCGCGGGATTTACTGCTGCCGCTGATGCGCCAAAGGAGGACCCGAATGCGCCGGTGAGCTACTACCGGAAGATTCGCCCGATCTTTGAAGCGAACTGCCAGGGGTGCCACCAGCCGGCAAAGGCGAAGGGGGGCTTTGTGATGACGGAGTTCGCCGCGATGGTGAAGGGCGGGGATGATGACGGACCGGGGCTGGTGCCGGGGAAACCGGAGGCCAGCTCTGTGGTGAAGAACATCATCCCGGATGAAAAGGGGGAGGTGCAGATGCCGAAGAAGGCTGATGTGCTGAAGGCTGAGGAGGTGGCGGTGATCCGGCGGTGGATCGCCGAGGGGGCGGTGGATGACACGCCTGCGAATGCGCGGGTGGTCTACACGACGGAGCACCCGCCGGTCTACACGACGGCGCCTCTGGTGACGGCGCTGGACTATGCGCCGGACGGGAGCGTGCTGGCGGTTTCTGGATTTCACGAGGTGCTGCTGGTGAACCCGGCGACGGGGGCGCTGGCGGCGCGGCTGGTGGGGCTGAGCGAGCGGATTGAGTCCGTGAGATTCTCTCCGGACGGGAAGCGGCTGGCGGTGACGGGCGGGCTGCCGGGGCGGGCGGGTGAGGTGCAGGTGTGGGACGTGGCGGAAAGGAAGCTGCTGGTTTCCAAATCTGTGACGGCGGACACGGTGTACGGGGGCAGCTGGTCGCCGGACGGGACGATGATCGCCTTTGGCGGAGCGGACAAGTCGGCGAGGGTGATCGAGGCGGCGACGGGCAAGCAGGTGTTCTTTGTCCTGACGCATGACGACTGGGTGCAGGACACGGTTTTTTCCGTGAAGGGGGACTATGTGGTCTCTGTCGGCAGGGACATGACGGCGAAGCTGCTGGAGGTGGCCTCGCAGAGGTTTGTGGACAACATCACGTCCATCACGCCGGGGGCGCTGAAGGGCGGGCTGCAGGCGGTGGCGCGGCACCCGCAGCGGGATGAAATCCTGGTGGGCGGCAGCACGGGTGAGCCGCTGATTTACCGGATGAACCGGCAGGTGGACCGGAAGATCGGAGATGACTCGAACCTGGTGCGGAAGTACCCGGCCATCGACGGGCGGCTGTGGTCGGTAAGCTACGCGCCGGACGGGAAAACTTTCGCAGCGGGGGGCAGTCTGGATGGCAAAGGGATGGTTGCCACGTACAACTGCGACGTGGATACGAAGCTGCCGGATGACATCAAGGGCATCATGAACAAGGTGAGCACTGAACGGAACGCGGAGGAGGTGGGCAAGGTGAACGCCTGGCTGACGGCCGGGGCGGTGCAGCTGAAGCTGGTGCCGCTGCCGTGCGGGATCTACGCCGTGGAGTTCAAGCCGGACGGCACCGAGCTGGCTGCGGCGGGGGCGGACGGGAAAATCCGGATCATCAATGCGGCGGAGGGAACGGTGGCGAGGGAGCTGCAGCCATTTCCCCTCGCCCCGGCAGCCGCGCAGCCGGTGGTGAAGTGAAAGAATGGCCCGCAGCCACGCGCCAGTTGCGCGGCGGGGCGGGCCGCACCATCATTCACGGCCATGAGTTCTCCTGCGGAAAACATCCACCCCGAATTTCACCGCCAGCTGGGCCGCTCCGCGAAGGAACGGCTGCTGGAGCAGCGGGGGCGCGTGATCTGGCTGTACGGGCTCTCGGGCTCGGGCAAAAGCACACTGGCCCATGCGCTGGAGCGGGCGCTGCACGCGGAGGGGCACGCCACGGTGCTCCTGGACGGGGACAACCTGCGCACGGGGCTCAATTCCGGCCTGGGCTTCACCGCTGATGACCGCCGGGAAAACATCCGGCGTGCGGCGGAGGTGGCGAAGCTTTTCTCCACGGCCGGACTGGTGACGATCTGCTCGTTTGTCACGCCCATGGCGTCGCTCCGCACCCTGGCCCGCCAGGTGGTGGGGGAGGAGGATTTTCTGGAGGTTTACGTGCATGCCACGTTTGAGTCCTGCGCAAAACGCGACCCCAAAGGGCTCTACGCCAAGGCCTCGAAGGGTGAGGTGGCCCACTTTACAGGGCGCGACTCTGTGTTTGAAATACCGGAGAGCCCGGAGGTGAAGCTGGACACGGAGGCGCACAGCCGGGAGGCCTGTCTGGAGCAGCTGCTGGCACGCGTGCGTCCGCTGGTGAAGTGGAGCGAGAGGAAATAGCCATGGAGCCGCACGCCGCCAAAGCCAGTGGTCGCAGGTTCGCAGTGGACTTTGGCCGGGGGCTGCTCCTGGCGGCGCCGGTTCTGGGCCTGGCTGCTCTGGCCTTCACCCAGGTGGCGCGGGTCCGCTCCGCGCGCAATGAGGCCGAGGCAAAGCTGCTGGGAGCCCAGCGCCGGGTGGACGAACTGGAGCAGAATCTGAGATCCCTCCAGAAAAGCGCCAACCGCACCGTGGAGGAGCGGTTAAAAGCCGCCGCAGCCAAGGGGGAAAGCCGCGAAGCGGCGGAGGAAAGGCAGAATCAGGTGATTACCTTTCTCAAACAGGAGCTGGCCAGCAAGGAGAAGGCCCTCGAAGCCCTGAACACCGGCCCGGGTGCCAAAGGCGGCAGTGCCGAAACCGTGAGCCGGATGGTGGCCGAGATTGCCCGGCAGAACGTCGAGATCGAACAGCTTCGCCAGGAGCGTGATGCGCTGAAAAAGAAGGTGGAGTCGCGGTGATGAAACGAAAAACCCCGCCTGCCGGAGGTCCGGGGGCGGGGTTCGGTCGAAATTGCTGCAGAATCAGGCCTCTGCCGGAGCTGCCACCGCCGCTGTGGCGGCCGCCTTGTCCTTTTTCTTGCCCTTGGTACCCTTGACCGGCTTCGGACGGGGATCCTCTTTTTTCTGGAGGGCCCGGCGGAGTTTTTTCAGGGCGATGTTCTGGAGCTGGCGAATCCGCTCGCGGGTGACGCCGAATTCCTGGCCAACTTCCTCAAGCGTGCGGGGCTTCTGGCCGTTCAGGCCGAAACGCGCATCGATGATCTTGCGTTCGCGCTCGTCAAGGACCTCCAGCAGGCCGTCCAGCTGGTCGTGCATGTTCCGGTGGCTCAAGATCTCGTGGGGAGTCTGGGCGCGGTCGTCACCGATGATTTCGCCGAACTCGGTCGTGTCATCGTCGGAGATCGGGGCGTCCAGCGAGGCGGGCCGCAGGCTCGCGGCCTTGAGCTGGGCCAGCTTGGCCCGGTCAATGCCGATTTCCTCGGAAAGCTCGTCGTCCGTGGGCTCGCGACCCAGGTCCTCGGACATGGCCATCGCCACACGGCGCATCTTGCTGATTTTGTCCACCATGTGGACAGGGAGACGAATAGTCTTGGACTGGTTCGCCAGCGCACGCTTGATGGACTGCTTGATCCACCACGCCGCGTAGGTCGAGAGCTTCCCGCCCTTGTTCGGGTCAAAGCGCTCCACTGCCTTCATGAGGCCGATGTTGCCCTCGGAAATCAGGTCAAGGAGAGGGAGCCCGTAGTTGGCGTAGTCCTGGGCGATCTTGACGACCAGACGCAAATTGGCCCGGATCATGTGATCCCGTGCCGCTTTGTCCCCCTTCTTGATCCGCGCAGCCAGTTTCACCTCCTCCTCAGGGGTGAGGAGAGGCGTCTTGCCGATCTCGCGAAGATAAATTTTGATGCCGCCGTCGAGTTCCATAAGGAATTGGGTTGGTGTTAAGTGAAGGGGTGCTTGAAAAACTTGACCGATTTCGGTGCTTCAATCCTGATGCAAGCGAGCCAGGAAGCGCCTGCTTGTCTTTGATTATTTAGACGTCCGCCGCGGATTTTTTATAACAATCTAAGAAGCAAGCCTCTGTATAAAAACGGAATCCCGCCGGTCGTACAGATCGGCGGGATTTTTACTGGCCTGCGTTTCAGGTGTCAATGTGTATTTACAGCGATTTTATCGAAAAGCTGCGGGAAGTTCAAGAATTATAAATTTTTTAAAGAAATTAGCTTAAATGCGAGATTTTTAACAAAGATTGAGTCGCACGGACAAGCTCAAGGCTGGAAGGTTCGGATGCCTCCGGTGAAAGGGTCCAACATCAAGGTGATAAAGTTGTTGGGGGCTGTGTTTTGCCCTTCGGCATCCCGCTGGGTGAGGACGGTGATGAACCAGATGTCCCCGGAGCGCTTGGGCAGGTTGGTGGAACCATCGGGGCGGAAGGTGAAGGAGACGTATTCCATTTCCTGGGAGTCGGCTCCCGGAGGGCGCCATGAGCCGCCACCGACCTCGTCTTTGCGCAGGAGGCTGGAGAAATCGAGGTTGTCGGAGAAAACGACGCCGCTGGGCAGGGTCTCCCGTTTGTTCAGGGGGGTGAACTCAAAGGCGGACTGCTGCTGGTTGAGTTCGAAGCGGCCGATCTGGAAGGCACGGAAGTAGGCCGGGCTGCCGACGGGCAGCGTGGGGTCGATGTATTTGAGGAAGCGGACTTCCACGGGCTTGCTTTCGGCGATGGCGGTCTGCCTGGCCTCGGCGAGGCGGTAGCGGACGTCATCAGCCGCCGTGGTCAGCTTGGAGCCCCGCATCATCGGCTCGATGGCCGGGACGGCGATGGCCATAATGAGCCCGATGATGGCGGCCACGACCAGCATTTCGACCAGAGTGAAGGCTCTGAGGTGCCGCCGTGTTTGCAGGTGGGAGGAGAGTTTCATGGGAAAGGTGGGCTGGATGGTCATTCAGCGCCGCGGGTTTCGTTGAAGTTGCTGTTCCGCATCCGCACGTTCGTGGTGAAGACCCGGTAGCGGATCTGGGCGGCATCAAGGGCGTCGGTCACCTTTTTGAGGTCCGTCTTGTAGTCCCCCACTTTTTTAAAGTAGTTCTTGTCGGGAGCGTAGTCCGGTGGCCGGTCCTCGGCGGCGTTCGGGTCGCGTGCGGCGTAGCGCTCGGCGTCGACTTCGTCGATGCCGATCATGGTGATCTGGAGCATCGGGGGGATCTGGTTTTTCGAGTAGGCGACGCGGTCGGAGCTGGCTGATTTGGCGTACTTGTATTCCCGGCTGTCGTAGAGGTAGTTTGGGGCGATGTCAGTCGCCTTCGTGAAGCGCAATCCCGCGCCTCCGTTTTCCTTGGACCGGTCGGCCATGGCCTGCATTTCGTTTTCAGACAGGCGCGGGGAAATGATCAGGGAGATGATGTTATTGGCAGCCACCCGGGTGGTCCGGATGGCGTCCTTGGTGGGAGTGTAGTTGGATGCCGCATTGATGCCGAATTTATTGTCCAAAATCCACGCGGTGAAGTCCTTGTTGCTGCGCTTGTTGGGGTCGTTCTGCCGATAGCGGTAAATCGTGAGCGCCTCGGCGGGCTGGCGGAACTCCATGAGGCGGAAGCGGTATTTTTCCTTGGGAGCGTTCGGCATGGCGTTCAGGAACGGAGGCCGTTCCGCCTTGTCGGTGCCGTATTCGACGAAGTAGCCCCAGCCATTGAGCAGGGTCAGCAGGCCGTCATGCCCGCCATCGGCTTCATTCCTGGCACCGTCGTCCAGGGTGTTGTAACCGAGGGGCGCATTGAAGAAAACGCAGTGACCGGTGCGGGGGTGGGGAGAGCCACTGCCAAGCACCTCATCCACGGGTCCGCAGACGAAGTGCAAGTCTGACTGCCGCTCAAATTCCGTGGGGGTGCTCCCTTTTTTCTTCACAGTGTCGAAGAACGACTTCAGGGTGGCCTGGGCGGAGGTGCGGTTGATGTGATCAAAGCCCTCCCGGGCTTCTTTGAACGTGGAAACCATGCCCTTGGCGCGGCTCCAAGTTTTTTGAGTCTGGTCCAGCATCTGGAAGACGAGGAGCAGCATCATGGAAAGGATGGTGATGGAAACCATCAACTCCACCAGGGTGAAGGCCCGGGACCGGCGGCCGCGGACTGGAAATGGGGAAGGGATCATGGCAGCAAAAAAATGTGGGGGGAATTACTGAACTTTCTTAAGGCGCACGCGGCCCAGGTTGGTCAACTCGGTAATGAAGACCTTGTACGGCAGGGGTGTTGCGGCTGTATCGAAGTCCACTTTCTTGCCGGTGGGGGCGTAGGCCACCTTGATGGTGACCCGGCGCAGGAAGCGCCCTTCACCGCTGACACCGGTCTGGCCGGGGAGAAAGGTGGCCTTGTTTGGGATGGCGATGCGCGCCCGGTAGACAACCTGGTCGGACTGGCCGTCGTTTCCTTCAAGGCGGGTGCCTTCATTGTCATAGGTGCGCTCCTTGCCGTCGTAGGCGGTGTAGAGTGCCGTGTAGCCAGTCCGCTCCGAGCCCCAGCTGGCGCTCTGGACTTCAGTCACGATTTCATTGGCGATCCGGCTCATGATGAGGTTGGACTTTGCCTCCTTGATCGAGTTCATGCCCAAGGGCAGGAACGCCATGAGGGCGACGAGGACGGTGGCGACGATGCCGAGGGCGAGGGTCACCTCAACCAGGCTGAAGCCAGCGTGGCGTGAACGGGCTGCCGACTGCGAGCGTGGCGGGAGGGGGAAAGGGGGAATTCGCATGGATATACTATGTATTTACGGCGTCGGATTTCAAGCGATATTATCGGTTAAAAACCGATCACGGGGGGCTCGTTCAGCCAAGAGGGGAGGCGGAGGTAGGCGCGCATCCGGACGTAGAAAAACTTCTTGTAGATCTTCTCGTTGCCGACCAAGGTGAAGGATTCCCGGTCAGCTGTTTTGAAGGACATCTGCACGGAGCCGTCGTCGTTGTCGATGGGCAGGGGTTTGAAGTTGATGTTCAGCCGGTTTGAGCTGTTGGAACCATCGGAGAAATCAGGATCCGAGTCCCCGTATAGCTGGGGGACATAGACGAGGTCATTGACCCAGTAGCCCTGGGTGATTTCGGCGAGCTTTTCCTGGTAGGGGGCGGCGATCATCCGGGTTGGGACGATGACATAACCGTCTGTGGTGACACCGAGATTCGGCTCGGGGATGATCGGGACGGCAGCGCCCTTGACCATGGTTGTCCGTGACGGGACGAGGGGGTTGCCGACGTAGGCGTATTCCATGATGTTGGTGAGCCCGTCCCCGTCCGGGTCGGCCTCGGGGCGGCGCTCGGCATCAGTGCGGGGGGCGGGAATGTTCTTGAGTGCCCATGCGTCAAAGGTGTTCACCACGGTCGGGGTGGCGGAAAACTTGATGTCGTCCATCACGATGGTGCGCTTTTTGGAGTTGGACCGGAAGTCGAAGCGAAGTCTGGCGCACTGGATCGAGGGAGGAATGAGGGTGGTTGTCGTCTCGTGTGCCTGGAAGGTGTCAACGTTCCCGTCGTCGAGGTCATTCAGCGTGAGCGAACCAGTGGAGGCCGGGCTGACACGGAGGACGGCATTGCATAGCAGGTCGGAGCTTCCGACTGAGGCGTTCAGCATCTCAACCGCCAGCAAATTGGTTCCATTGACGAGCAGGCTGCGGTTGATCTTCTTGTTGGCAATGTCGGTGGCCGTGGAGACGAGGTCGAAATCGAGGTCCTGAAAGACCACAGCATCGGCATCCGGGTGGTCGGCGCCTGACACCTGGCCAAAAGCAGGGGTGGTGATGGCGGTGGCACCTGAACTGGTGGCGATGCGCGTGCCGTTGAGCCAGACCACAAAGCCGTCGTCGTACTTCACGCGGAGTTGCAGCTTGACCATGGACGACAGCGGCAGGCTGTCCCCCACGTTCGTGGTATTCAGGGTAAACTTCATGCGCATGAAGGCCGCCGTGCGGTTGGTTACGTTGTACATGGCGGTTTTGAGGTCAAACGCCGGGTCGATCAGGTTCTCGTAGCTGGGGCTGCCTCCAGGAGCATTTTCGTAGCCCGCCGCCATGGTGCCGCTGGCCCAGTTTACGAAGGGGTCCGGGGTGGTTGTTTTGTCGCTGATCCATGTTGCTGCAGGGTTGGTGGCGGTGGTGGGAAATGCCGCGGCTGCCCCGGTGGTGGCGCTGCTGGGAACGAGAACTTTTTTCGGTGCGTTCTCAGCCACAAGATCATACCATTTGCCCTGAGCCGGGTAGCTAAACCATGGAATGCTGGTAAAATTCACGCCGTCGGTTGAGCCTTCAATGGTGGCGGTGACGGTCTCCGCAGAGGTGAAGGTTTCGCCACTGTTTCTCACGGTTTGCAGCTTGAGGGAAACTTTTGGACTCGTGAAGCCCCTGAGGTCGACGACCTCGCTGCGGAAGTAGCCGTTGGACTCTGGCATCACCAGGGCCGGGCTTGCGAGGGCTGTCCCGAAGGAAACGTCCAGCTGCCGGGTCACGTCCGTGATGCCGTTGGTGGACTGGGACTGTACGATGTCGTAGTTGAGCGACGTGTTGTTCTGGTTGTTCTCGCTGTCGAAGGCTTCGCTGAGGATGAGTTGGTTGAGCTGCCTGCGGTGGCGGTCGCTGATGGTGCGGTCGTAGTCAAAGGAGGTGCCCACCCCCGCCCTGGCATCTCCAAAGAATGGACTTGATTCAGTCAGGGTCATGGAGAGGTCGAACCGGGTGTCCGAACTGGTGGCGCTGCTTTGGTGAAGTTCCACCGCAATGGTGTTGACTCCAGATTTCAACAGGGTCGCGGGAAAGTCGATGACGTTGAAAGTGCCTTCCAAGTCTCCATCGACGGCGGTTCTCGCCGTTGTGGTGTAGGTGACCACTCCCTCGGGCATATTGCCGATCCTCCGGGCATCCGGCACGCCGTTGTCGGCGTTTAGCTCTTTTCCATTGATGTAGATGACAACCCCGTCGTCCCGAACCACTGAAAGGTAGGCGCTGTTGAACTTGGGGAAACCGCCTCCGTCAAAGAGCGAGGCACTCAAAGTGAATTTTTTGCGGAAGTAGTAGGTGATGTATTTCGGATCGGTGGCCACATTGGCTGCATTCATCCTGAGTGTGGTACCGTAGGTGACGGGAGCGACGTCGCCGTAACCGAACCGGCCAATTCCTGAGACCCAGGTGGTGTCGTTGTAGGCTTCAGTAAACCAAGTGGTTCCTGTCGCATTGGAAGGGCCCAAGTCAACGCCGCCGACTGGAGGCATTTTCCACGAAGAACCCCCCCCGGCCTCGATGGCGGTGACGGTTTCAAAGGTTTGCGCCAGAACGGGGATCGCAGAGAGGAGGCTCAGAGCGGCTGCGAGGAGAAGGCGCCGGGGGAGGGTGGGGGCTTTCATGGCAAGGAAAACGCGAGTTGGGGGTTGGAATCTGCGATCAGGCCTCAGGGAATGCCTGAGGGGTGCTGCGGTAGATTGCACACTTTCATATTTACATTGCCCATACGCAAGTGCAAACTGTGCCTGCCGGTTTTTCCACTTCCTGGCAGTTCACGAAACGTGCTGGCAAGTGCGAAAATTACAGTTTTAGCAGCCCTTTGCGTCTCGCGGCGGCAGGGGTAAAAATTTTGATCTCTTTTTCTGTGCATTTGACAGATCTGTATTCGCAATGTAGCCTGCCCTGTATTCCCATTGTATTTACAATTGGGTCCAATTCCTCCCCACCCCCACCCCTCTCATGAATCCCATTTCCGCCATTCCAGCGTCACGCCGTGCGCGACTTGCCAAGAAAGCGAAGCAGAAGGGAGTCGCCCTCGTGACAGTTCTGGCGATTCTGCTCTTGATGACCGTGCTGATTTTGTCGTTTTTTACGATGGCAACCAGCGAGTTGAAATCATCTGAAAAGGAGGCCGAGGGCCTTCGGGCCAGATCGCTTGCCGATGCGGCGGTGAACATGGCGATTGCTCAGCTTCGCGAGGCGACGACGCTGCTTGATGCGAGCGGCCGGGTTTCCCCTTGGTCCAGCCAGCCCGGTGCGGTGCGGACTTTCCGTCAGGACGGAAAGCTCTTCCGGCTTTTCAAGCTGTACTCTGCGAAGACAATGGTGGTCGGCAACATGGCCACGGTGCCTGACGACGTGCCGCGTGACTGGCAGAGCAAGCCGGCTCAGTTCATTGACTTGAACTCTCCGATGATCAAACCGGACCTTCGCAGCCCCCAGAACCTGGCGCTGGCGCAATTGACCTTCCCTATCGTTGATCCGCGGGCGATGAAAGGTTCAGCCAAAAATTCGGTCGAGGGATTCTCGTACAAAGACAATTTTCCTGGAGCCAAGGGCCCGAACGGCGGTGCTGCCCAGCAGCGTGTGCCCATGCCGGTGAGGTGGTTGTATACGCTGGCGGACGGGACGATCGGCACGCTGGACGACAGCGGCAAGTGGCTGTCTGGCGGTGGTCAGGCCTCACCCAACGCCCAGAATCCCATCGTTGGACGGGTGGCGTTCTGGACGGATGACGAGACCTGCAAGGTCAATGTGAACACCGCTTCTGAGGGAGTATTCTGGGACACCCCGCGGGTGAGCACTGGCGAGGACGAGTCCTTGGGCAAATACCAGCCTGCCAATGGCGAGTACCAGCGCTACCCCGGCCACCCGGCCATGGTGTGCCTGAGTTCCATTCTCTTCCCGAACCGCCGCTGGTTTGGCGACAATGCGCAGGCCAACGGTGCCAATGCCATGGCCGCGTTGAGCAAGGACGAGGTGCAGGCTCTCTGGCGCCTGTCCCCTTACATCAGCGATTCGGAAAAAGGCAGTAAAGGGGGCCATGCCACTGCGGGAAGTCTGACGGATTTGGTGGCTAAGAACGACGGGACGTTTGCCCCGAGGCTTGAGGCCACCCCTTTGGGCAAGCACATCTACACCTCCTTTGATGACCTGCTCTTTGACGTGGAGAGCGACACGGCTTCCTCGCAGGGGGCCTCGACACCGCGCAAGGTGTTCTTCAAGGACGACGGCAAACTGGTCAGCCGGTTGCGCGAAGCCCGCTTTTTCGCCACCACCCACAGCGCGGCTCCTGAGATCACCCTCTTCGGCACGCCCCGGGTCAGCCTCTGGCCGGTGAGCCTGGAGGCGGCCTCGCAGGAGGTTTCCACTGGTGGAAAATTCACAGTGCTCGACAAGATGATCGCGTTTGACTCCTTCATTGGCGGTCAGCCGTATTATTTCCAGCGGCTTGACGCTGGTTCCCGCCACGCGGAAGCGGTCAATGCCGGGAGCAGCCGGATCCGCAACAAGGACTTGAACAGCTACCTGAACGGTCTGATCAACAAATCCATCCCCGGCTATGGCCCCCGCAAAACGGGTGATGCGGCCACCCTGGCGCAGAAGTATTCCACAAACTTCACCAACGGCCCTTACGGGGATGCCGCCAACATCATTGCCATGATGCTGGATTACATCCGCCAGACAAATCTTTACGACGGAAACCTCTCCGAAGCCCAGCGCTACGGCACCCGGGGTCTGGGCTCGGGGCAGATTGCTCCGATTTGCCTCTGCCGCGGCTCTGACTGGCACGCGGCCAACTGGAACGACAACACGAAGCTGTTCGCCAAGGGACTCGGTCGGATGATGACGATCAGTGAAGTCGCCCTGATGATGGTCTGCCGGTATGACGGGACCCAGGACCAGCCCATCGGCACTCCGGGAGAGGGGATTGAAAACAGGACCAAAGGATTCCGCCACTGGGACATCGGTCTTCTGACCGAGGCTTTCGTGCCGGCCCATGGATGGGGCGAACATCGCCCCACGGCTTCGGTCATTCTTAACGCCGGCATCAGCAGCGCGACTACCGCTTACATTACCAACATTGGTACGATTGCCGGTCAGCAGTTGCAGCCGCTGCGCGCGAATTCCGGCACGGCCAATACTGCGCAGAATGAGGATGCTCCCTCCTCCTGGCTGGGCTGGGGCGGCAGCGCGGGCGTGCGAGTCCTCCAAAACATGATCCGGATGAAGCCAATCTTCAAGCAGGTGGAAAAGGGTGCCCCACCTCCCCCGGTCGACTACTCTGGAACCATCGCGGGTGGCACTCCGCACCCCACCCTTGTCGTCTATGACGATCCCGGTGGTGCTGCTGCCGCCAACCAAGGCAACTTGATTCAGGCTGTGGAAATTCCGATGCCGGACATCAAGGTCAACGGAAACATGGTCATGCCGCTCCTGGATGGCACGATGCCCGGGCCTCTGGACAGCCGCTTCAATGCCGCCCGCGGAAGCAGCAAGACGGTGCCCGAGCAGTTGAAGCCCCTCTTTTTTGGAGATTTGAACGGCCTCGGTGCCAATGCTGTGGGTGAAATTGTGCAGTCCCTCGTGCCTTCCCACGGGGACTTCCGCCTGCTGGCTTCCAAACGGCTGGTTGGTCCGAATGTGGGGGTGACGCTTTCCCGTGGCGGCCACCCGGTCAACAGCAACCCGATCTTTGTGGCGCACCCGCGCTGGGGGCTTCAGCCGCTGGCGCACTCTTTCAAGGAGCCGTTGCCCGAGGCGGCCAACACGATCCTGCGTGCTGACAAGCCCTCGCGTCAGGCGATGCCGGAGCCTTTGGACGGGTACTTCAAAGATTTGAAGCTCAAACCCTACTACGTGCCAGACTTTCCGATCCGCCCCTACGACACGATCAACATTCGTGCCGTGGTTGACCAGCGGGCGCAGGACTGGTCCGGCGGCCAGGGCGGTGAGGTCCGTGCTTCCCAAATCTTCGGCTGGAACCGCGGTGACGGCAACGAAGGCAGTGAAACGCGCGGGAGTTGCGACCCTGCCTTCACGGGTGACTTTGACAACGGGGTGGGCTTTGCCCCGGATGGACCCTACATGAACAAGATCGACGACGGCGAGGTGGAGTCGCTGATTCAGAAGTATGGCCGCCCCTACTTCTCCAGGCTGATTTCCAAAGCGAAGCTCCAATCGTCGAGCCCAGGCGCCTTCGCTCCGAACCGGCAGGTGCCGTCCTCGGGCATGTTTGGGTCGCTCCCGACAGGGGTGCAAGCCAATGTGCCGTGGCAGACGCTGCTCTTCCGTCCCGGTGGTGATGAGCTGGACTCCTACAACAGGACGAAGGACCACTACGGCTGGGCCAACCCGCGCGACCACCTGTGGATGGACTTTTTCTGGATGCCGATCGTGGAGCCCTATTTGATCAGTGAGCCGTTTGAGACGAAGGGCAAGATCAACATGAACTACCAGATTCTGCCCTTTGGTTACATCACCCGGGCCACGGCACTGCACGCGCTGATGAAGGCGGAGAAAATGACCGTCATTCCTGACAACGATGCCGAGGTTTACAAACAGGACTCAGCTTCAGGCTCCGGCTACAAAACGAACAATGGCAAATCTTACCGTTCATTCATCGATGCCACGCAGACGCTGGAGCAGTGGGAGGAGGTCTTCAAGAAGGGGGACGCATTTATTTCCCCCACCCAGATTTGTGAAATGTACCTCGTGCCCGAAGGGACAAACTACAGCTCCAGGTCGCAGATGCGGTCTTTCTGGTCGAACAACAAGCTGACCGGGGACAACAGCAAAGAGCGGCCCTACACGAACCTCTACCCGAGGCTGACCACGCGTTCGAACGCCTACCGTGTGCACGTTTACGCGCAATCTCTGCGCAAGGTGAAGGGCACGCCGGTGGACTCGTTTGAAGCCGGGCGGGACCAGGTGACCGGCGAGTTTCGCGGTTCCATGCTCGTGCAGCGTTCGATCGATCCGGGCGATCCCCAGATCGAAGACTACGTCACGCTCATCCGCGATGAAAAAGCCTACGAAGTGCTGGACAGCTTCTACACGTTCCGGATTGCCGATGTGAACCAGTTCGCGAACTAACTCTGGCCCGCTGGCCGGGATTTTGACGGGGGCGGAGGAGGCGATGGCTTCCTCCGCCTTTTGTTTTTCAGCAGGGCGCGTGTCAGTGGCTGTAGCAGCGGGCGAGGTAGTCCGCGAGGGCGTCGCGCCAGGGGCGGGGGGCGAGGCCGGTGAGCCGGGTGTATTTCTCCGAGGACATGGCGGTGTGGATGGGGCGGGGGACGGAGAATGGGGCGGCGGCGAGGGCGGATGGGGTGATTTTTTCACAGGCGAGGCGGACGCCGAGACTGCGGGCGATGTCGAGCGAGGCCTGGGCGTACTCGTACCATGTGGCGGAGCCGGAGCTGGCGAGGTTCATGACGCCGCCGACGGGGTGGTCTGCGAGCAGGGGTTCGATCCATCCCGCCAGGTCGTGGCTGTAAGTGGGGATGGACCATTTGTCGGAGATGGCGTCGACGGTCCTATTTTTTTGGGCTCGGGAAATGATGCTGTCTGGGAAGCCGGGGCGGTCCGGGCCGAAAATCCAGGAGACGCGCAGGGCGAGGTGGGCTTCTGAGGCGGCAAGTACGCGCTGTTCGCCTTCGAGTTTCGTGGCGGCATAGACGCCCAGCGGGCCGGTGGGGTCGGTCTCGGCGCGCAGGCCGGGGCGGGAGCCGTCGTAGACATAGTCTGTGCTGGTGTAGATGAGGCGGGCGCCGCGGCGGGCGCAGAGATCGGCGATCTGGGCCGGGCCGAGGACGTTGGCGGCACGAGCGGCATCGGGATTTTCCTGACAGGCCTCCAGCCCGGTGATGGCGCCGGTGAGGACAATGGCGTCGAAGGCGAGCGGCTCCAGCCGGTCTGCGATGATCTCCGGGCGCGAGAGGTCGAGCCCCTTTCGATCAAAAACGACCACAGCGTGCCTGTCCCGCCAGGCGCGGGCGAGGGCGGCCCCCAGACGGCCGCCGGAACCAATGATGACGATTCTCATCCCGTGGTTATACTGGCACGCACGCGGATGTGCCACGACGAAAACGATGCCCTCAATTTACTACCAATGCCAGCGCTGCACGGCCTGCTGCCGGTGGCCCGGCGATGCCAACCTCACCGACGAGGACGTGGTCCGCATCTCCGCGTTCCTCGGCCTTGGGGAAAAGGAGTTCATCCAGCGCCACACGCGTCTGAACAAGAGACGCAATGGCCTTTCCCTGCTGGAGAAGGAAAACAAGGAGTGCGCATGGCTGGACGGGATCGACTGCACGATCAACGAGGTGAAGCCGCAGCAGTGCCGGGATTTTCCCAACAAGTGGAACTTCCCCGGCTGGCGGCAGGTGTGCGAGGCGATTCCGGTGGAAATCCCCGACGCTCCATTGGGGGCTGCGGAGGACGCGTGACAGGGGCATGATCCGGACCGATTTTTTCCCATGAACGACGTCCTCAAAAAAACCCTTCCCTGCCTGCTCGCCGTCGCGGCGGGTGCAGTCATCGTCCATTTGTGCTGGCCTCGAAAAGCGGAGTACGGAGCCACCACTGAGCCGGTGGGTTCGGTGGCGGCCGGGCGGTCCGTGACGCCGGTGAACCAGATTCTCACGCCGGCCGGCCAGCAGGTGGAGCTGCCGAAGGTGCGTCCCCAGGCACTGGCGCTTAGCCCGGATGGACGGCTGCTCGTCACGGCGGGGAAGACGCCGGAAATCATCGTGCTCAACCCCGCTGACGGCACGCTGCGCCAGCGGGTGGCCCTGCCTTCCTCGAAGGACAATGAACCGCGACCCGAGCCGTCGTCAGACCTCATCCTCAACCCTGACAAGGACGGCCAGCTTAGCTACACCGGGCTCATTTTTTCCCCGGATGGACGACGGATTTATCTCTCGAATGTGAACGGCTCGATCAAGGTCTTTCACGTAGCGGAGGACGGGAAGGTATCGCCGCTGCACAGCCTGGCGCTGCCGGAGTCCACGGCACCGGGGCGGAAACAGGAAATTCCGAGCGGGCTGGCTTTGAGCAAGGATGGAGCGAAGCTCTACGTCTGCCTGAATCTCTCGAACAGCCTGGCGGAGATTGACACGGCATCGGGCAAAGTGTTGCGGACGTTTCCGGTGGGCGTGGCACCGTATGACGTGGTCGTGCGGGGTGGTCGTGCCTGGGTGACGAACTGGGCGGGCCGGCGGCCAAAGGCGGATTCGCAGACGGGCTCCATCGGCCGCGGCACCGTTGCCCGGGTGGATCCGGTGCGGGGCATCGCGAGTGAGGGATCGGTGAGTGTGATCGATCTGGTCTCTGGACACCTCGTGCGGGAAATCATGGCCGGCCTGCACGCGAGTGCGCTGGCTTTGTCCCCGGATGGGAAGCACCTGGTGGTCGCGAACTCTGGCATCGACACCCTGACCGTTATCGACACCGCTGGAGCATCCGTGGTGACTAGCCTGTCTGCGCGACTTTCCCCGGCGGAGCCGCTCGGGGCTCAACCGAATGCGCTGGCCTTCTCAGCCGACGGGCGCAAGCTTTACGTGGCCAACGGCACTCAGAATGCCGTTGGGGTGATCGAGTGGGATGGCGACGAGCCGGAGGATTCGAAACTCGAAGGACTCATCCCCACCGGCTGGTTTCCCGGTGCCGTCGTCGCGGATGCCCGGGAGCCGCGCCTTTATGTCGCCAACATCAAGGGGCCTGGTTCAGGCAAGCGCTTGCAGGGCGGGGAGGCGGTGAAATTTAATACGCACCAGTACCTCGGTTCCGTCTCCCTGATTCCCCTGCCGGATGCGGCGGCGCTGAAGGCCCACACGGCGCAGGTGCTCGCAAATAATCGCGCTCCCGTCATCGCCACCGCGCTGCTCCCGGCGCGTCCGTTTCAGTCCGCACGGCCGGTGCCGGAGCGGACGGGGGAGCCGTCGCTCATCAAGCACGTCGTCTATGTCATCAAGGAAAACCGCACTTACGACCAGGTGCTGGGCGACATGCCCGAAGGGCGCGGGGATCCGGCCCTGTGCATCTACGGGGAAAAAGTGACGCCCAATCACCACGCCCTCGCGCGCGAGTTTGTCCTGCTCGACAACACGTATTGTTCCGGCATTCTGAGCGCCGATGGTCACAACTGGGCGGCTTCGGGGATTGCCACCGAATACCTTGAGCGCTCCTTCGCCGGGTTTCCGCGCAGCTATCCGGACAATGTGGAGGAGCACGACGTCCTCAGCGCCGCCTCCACCGGCTTCATCTGGGATCACTGCCAGCGGTTCGGCGTCAGTTTTCTCACCTGTGGCGAGGGCGTGGATACCACCATCGCCTGGGCTGATCCGGAGCGAAAGGGCAAGCCCGGCTGGCTGGACGTCTACCGCGACTGGCAGAAAAAGGGTGGGGCCTGCGTGGTGAAAAACGAGGCGCGCTATCCATCGCTCACAAAATGCCTGGCGCCCACTCCCGGCTGGCATGCCATGATTTCGGATTCCCAGCGTGCCGCCGCCTTTCGCGAGCTGCTGGCCGGGTGGGAAAAGGCCGGCAACATGCCCGCCATGACCATCCTCTATTTCCCCATGGACCACACGTCCGGCACGGCGAAAAACAAGCCCACGCCCTCTGCAAGCGTGGCGGACAACGACCTCGCGCTGGGCCAGTCCATCGAGGCACTGAGCCGGTCGAAGTTCTGGGGAGAGACTGCGGTTTTTTGCATCGAGGATGATCCGCAAAACGGTTGGGATCACGTGAGCGGCTACCGCACCATTTCCTTCGTCGCCAGCCCGTGGACGCGGAAGCTGGGGTGCGTGAGCACGCAGTACAATCAAACCAGCCTGCTGCGCACGATGGAGCTGATCCTCGGCCTGCCGCCCATGAACCAGATGGACGCCTCGGCCACGCCCATGTTCGACTGCTTTGCGGGCGAGCGGGATCTCACCCCGTATGTTTGCCGGGCAAATCAGGTGCCCATCGACCAGATGAACCCTGGCTCGGAGGCCGTGGCGGATGCCCGCCAGCGCGAGGATGCCCTCGCGTCCGACCAGCTGCCCCTCGATGAACCTGACCGGTGCGACGAGGATCAGCTCAACCGCATCCTCTGGCGCGCCGCCATGGGCCCTGCCGTCGAGTATCCCGCGTGGGCGGCGGGGCGGGATGAGGATTGACAGGTTGCCCGGTGGATGGGGCATTTGCGTTCCGGGCATTTTCTGGCACGGCGCTCCGCATGAACTCGCCGGTTCTCGACGCCATGCTCGGATCGCCCCTGCTGCCCGAACTCATCCTGGAAGGCCAGCGTGTCATGGCCCGGGAGACGCGGATCAGGCGGAAGTTTTATGAGGACATCACGCCGGAACACAAGTGGGAGTTTATTCAGGGCGAGGTGATCATGCACTCACCGGCGCTGCACCGGCACCTGCTGGGAACGAAACTCTTGTTCCGTTTGATGGACAATTTTGTGGCGGCTCGCCAGTTGGGCTTGGCTCACACGGAGAAGGCCATGGTCTGTTTTCCCCGGAACGACTACGAACCGGACATCGTCTTCTTTGGTCCCTCCAAAACTGCCACGCTCGACCCCGACACTCTCAGGTTCCCCATTCCTGACCTCATCGTTGAGGTGCTGTCTCCCTCGACGAAGGACAGGGACCGGGGCGTGAAATTCCAGGATTACGCTTTCCATGGCGTGGCCGAGTACTGGATTGTGGATCCGGACGCGGAGACGGTGGAGCTGTACCGTCTCGCGGGCGATGTTTACCCGGCCGTTGAGGCGCAATCCACCGGCCTGCTCGTCAGCGAGGTCATTCCCGGGCTGGAGGTTCCGGTGCGGGCTGTTTTCGACGAGGAGGAAAACCATGCGGCGCTGAAGCGGCTGCTGGGGGCGTGAGGGTGAGCCGCTGCATTTTTCCCACCCTGCCTTGAACCTCCGCCCGGACCCTGCGAAGGGTGGGGGATGTCCGGATTCAAACTTCATTCCCCCTACCCGCCGGCGGGCGATCAGGAGCAGGCGATAGCCAAGCTCTCGAAGTCCCTGCGTGCCGGCAACCGCCACCAGACGCTGCTCGGGGTGACGGGTTCGGGGAAGACGTTCACGATGGCGAACCTCATCGCCCAGACGGGCAAGCCGGCGCTGGTCATGTCGCACAACAAGACGCTGGCGGCGCAGCTCTACTCCGAGTTCAAGAATTTCTTCCCCGAGAATGCGGTCGAGTACTTTGTCAGTTACTTCGACTACTACCAGCCCGAGGCCTACATCCCGCGCACGGACACCTACATCGAGAAGGACTCGGCCATCAACGAGGAGATCGAGCGGCTGCGGCTCTCGACCATCGGCTCTGTGCTGACCCGGAAGGATGTGCTGGTGGTGGCCTCCGTGTCGTGCATCTACGGCCTCGGATCGCCAGAGGACTACACGGCCATGATGGTGCCGGTGAAAAAGGGGATGCGGCTTTCCCGCGAGGCGTTCATTGAATCCCTGGTGAACATCCTTTTCGAGCGAAACGAGATTCAGTTTGCCCGGGGGAAATTCCGCGCCCGCGGGGATGTGGTGGAGGTGTTCCCGGCCTACCTCGAGGACGAAGCCGTGCGCGTTGAGTTTTTCGGCGACGACGTGGACCGCATTTCCGCGTTTGATCCGCTGACCGGGACGGTGAAGGGGCGGCTGGAGTCGTACACCTTTTTCCCGGCCAAGCAGTTCGTCACCCAGGGGGGGAAGATGCGGAAGGCCATCATTCAAATCCGGGAGGAGATGGAGGCCCAGGTGAAAAAATTTGAACTGGAGGGCAAGTACATCGAGGCGCAGCGCATCCGGCAGCGGACGGAGTATGACATCGAGATGATGCAGGAGATGGGATTCTGCCAGGGAATCGAGAACTACAGCCGCCACCTTACCGGCCGCGAACCGGGGGCCACGCCCTACACGCTGCTGGACTTTTTTCCGGATGACTTCCTGCTGCTGGCGGATGAGAGCCACGCCACCATCCCGCAGATCGGCGGCATGTATGAGGGGGACAAGAGCCGGAAATCGACGCTGGTGGACTTTGGGTTCCGGCTGCCGAGTGCGCTGGACAACCGTCCGCTGAAGTTTGTGGAGTTCATGCACCGGACGCGGCAGCGCCTTTACGTGAGCGCCACGCCGGCTCGGTTTGAGATCGAGAACAGCAAGGTCGGCAACGACGGCTACATTCCGCACCAGCGCGACCGCATCGGCCAGGACGAGCCGGTGCCAGCCCTGCTGCCGCGCCTCTCGGGCTCGGACCAGCCGGTGGAAAAATTCGACGTCACCACGCCCGGGCGCGATCTCATTGTCGAGCAGATCATTCGTCCCACGGGGCTGCTGGACCCGAAGATCACCATTCGCCCGCTCAAGGGGCAGATTGACGAAACAATCGAACTCTGCCGCCAGCGCGTGGAGCGGTTCCAGCGGGTGCTGGTGACCACTCTGACGAAGCGCACGGCGGAGGACCTCACCGACTACCTGCGCGGGGTGGACCTGAAGGTCCGCTACCTCCACAGCGACATCGACGCCATCCAGCGCGTGGAAATCCTGCGTGCCCTGCGTGCTGCTGAGTTCGACATTCTGGTTGGCATCAATCTGCTGCGGGAGGGGCTCGACCTGCCGGAGGTGAGTCTTGTCTGCATCCTGGATGCGGACAAGGAGGGCTACCTGCGCAGTGAGACGAGTCTCATTCAGACCTCCGGCCGTGCTGCCCGTCACGTGGACGGTGAGGTCGTGCTCTTTGCCGATGTCATCACCGGCTCCATCCAGAAGCTGATCGACGTTTCCACCTACCGGCGGAAGAAGCAGGAGGCCTACAACGAAAAACACGGCCTTACTCCGCACAGCATCGTGCGCAGTGTGCAGTCGAGCCTGCGGAACTCCTACAACAGCGGGCGCGAGGTCGAGGAGGGCGTTGCCCGGGTGGCCGAAGGCGGCGACTTGGACGTGATGGAGGTCATGCGAGAACTTGAGACTGAAATGCGGGAGGCCGCCGTGGCGCTGGAATACGAACGCGCCGCCCTTCTGCGCGACCAGATTCGGGAGCTGAAAAAGCAGGCAGGTCTTCCCGATGCCGGGCCCGTCAACCAGGCCCGCCCGGCCCGGAAAAAGGTGAGCTACAAGGAGGACATGAAGCGGAAGTGAGGGAGCCCGCCTTGGGACACCTTGTCATCTGTCCGATGGAACGTCCGCGTTCGAGGTGGCGGGATGAATTGTGGAGGGGGACGAATGATCATCGTGGAAGGCTTTTCGAGTTGAACAGGCGGTGCTTCTATGGCAATGAACAGCCATGCATACAGTCACAGTGGAGCACGCGCAGGCCCATTTTGCTGAACTCCTGGAGGAAGCCTTCCAAGGGGGGCGGGTGGTCATTCAAATGAGGGAAAACAAGGCGGTGACACTGGCATTAGCCGTGCGGCCTGAACTCGAAGCAAAGGGCTGGCCCCTGATGGGAAGATATGAGGGTCAGGGTTGGATGGCTGCCGATTTCAACGACATCCCACAGGGATTCGAAGATTACAGCAAATGAAAACGCTGGTGGACACCCAGTGCTTCTATTGGAGTCTCTGCGAAGGGAATAAACTGAGCAGACAAGCAAGGGAGGCCATGCAGGATGAGGTGCGCGTGAAGGTTCTCAGCGTTGCTGTTTTTTGGGAGATGACGATAAAGCATGGCATTGGAAAGCTGCGATTGCCCCAGCCTGTGGAGGTGCTTTGGGAGGAGGCTGAAGCGGGTGGCATTGCAGTGGTGGGAATCCGACCCGCTCACCTTCGCGGGCTGGCAGCACTGGACCACCACCACAACGATCCGTTCGACCGGGTCATGATAGCGCAGGCCTTGGTGGAGGATTGGGAGGTGGTGAGCAGCGATGAGCATTGGGACGCCTATGGTGTGAGGCGGATCTGGTAGTTTGCGTCTCAACACCTTTTCCATGCATTCCCTCTGGTCATTCGCCCTGTTCATGGCGCTCGGGCAGTTTTCGCCCGGGCCGGACATGCTCCTGATCATGAAAAACAGCCTGAATCATTCAAGGCGGGCTGCCCTTTTTACAGTGCTTGGCATCGGGTGCGGCGTGGTGCTTCACGTGGGTGTAGCCCTTGCCGGGCTGGCGGTGCTGGTGACCCGCTGGCCCGGGGTGCGGATGGCCGGTGGGGCGTACCTTCTTTACCTGGGGCTGCGGCTCCTGTGGAGTGTGCGGCGTGCGGGTGGCGGCGTGGCCGTGATGGAAACTGGGACAGCGGCGCGGCTGGGGGACGGGGCTGCGTTTGCTCAGGGCTTTTTCACCAACCTGACGAACCTGAAAGTGGTGGCCATTTTTTCCAGCCTGATCGCCGCCTGGCTGCCTGCGGGATCTCCACCCTGGCGGGGGCCGGTGCTGGGCGGGATCATCATCGGGCAGGCCTTCGGGCTCTGGACGCTCTTTGTCTGCCTCCTGCACTGGGAGCCGCTGCGGGTGCGGCTGCTGGCGTGGGACCGGGGGCTGAATGCCATTTTCGGCCTCCTGCTGGCGGGAGTGGGCGTGTCGGTTTTCCTCGGTTGAAATGAGGGTGATTCGATGCCATGGATTCAGATGCACACAGTCTCGGCAGAGCATGCCCAAGCGCATTTCGCAGAACTCCTGGACGAAGCGGTCCACGGGGAGGACGTGGCCATCGATGTGGGTGAAAATATGGTGGTGAGGTGGGTGGTGGAGAAGGGGGCGAGCGGGGCGTCACCTTCGGGGCCGTGGCCGTTTCTGAACAAGTACAAGGGACAGGTCAAACTTGTGGAGGGGTGGGATGATCCCATTCCGGAGGAATTCTGGGACGTGCTCAAACCATGAAGGTACTGGTCGACACCAATGTTTTGGTTTTCTCGTTGACGGACGATTCGCTGCTTTCGTCCGATGCGAGAAGAGCAATGGTTGATCCGAAATTGAAGCGTGTTACGAGCGTGGCTGCCTTGTGGGAAATGACTATCAAAATTTCTTTGGGCAAGCTTTCCCTGCCTGAGAGTCCGCATTCCCTCTGGCGGCAGATGATCGCAACTGATCCTGAGAGTGTTTTGTCCGTGTCGCCGGGGCATCTTGAGTGCCTTTCTAGACTTCCACATCACCACCGCGATCCTTTTGACCGGCTCATGATCGCGCAGGCGTTGGAGGAAGGCTGGAAAGTGGTGAGCAGCGATGCCCAGTGGGATGCCTACGGGGTGACGAGAATCTGGTAGGCGTGCGGGCGCTGGTTCACTTCAGCACATCCAGGCAGGCTTGAGTGAGGGCGTGGACGCAGGCGCGGAGTTCGTCCGGGGTGATGCAGAGTGGCGGCATGAGGACGAGGGTGTCGCGGACGGGACGGGTCAGCAGGCCGTGGGCGCGGGCGGCGTGGCAAATGCGGGCGCCGGTTTGTTCCTGCCAGGGGAACGCCTCGCCGGTGGCGGTGTCACGCACGATGTCGATGCCGGCGATGAGGCCGCACTGGCGGATGGCGGCGACGTGCCGGGGCAGACGGGCCTGCATTTCCGCGAGCAGGACGGAAAGGAGGGAGATTTTTTCCGGCAGGGAATCGAGGACGCGCTCGTCCTTGAAGACGCGCAAGCTTGCGAGGGCTGCGGCGCAGCCGAGGGCGTTTCCGCAGTAGCTGTGGCCGTAGAAGAGGGTTTTCAGCTCGTCGTAGCGGCCGAGGAAGGCGCTGTAAATTTTGCTTGTAGTCAGAGTCGCCGCGAGGGGGAGGGTGCCACCGGTGAGGCCCTTGGCCAGGCAGAGAAAATCCGGCCACGTTTCCTCGTGCTGGCAGGCGAAGAGTTTTCCCGTACGGCCAAAGCCGGTCATGACCTCGTCGAAAATGAGGAGGACGCCGTGGTGGTCGCACCACTCCCGCAGACCGCGCAGGAGCCCCCCGGGCCAGAGGCGCATGCCGGCGGCGCCTTGAACGAGGGGTTCAATGATGACGGCGGCGAGGCGGCCGGCCTCGTCGTCTGAGAGGGCCTGCAGGTCGGCGAGGCCGAAGACGCGGCGCGTGGGCAGTCCGGATTTCCCCAACCCGGCCTGAAAGGTGGAGATGCCGCCCAGGCTGGCCGCGCCGAGGGTGTCCCCGTGGTAGGCCTGGTCAAAGGCGGCGAACTCGACACGCTCTGGCTGGCCGGCGAGGTGGAAATACTGGAGCGCCATCCGCACGGCGCACTCGATGGCGGTGGAGCCGTCGTCCGTGTAGAAGACTCGCTCCAGGCCGCTGCCGGGGCACCGGTTCACCAGCTCTGTGGCCAAGCGGATGGCGGGCTCATTCGTGAAGCCGAGAAAGGACGTGTGGGCGGTTTTTTCCAGCTGGTCGCGCAGAGCCGCCACGATGGCGGGGTGGCCGTGGCCGTGAATGTTTGTCCAGATGGAGGAGTTCCCGTCCAGATAAGAGCTGCCTTCGGAATCCCAAAGACGGCAGCCCTGCCCGCGCACGAGGACGAGCGGCTCGTGCCCGGGGGCGCACCAGTCCTGCATCTGGGTGAAGGGGTGCCAGACGTGCGCCTTGTCCAGCTTTTGGAGTTCCCGGCTGAGCGGGTTCACTTCGACCCGGACTTGAAAAAGTTGATTTTGTTTGTGGCGAGGGCGCCGAGTTTTTCGTCCTTACCCGGGGAGGGGGGAATGTAGAAGCCGCTTTCCGCGGCGGCGGCGATCATTCCGTCCACCTCCTCGATGACGGTGTACCCGAGCCGTTTGCGCTGGTATTTGTTCCAGACGATGGTGCGCAGCTCCTGGAGGGTCTCCATGGGCACGGGGTTCATCTCCTGCCAGTGCTCTTCGTGCTTGAGCGTGGTGATGATGCGCCAGCGCTTGGCGAAGCGGTCAGCGCGGTAGTAGCGCTGGCCATCCGGGGTGCGTTCCATCCATTCGTGGGTGGTCATGATGAGTGCGTGAGGTGAAAAACGGGGCGGAGGGTTGTCTCCGCCCCGCACCCATAGCGCAAATCAGGAGTAAAACCAGCGGCAGGGTGGGGAATCGGCGGTTGGGGGCGCCGCAGTCGGTCTGCGGCCAGGCTGGCGGGGTCGGTCGCCGGTACGCGGAGAAAACGAGTTGGACGGCGGGCCAATGCGCACTCAATTGGCGGCCTCATGGTCGATTCTCCTTCTGCCCCGGCTCCGCCTTCGATGTTGCGCGTTCCTGCCATCATCGCGGGGTATTTTGTGTTCACGCTGGTGCTGGGAGCGGCGCTGGCCCCGTGGCTGTGGCGGGGATCCCGCTGGATGGTGGAGTGGATCGCGGTGAACGGTCTGCAGGAACGGAGCGGGTTTCACTTCATCCACCACCATGTGGGGCGTGCGGATTTCACGCGGGTCTTCAACCGGGCGCAGCTCATCGCCGCTGTGTCGCTCCTCTGGCCGGCCTTTCGCCTGCTGCGGGCAAAACGGGGGGCTGTACCAGCTCCGGCGCACGCTGTCGGGCTGGTACGGAGCCGCTGGCTGCCGTGGATCGGGTTTCTCGCCGGTGCAGCGCTGTTGCTGGCGATGGGGTGGTTTTTTCTGGGGCAGGGCTGGTTCACCGCGCGGACCGGGGTGAAATGGGGGAAAGCTGTCACGATGGGCCTGCAAAAAGGGCTGGGGGCGGGGCTGGCGGAGGAGTGGTTCTTCCGCGGCGCGCTCATGGGGATGATGCTCCGCGCCGGTGCCGGTCGTCCGAAGGCCGGACTGGTGGCGTGGCTGTTTGTGACCACACTCTTCGCAGCCGTCCACTTCCTGAAGGCTCCGGAGGACCTGAGCTTCGGCGATCCTTACGTGCACGCTGGCACGGGTTTCTGGCTGATTGGTGTCATCCTCGCGGGCTTCGGCAGTGCGAAATTTCTCCTCGCTGAATTCTGCACCCTCTGGGTGGCCGGCGGCATTCTCGGCTGGCTGCGGCTGCGCACCGGCTCAGTCTGGCCCGGTGTCGGGCTTCATGCCGGCTGGGTCTTCGGCATCACGATCTATGGTTTTCTCGCCCGCACTTCCAAGGCCGTTGGCCGCGGCGAACTCATGCCGTGGATCGGCGACGACCTCAAGACAGGCCTGATTCCGTTGCTGGTTCTGGCCGCGACGTGGGGGCTTTTCGCGGCGGGGTTTGCGTGGAGGCGGGGGCGGGCTATTCCGCTTTCGAGGAATGCCGGTGGTGAATCTTTCTGAGTGAAGGGCTGTTTGCAAGCAGGGGAGGATTTTCTTTCCCGCCGCCCTTCTTGCGGCTAAGGCGCGGGATGCCACGCCCGAAACCTGCGGTCATTTTCATCTTCATCACGCTGTTCCTCGATGTCTTCGGCATCGGGGTGATCGTGCCCGTGCTGCCGCGGCTGGTGGAGCACCTGCGCGGGGGAAATCTGGAGGAGGCGTCGAGTGCAGTCGGCTGGCTGGGCTCGCTCTACGCGCTGATGCAGTTCGTGTTTTCGCCGCTGCTGGGGAGCCTCTCGGACCGGTTCGGGCGGAGGCCGGTCATCCTGTTTTCCCTGCTGGGCTCGGCCTTTGACTATGTGCTGATGGCTTGGGCACCGACGCTGGCGTGGCTTTTCCTGGGCCGCATCATTTCCGGCATCACTGGGGCGAATTTCTCTGCGGCCAGCGCTTACATTGCGGACGTGACGCCCCCGGAGAAACGGGCGGCGGGTTTTGGAATGATCGGCGCGGCATTCGGGCTTGGGTTCATCGCCGGGCCGGCGCTGGGCGGCTGGCTGGGGCACTACGGCATGAAGGTGCCATTCCTCGTGGCGGCTGGGGTGACGGCGCTGAACTGGCTCTACGGCGTCTTTGTCCTGCCCGAGTCCCTGGCTCCTGAAAACAGGCGTGCCTTCTCCCTGTCGGGGGCGAATCCCTTCAAGGCGCTCGCGGCTCTGACCCGCTGGCCGGTGGTGACAGGGCTGGCCGGGGCGCACTTTCTGACGAACCTGGCGCAGAACATTTACCCCAGCCTCTGGGTGCTCTACACCGGGCACCGCTACGGCTGGGACAGCAAGCAGGTGGGCTTCTCCCTGACCATGGTGGGGGTGACGGCGGCCATCGTGCAGGGCGGGCTGGCCGGGCGGATCGTGAAGCTGACGGGCGAGCGGCGCGGTGTGGTGATCGGGCTGACGGTGATCGCCATGGCCATGACCTGCTACGGGCTGGCGTGGCAGGGGTGGATGATTTACGCCATCATCTCCGTGGGCTGCCTCGGCGGCATCGCGAACCCGTCAGCGCAGGCCCTCATGTCCAAGGCGGTGCCTGCGGATGGCCAGGGGGCGCTCCAGGGCGCACTGAACAGCCTGGCCAGCATCGCCGGGGTGCTTGGCCCGCTCTTGTGGACGCGGCTTTTCGCCATCGGCCTCGGCACGGGCGGCAGCTGGTACATGCCGGGTCTTCCCTTTGTCGTCGCAGGCCTGGCCACGCTGCTGGCGCTGGTGCCGGTGCTGTTCGCCTTTCGAAAGCTGCCTGTCGCTCAGGTGACGGCCCACGCTGGGGGCGGCTGATGACATCAAAGGGAGTCCAGCCGGGCGCATTCCGGGACCGCCGCGCCGGGCAGGCCGTAGTCATCGAGCAGACTGCGGAGCATGATACGGCGCTCCTCATTGGTGAGGCAGCCATCGTGCCAGCAGAGGGTGATGATGAGGCGGCCGTGCTTTTCATTGCAGAAGAGGCCGGTGCCGGGGGGATTTGAGAAGCCGGGGATGTGGCAGGCGCTGGTGATGCGTGTGCCGAGGAAGGTGTCGAGGCCGGGGGCGAACTCGCCCGTGTGGGAGTGATAAAATGAGGCGAGGATGCCCTTCATGTAACGGTTGATCATTTCCATGTGCAGGGCGGGCGGCATGGGGCGCATGAGCTGGAGGAGATCGATGAAGGCGAGGTCGAGCCGCTCTTTGAGGAAGCGCTGATGGAGGTCGGTGATGCCCTTGACCGCACCGTCAAGGGTGTCCATCTGCCCGGCAGTGAGGGCGGCGAAGAACATGGTGAGGTGGTTCTGAAAGACGGGGCCGCTGCCGCCTTTTTTCCTCACCTGGACAGGCACGGTGGTGACCAGTGAGGGCGAGCGCACGCCACGGTGCTGAAAGACGCGGTCGTGCGCGCGCATGACGCAGGCGAGGTGGAAGGGCATCGTGACCAGCTCGCCGGAAAAAGAGGCGGCACGGGCGGTCACGGTGGCTGACTGCTCGGGAGTGAGCGTGATGATCTGGTATTTCCGACGGCCCGGAGTCATGCGGGGCGCGCCGAGGGCGCGGAAGGGGAGGGCCATGATGTCGTAAAAATACGTGACCATGGGCAGGGTGGACTGCCAGCGCTGCCCGTAGTGGCGCGGATCCGGCGCGGGCGGCGGGGCGAGGGCATCCGGCGGCGTGCCTGTGCCGGTGTGCAGGTGCTGGAGGGCGGTGAGGAAAAGCTCGGCACCGATGGCGTCGAAGATGAGGTGGCTCCACGTGAGGATGAGCCGGGCCGTGCCGTCGCGGCATTCAATGAGGGTGAAGGCGACCATGGATCCCTTTCCTGGCGGGGGCAGGGGGGTGTTGATGACGTCCTCGACGAGGGAGTCGGCATCACCGGCGGTGACGGCGCCGTGTTTTTCCAGAAGGCGGGCGGAACCGGCCTCGCACAGCAGACGCAGGGTGGGAATGGCCACGGACCCGGCAGGGACCCACTCGTGCGGGCCGATGAGCCAGCGGCGCCGGGCACGGGCGGAGAGCAGGGGGAAATGATGAGCCGCTGTGGTTATGAGGGTGCGGAGGGCGGCGACGTCGGGCAGGGGGTCGAGGAGAAGAAGCGAGTGCGCCATGTGGCCGTGCTGGCCGGTGCGGCGCATGAGGCCGTCCAGGCCGAGGACAAAATTGTCTGCCGGCGTGAGGGAAAGTCGCTCGAACGAGGCGCGGGGCTGATCTTTCGCCGGGGATGGCGCCGGGGAGTCCGGCGCTGGCAGTGCCGTTGGGGCATGGGCCGGGGCGTCAAGACCAAGCCGCGCGGCGATGAGGGCGGCGACGGACCGGACGGTGGAAAAATGCGCGCGGGAGACGCTTTCCGCCGGGATGCTGACGCCGAACTCCTCCTCCACCATGAGCAGGAGCTGCATGATGGCCATGGAATCCAGCCCCGCCGCAAAGAGGTCCGACTGCGCGGTGAAGTCCGGCCCGGTCGAGAGCAGGCTGCCGCTGACGAGGTTCAGCAGGCGGGGCTCGAGATTGTGGGTGGGGGAGGCGTAGGGCATCAGGATAAAGCGGGCCTGAGCCTGGCTGTCATGCCCCAGTGCGTCAAGGGTTCAGGTTCCCCCTGCAAGGAAGTATTTTCCGGCAACCCGGGCATAGATGTCGGCCATGACGCGGCCGCATTCGACGATGAGCGCCGGTTCGTAGTCCATGGTGCGGAGGCGTTCGTCCAGAGCTGCGCGGTCGAGGCGTCCAGCGCGGAGGAGGGCGACGATGGTGTTGATGTCCTTGAGCCCGCGATCCACGGCATCCCGCCCCATCCGCAGAGCGAGCCGGGAGCGTGCCGTGGCGGCGACCTTGCTCACAGCCATGTCCACGGGATGCAGGGCGAAGACTTCCTCAAAACCGGGCATCGGCACGAGGCGGTCGCGCCAGCCTGCTGGGAAGGAGTCCGAGAGGCGGAGGTCGACGAAATCGCCGTATCTGCCGGTTTCGGTGTGAAAATGTTTGTCCTCACCCAACTCCGCATCCAACCGGCGTCTGGAATCTTCGTCGTCAGGCTCGATGAAGAAATCGGCATCGAGCGTGACGGCGGTGCCGATGATTTCAGGATCCACGTCCGGGAAGGAGGCGAAGAGCGAAGAAGAGCCGAAGAGCAGGATGCGCCTCGACGGAACCAGCGCCTGAGCGCGGGAGATGAGTGCGGTTAATGTCGAGAACTCCATGACAAGCGCTTCAACTCCTCTTCATTCAAAATGCCGGGAAACGGGGAAAATCCCTTCCACTGGAGGGATTCCCAGGACTGGTCACGAAGGATTTCGAGGACGAGTTTCATGCCGTCCGGGGTGGCTTTGGCATCGAGGATCATGGAGCGCCAGGCTTCGAGGCGCTTGACGGCGGAGTGGCCGTTGCCGAGCCAGCGGGCGATGTTGGCCAGGGGAATGTCGAGGAGGGACGGGTCGGCCTCTATTTTGTCGGCGATGAGACGGTAGCGGTCAGCGGAAACCTCGTCGCCAGTGCGTTCACGGGCGGGCGGCTCGGGCTGGGTGGCTTCTTCTCGGACAATCACGTCGTCAGTATAAGCGGGTGGGGCGGAGTTGCCAAGTCGTGAGAGTCGTCCCTCAGACGGGACGGACGGTTCGGCCGGAGGCGCGTCCGGCCTCGTAGCAGGCGTGCGCCTTTTTCAGGGTGATGACGACGCCCGGGCGCCCGGCAGGAGTCGCCACGAGATCGAGAGTCTGCCCGGCGGCTGCGACGGCGGCGGCGCGGAGGGAGAAAAGCTCCTGCTCGATGGCCCAGTGGTTGCGGGCCATGACGACGTCCATGGTGGGGGCGCGCAGCAGTGGGCCGGGACCGCCGATGGTGTGGACAATGATGCGGCGCACGCCGGGCTCCGCGCTCCATTGGGCAAAGGGGCTGGGGTTGGCTGCGCCGCCGTCGGTGAAGATGTCGCCCTCGACGACCTGCGGCTGGAAGAGAATGGGCACGGCGCAGCTGGCGATGACGTACTCGGGCAGGGGGCCGGCCGTTTTTATCTCGGTGCGGGCGTGGGTGAGGTTCGTCACAGCCAGGCTGAGGCGCGGGGCGCGGCAGTCCTCGATGCGGCGGTCGCCGGTCAGGCGCTGGATGTTTGCGATGGCCTTCCGTCCGGAGAGCAGGCCGGAGGGGCGGCGGAGGCGGAGGAAATTTCCCACAAGGCGCAGCGGAGCGTCCCACTCGATGAAGCCCCAGCGGAAGGCACCGCTGACGAGAAACTCCATGATCTGCTCCGGATCGAGCCCGGCTGCTGCCAGGCCGGCCACGACGGCGCCGGAGGAGGCACCCGAGATTTCCTCCGGCCACAGGCCCGCCTCCGCCAGGCCGTGGAGGAAGCCGGCATGGGTGTAGAAGCCCAGAAAAGATGAGCTGAGGCAGACGGCGAGGCCCGGGGTGGGATCAGGAACGGTCACGACCTCTGAAGAAAGGGAGAAGCGCGCCTCCTGCAAGGCCCCAAAGCATCATGCAAGCGAATCCCGTCAGTGAGACGGCGGCGGCGGTGCCGGGAGGAGAGTGGACGAGGCGGGTGAGGAGTTCCTCGAAAAGCGTCTCCCTCACTCCGAGTCCAGAGACCGAAACGGGGAGCATGGTGACGACATCCACGACGGGCATGATGGTGAGCAGGTCAGCCATGGAGGCCTTGACCCCGAGGGCGTGCGCGGCGGCATGAAAAGTGGCGAAGTGGACCGGGAAAATGACAAACGACAGGCCGCATGCAGCGAGCGGCGGGCGCCAGCGGTGGCGGAAAAGCTGGAAGGCCTCGCTCATTTCCCGGATTTTCGCCGCGCCGGGAAGCCAGGCGTGCAGGCGCTTCAGCGCCCCGGGGCCTGTGATGGCGAAGGCGAGGCCCACGCCGGCGAGGGAGAAAACGAGGAAGCCTCCGGTGTAAACGAAGAGCCCGTGGGAGAGGGGTGTCGCCTGAAAAAAGGAAGCTCGCGCCCCCGCGAAGCAGGCTGCGTAGACGGCGAGGGCGAGCAGGCCGCTGAGGTGGTCGGCTACGAGGGTCAGAAGCACCCGGCCCTTGCGCCCGGGGTGGGCGCGGCAGATGTAAAAGGCCTTGGCCGCATCGCCGCCCGCAGTGCCCGGCAGGGCGAGGTCGAAAAAGGCGCCAATGAGGCAGATGCCCGTGAGCCTGGGCCAGGGCACAGTCAGCTCCTGGGCATGCAGAAAGAGGCGCCAGCGGAACATGGAAAGGGCGAGTGTGAGCCCGGCCCAGCAGGCTCCCAGAACGAGCCAGCCCGCATCCGCCTGCGCCCATAGACTGGAGATGCGCGTGCGCATTTCCGGCTGCCGCAGCACCCAGGCGAGCGCAGCGGCGGAAACGGTCAGCTGCACCAGGAGCAGGATGAGGCGGCGGGGCGGCATCCGCCCAGCAGAGACGGGAATCTGCCCAGGGTCAAGGCGCGAGGACGCGTACGGCCGCCCTGGATCGGCCCGCAAGAATGTGACGGTTTTGCCACAAAAGCCTGCGAATGTTACGAAAACGCCATGTGTCGATAGTGTGACACTGTCAATTTAGACACGTGACGAGATTGTGATTAAAAATGAAGTGCACTGGACGACATCAGAATCGACTAGCAAAATCAACCAAACGTTTCAACGACCCTTATGAAATACAGCCTCCTCACACTGCCCATGCTGGCCCTTGCCCTCGGACTCGTCTCCTGCGGCAAGTCTGGATCCGGCACCGCCAAAGTCTCAATCCGCACCGCGGGTTCCACCACTCTGCAGCCAGTCGTGGCCGCCTGGTCGGAAGCCTATGCGGCCGTCAACAAAGGCGCCTCGGTTTCCGTTTCCGCCGGTGGTTCCGGCGTCGGCATCAATGAGCTGATCGAAGGCCGGATCGACGTGGCCAATTCGAGCCGCCAGATGAAGCCTGAAGAAAAAGAGAAAGTGAAAGCCAAGCACGGCAAGGACGTTTACGAAGTGGCCGTGGGTTATGACGCCCTCGCCATTTACACGCACAAGGACAACCCGATCAAGGAGATCTCGATTGAGCAGCTCAAGACCATCTTCGCCAAGGGGGCAACTGCCACCAAGTGGGACCAGGTCGCTCCCGGCGGTCTGACCGACGAAATCCGCGTTCTGGGCCGCGAGAGCAACTCCGGCACGGCTGAGTACTTTAAAGAGGCGGTCTGCGGAAAAGGTCCTGACGGCAAGTACATTGAATTTCGCGAAGGAATCGCCGAAATGAACAGCTCCCAGGCAGTGATCGACACCCTCGCCACTACCAAAAATGCAATTGCGTATGACGGGATGGCCTTCAAGACCGACAAGGTGCATTGGCTGGCGGTCTCCAAGAAAACTGGCGAGCCCTCCGTGGTTCCTGGTGCTGATGATGCCCGTTCCGGCAAATATCCGCTTGCGCGCAAGCTTTATATGTACACCATCGGCGAGCCCACCGGCGAAGTGAAAAAATTCATCGACTGGACACTTTCCGCTGAAGGCCAGGCGATCCTCGCCAAGACTGGCTGCGTTTCCCTGAAATAGCCTTCGGTCAATAGTTTCATTAAAGCAGGCGGTGCAGCTCATTCCGGGCTGCATCGCTTTTGCTCAAATACTCCCCGCATGGATAAAGCCCCTGTTACAAGCAGTTTTAGAGCCTCCCTCCCGAGGGTTTTTGAGAAGATGATCGAGTTCCTCATCCGCACCTGCGGATGGAGTTCGATCATTTGCGTCGCTGCGATTTTCATCTTTATCCTGCGCGAGGCGGCGCCGATCCTGCCCAGGCTCAACTGGGTGGAGTTTTTCACCACTACCAACTGGCGGCCCAACCCGGCCCTGGGGAACACCCCTCACTACGGGGCTCTGGCGCTGATCATCGGGAATTTCGCAGTGGCCATCGTTTCGATGCTCATGGCGGTGCCGGTCGGACTGGCGGCTGCGGTTTACGTCAGTGAATTCGCCGGAGACAAGACCCGCGAATACCTCAAAGTTGCGATCGAAATCCTCGCTGCTGTGCCGTCCATCGTGTGGGGGTTCATCGGCTTGACAGTCCTGAACCCGCTGCTCATCAAATACGCAGGCGCGGAGCTGGGGACCAATCTGCTGAACGGCAGCATCCTCCTGGCTCTCATGAGTGTGCCGCTCATCGTTTCCATTTCCGAGGATGCCCTGCGGGCCGTCCCGGACTCCTTCCGCGAGGCGGCGCTGGCCCTTGGGGCAAACCGCTGGGAGACAGTTTACCGCGTTTTGTTTCCCGCCGCGCGAAACGGCCTCCTGGCTGCCTGCATGCTCGGCGTGGGCCGGGCCGTGGGTGAGACGATGGCTGTGCTCCTGGCCACGGGAAATACGAACCAGATTCCACATTCCCTGGTCGACCCCATCAAGACGCTCACGGCCACCATCGCTTCCGAAATGGGCGAAGCCTCCACCGGGGGCGATCACTACCGGGTGCTTTTTGTCATCGGCATTCTTCTTCTTCTCATCACCTGCTCCATCAATTTGATCGCTGATTACGTGATCAAGGGGGCCAAAGCCAAAGCCAATGGTTGATACTGTGGATAATCCTTTCGCCCCAACTCTCGTCGAGCAAAAGAAGGAACGCGTCGCCAGCGTGGCGAAGTGGACAACCTTTGCCATGGCGGTTTCGCTCGTCGTCCCAATGCTGTTGATCATCGGACTGATCATTGCCAAGGGTTTTCCCGCCATCTCCATGTCATTTCTCCTGGAGAATCCGAGGCAGTCGGGTGCGGCTGGCGGCATCTGGGGCCCACTGGTCGGCACCTTTTGTCTCACGCTGGTGTGCCTTGGCATTGTGGCTCCCATCGGGGTGCTTGCGGGCATCTACATCAATGAATATGCGCCCGACAACAAGATGACGCGGGCCATCATGATCGCCGTTACCAGTCTTGCCGGCGTGCCCAGCATTGTGCATGCCTTGTTTGGCCTGGCGGCATTCGTGACCGCGCTGGGGCTGGGTAAAAGTGTGCTGGTGGCCGGCATGACCCTGGCGGTGATGACGCTCCCCGTCATCATCACGAGCACCCGGGAGGCACTGTCTGCGGTGCCCCGAAACTTCCGCGAAGCCTGCTGGAACCTGGGGGCTTCGCGCTGGCAGACCATCCGGACCATCGTCCTGCCGAATTCCATCAGCGGCATCCTGACCGGCGTCATCCTCGTGGTGGCGCGGGCTGCGGGAGAGACGGCCCCGATCATGCTCACCGGCGCGGTGGGTTTCAAGCCGCTCGAAACCGAGGGCATCGAGCGCTGGCTGCCCTACCACTTGGGCGATGATTTTATGGCCATGGCCATGCATCTGAACACCATCTCCCGTGACGTGCCGAACATGCCTGTCGAAAATAAATTTGGCAGCGCTCTCGTTCTTCTGGTGTTGATCCTCGCGATCAACAGCCTGGCGGTGGGCGTTCGTGTGTGGCTGCGCCGCCGTAAACGCTGGTAACTCTGGAAACCATTTGCCACCGTGTCTCCTGCTGCTCCATTTTCACCACTCCTCGCCGTGCCTGCTGTGGCGGACGAGGTCATCACTCATTCAAATCGGATCATGCCCAACCATCTGGAATTCCGCGATGTGACAGTCCGCTACGGCGCCAAAAAGGCGCTGGACGGCATCTCCATGGCCGCAACGCGCCACTCCGTCTTCGCCATCGTAGGCCCGGCCAACAGCGGGAAGAGCACCCTGCTGAAAACGATCAACCGGACGATTGATTTCATCGACTCCGCGAAGGTGGAGGGGGATATCCTACTTGGCGGGGATGATGTTCGCAAAATGAAAAACGTGAACGCGCTGCGCCGTCGGGTGGGCATGGTCTTTCCGTTGCCGGTGGGGCTTCCTCTGACGGTTTATGAAAATGTGGCCTACGCTCCGAGGCGGATGGGCATTCACGACAAGGGGCAGCTGGACGAACTTGTCGAGCGCTGCCTGCGGCAGGCAGTTCTGTGGGACGAGGTGAAGGACCGGATGGACTTGCTCGGCACCCGTCTCTCGGGCGGTCAGCAGCAGCGCCTGACCCTGGCACGCGCACTTTCTCTGCAGCCGGAGATCCTGTGCCTGGATGAATTTTCCATCGCCATCGATCCTGTGACGACCATGAAGATCGAGGAGGTCCTGATGGGGCTGAAGGCGCAGATGACCGTCATCCTCGTGACGAACCTGACCCAGCAGGCCCGCCGGATGGCGGACCAGGTGGCCTTTTTAAACGCCTCTGAACTCGTGGAGTGGGGCACGACAGACCAGATGTTCAACGCGCCGAAACGGGAAATCACCGGGCGCTACCTCAACGGAGAGTTCGGTTAAACCATGTCAGCCCACCCAGCAAAAGAAGCCGCTGCCGCGGCAGTTGAGCCGAGCAGCATCAGCGTGAAGGATTTCAGCCTCTGGTATGGAACCTTTCAGGCCCTGCACGGGCTGAACGTGGAGATCAAACCCGGGATCATCACCTCCCTGATCGGGCCGTCCGGTTGTGGCAAGACGACCCTCCTGCGCTCCTTCAACCGGATCAACGAGCGCTACGGGAATGTGACCACGAAGGGGAACATCACCATCCTCGGAAAAAACATTCTGGATGAGGATGTCTCCGTCGCATCCCTCCGCAAGAATGTGGGCATGGTGTTCCAGCGGCCGAATCCCCTGCCGATTTCCATTTACGAAAACATCGTCTTCGGGCTGCGCTCGCACACGCCATCCGGGGAGATCAGCCGGGCGGACATGGACGCCATGGTGGAGAGTGCCCTGCGCGAAGTCTTTCTTTGGGAGGATGTGAAGGACGACCTCAACCGCAAGGCCACCGGGCTGACTCTGGAGCAGCAGCAGAAGCTCTGCATCGCCCGGCTCCTGCCGCTGAAACCGCGGATCATTCTCATGGACGAGCCCTGCTCTGCGCTGGACGCGGCGGGCATCGAACGGATCGAAACACTCATTGGCGAGCTGAAGTCAAAGTTTACCATTGTGATGGTGACGCACAACATGGCACAGGCGCGCCGCTCCTCAGACGAGTGCATTTTCATGCTCATGGGCGAACTCATCGAGCACGGGCCGACCATGGACGTCTTTTTCCGTCCGAAGCACCAAAAGACGGCGATGTACATCGAAGGGCGCTACGGTTAAACCCGGGCCGCTTCTGCATGTCCCCGTCCCCAGCACCTTCTACTCCAATTCTCGAATCCATTTACCACCATGCCCCACCATCTCCACGCCTTTGACGATGCTCTCAACCGCCTCAAGCACGACGTCATGACCATGGCCAGCCAGGCCCAGCAAAATCTGGGTTTTGCGGTTCGCGGCCTGCTTGAGCGCAGCAATGAACTGTGCAACCAGGTCGTCGCCGATGATGATGAAGTGGACCGGCTGGAGGTGCAGGTGGACCGCGACGGGCTGGAGGTGATCATGAAGTTCAGCCCGATGGGGGCGGACCTTCGCCGTGTGCTTGCCAGCATGAAGGTTGGCCAGCAGCTGGAGCGCATTTCGGACGAGGCGGTGAACATCGCCCGCCGCGCCCGGAAGATGAACGCCAACTCGGCGATCACCGAGACGCAGATGGTACAGACCATTTTCGAACTTTCTGCTGCGATGGTGCGCGACGCGGTGCGCGCCTTCAACGACGGAGATCTCAAGTCGGCGCTCGCCATTGAAGAGCGCGACCAGGAGCTGGATGATTCGCACGCAGAATTCATCAAGCGCATGATCAAGCGGACCGAGGAGGACATCGGGCACATCAAGGACTATGTGGATCTGATGTTCATTGTCCGCTTCCTTGAGCGGGTGGGCGATCACGCCGTCAACATCGCGGAGGACGTGGTTTACGCCGAGAGCGCGTATGACATCCGCCACGGCGGAGTGCGCCCCGTGGTGGAGTAAAAGCCAGCTTGGATTGCCGGGCTACTTGAGCGAGAAGGTGCAGGGCACCTGAGCGCGTGATTTTGCCGGATGCCCGTTGATGACGGGTGGGAGGAAGGTCCACCTCTTGACGGCGGAGACGGCGGCGGCATCGAGGGCGGCAAACCCCGAGCTGCGCGACACTTCGGCGCGGTCCACGGTGCCGGATTCATTGATGAAGAGGATCAGCATCACGGTGCCTGACTGCTTGAGGCGTCTGCATTCCGAAGGGTAGGCGGGGGACGGCTGGCGCAGGGGAGCGGGTGCGGACGCGGTCTGGTAGCCAGGCGTGGCGGCCGGTTGGGGCGCGGGCGCTGGCCGGGCGGCTGGCAAGGCAGGGACGGAGGGGGAGGGGCGGGCTGCTTTTTCCCGGACTGGCGGCTGGTCGGCTGGTTTGGGCCGGGCAGGCGCGGGCGCGACCGGTGCCGGTGCCGGTGAAGGCTGCTGCTGCGGCGGCGGCACTGGCGCGGCGGGCTGCGCAGGTGGAGGTGGCGGATTCTCGGGCTGCTCTGTCTGTGGAGGTGGCGGCGGCTCTTCGGGTTTCTGTGGTTCGGGTGGCGGGTGCGCGGGTGCGTGTTCCGGTTCGAGCCGCAGATCCATGGCCACTGCATGGAGGGCCTGCGGCGGCGCGGCGGAGTGCCGCACCGCCGGAATGGCGAACAGAGCTGCGTGCAGAAGGAGGGCGACCACCACGGCCGCAGTGGACGGATGATGGAGCATCAAAAGGTGAGCTTCACGCCGGCGATGATGCCCCGTCCCCCGAGGGGGGCGATGTCTTTCAGGAACGAGGTGTGCTCGCGCGCCTCTTCATTGGTGAGGTTGACGCCTTTCAGGTAGATGTCCGTGGTGATGGACCCGGTGTGGATGGTGCAGGTGAGCGCGGCGTTGAGCAGAAAGTAGCCGTCCGTAGGCAGCTCCCCGTCCGCCACCCTGTCCTGGCGGGCGGAGTAGACGCCCTCCAGCCTGGCACCAGCGGGGCCGTGGCGGAAATCCAGAGCCGCGCTGGCGTGGAATGGCGAGATGCGGGGCAGGGGAGCGCCGGTGTTGATGTCCCGGGCATGAACGACATCTGCCTTGAGTTCGAGATCAAGGGTGTCCCCGGTGGATGCGGGCTGCAGCAGGTGGAGGGTGGCCTCGATTTCGCCGCCGTAGAACTCGGCTTCAGTGTCGCGGTAGGCAAAGACGGGGAATGATTCGTCCTCCTCCGCGTGGACTGCTCCGGTGGGAAACTGGCCGATGAAGTGGGGGAAGCGATTGTAGTAAACGGTGGCAGAGCCCGTGAGGCGGCCGGTGCGTTTGCGCAGGGAGAGATCAAAGCCCAGGGCCTGCTCGGCGGAGAGGGAATCGTCTCCGATTTCGTAGACGCCGGTGGCGATGTGCGGGCCGCGGGCGAAGAGTTCCTGACCAGTGGGGGCGCGCTGGGAGAAGGATGCGGACAGGGCCAGTGACCAGTCAGCGCCCAGCGAGTATACGAAGCCAAGCGAGCCGCTGACATCGTCGAAGGTGCGGCTGCGGGCCGGACCAAAGGCGGGATCGGCATCTGCGTCGAGCGTGATGTGGTCGTAGCGGATGCCGCCCTGGAGCTTCAAGGAATCCGTGAGGGACAGCTCCTCAAACAGGAAGACTGAGCGTGACTCTGTGAGCACGCGGGGAAGGAACTTTTCTTCGCCGAGTGCGGCGAAGTCACTGCGCCCGGCCTGGAGGCCCAAGGCACCCTCGATGGGCCCGATTTTTTCGTGAGCGACCTCGACGCGCCCGTCCCAGCCGTCGTTGGTAAAGGTCGTGCCAGGCTGGGCCCCTTCGAATTCGGTGTGCTGGTAGTCGGAAAGGGCGAAGCGGTAATTGACGGACTTGATGCCGCCGGCTGGCGTGTTGAAGGCCCCCTGCAGGTCCCACCGGCGCTGGCGCAGGTCGATGGTGACCTCCTTTTCCGCAGCGGAGCCGTAGTCTGTGTCGAACCCGGAGAAGGCGGCTCCCGCGTAGCCGCTGTCCCAGATGAAGGAGCCGCCTGCGGAGAAGCCGCGGGTGTCCATGGCGGTGTTCGCGAGGCGGCCTGATTCTTCGCGTGCCCCGTCCTCCAGCGGCTGACGCGCCCGCAGGCGTGCGGAGCGGGCGTGGCCGGGAACGCGCAGGTCATCCGTTTCGCGCCGGCTGCCCTCGAGGTGCCAGGCGAATCCTCCCGCGCCGCCTTCCAGCACGGCATCACCGGCGAATCCGCTGTCCGCCGAGCTGTAGCGGGTGCCGACGCTGCCGCGGACGGGGACGTCGATGCGCTCGTCCGGGATGCGGTTGTCGATCACATTGACCACGCCGCCGATGGCATTTGCCCCATAGAGCAGTGTGGCGGGGCCGCGAACGACCTCGATGCTGTCCACACTGACCGGGTCAAAGCTGACGGCATGGTCTGCGCTGGTGGAGGAGGCGTCGATGGTGTTCACGCCATTTTGCAGAATGCGGATGCGGTCTGCATCCAGACCACGAATGACCGGGCGGCTGGCGCCGGGCCCGAAGCAGCTGGAGCGCACGCCGGGTGTTTTTGAGAGCGTCTCGCCCAGCGTGGGCTCCAGGGCGAGGCGGAGCTTCTCCCCGTCCAGCACGGAAACTGGCTGCGCCTGCTCAAAGAGTGTGCGCCCCAGCGGGCTGGCGGTGACGACTACCGGGGCGAGCGTCAGCAGGGGAGCCGAAGCGGGCTCGTCAGCACGGGTGGCCGTTATGATGAGCAGAAAAAGGGACGGCGAGGCAAAAGGAAGGCGAAAATTCATCTGAAGAAAAGGTGGAGTGTGAAAACGAATCAGGCAGCAGCCTCCCGGCACGATGGCGGGAACTGGCATGGCAGGGCGCGTGGCTGCCTTTTTGCCCGGGCGGGCAGGGGAAGAGCTTTGCGCGAGGCATGATGGACCTAGCAGCCCAGCACGGGCGGGCCATGGACGAGCACTCCGTCGTCCAGGAAGAGCGGCGAAAGAAACGGGACTCCGGGTTTCAGCGAAGCCGCCTGCCCGATGGCGACGGCAACGGGAGCCGGCTGAATGAGGGGCGCGGGCAGGCCGTCGCTGATGTCGCCATGGAGCAGATGTGTGACAATGCACTCGTGATCCTCGTGGTCGCAGTCATCGTGCACGAGGTGGTGCAGCGCCGGGGCTGCGGCCAGCACCCAGGCCAGCAGCAGCTGCACCAGCAAGAACGCCGCCACCGCCCGGAAACCGGTGGAGCGGTCTCTCTGAAGAGAAATGCCCACGCCCATTGATGGCAGCGAGAGGAGGTTGATGCAAGTAAAATGTAATTACAGGATAATTGCGACAACGTGCGGAAATCTGACCGCCGTGGTGGCAAGCACCCTGGGCCACCCATCGCGATCCGGCATGAAACCGATGCCAAATGTGTATTTTTTGTTTGGAGAATCCGGGTCTATGAAGGCGGACGAATGAAAAACATCGAACTTGCTGTTCACTTCTTTCTCCAGATCGCCGTGATCCTGCTCTTCTGCCGCCTGGTCGGGGCGGTGGCGAAGCGTTTCGGCCAGCCGCAGGTGGTGGCGGAAATGATAGCCGGGGTGCTGCTGGGGCCGTCGCTTTTTGGGCTGCTGGCGCCTCAGTGGCAGGCGTGGCTGTTCCCGTGGGACAAGACGGAGAAGCTGCGCGACACGCAGAGCTACCTTTTTCCCGCCTCCCAGCTCGGGCTGGCGCTGTACATGTTCATCGTCGGTCTTGAGTTCCGGATGGACATCGTCCAGAAGCGGCTGAAAAGCTCCATCGCGGTTTCTCTGGCCGGGATGGCGGCGCCGTTCCTGCTGGGCGCGGGGCTGGGGTGGGTGTTCTTTCACCACACGAAGCTGTTTCCCGAAAAAACGAGCCTGATGGTGGCAATGCTCTTTCTGGGGGCGTCGATGTGCATCACGGCGTTTCCGATGCTGGCCCGCATCATTCATTTCAAAAAGCTGGCCGGGACCACGATGGGGACGGTGGCGCTTGGGGCTGGCGCCATCGATGACGCGATGGCGTGGTGTCTGCTGGCGGTGGTGCTGGCGAGCTTCGACAACAATGCGGCTCACGCTTGGGTGAACATTGGCGGCGGCGCTGGGTATGTGGCGCTGGCGCTGCTGGTGGTGAGGCCAGTGCTGGCCAGGCTGCAGCACTGGCTGGGCGCGGATGGCGTGCTCTCGGAAGCCGGCCTGGTGGTGGCGCTGGCGCTGATGTCGCTGGGGGCGTGGTTTACGGACTTGATCGGCCTGCACGCGGTGTTTGGTGCGTTTGTCATGGGGGCGGCGATGCCGCGCGGCTTTGTCTCCCGCGACCTGATCGCCCGCATTCAGCCGCTGGCGGTGGCGCTTCTGCTGCCGCTCTTTTTCACTTACTCAGGGTTGAACACAAAGATCGGCCTGCTCAACTCAGGTTTCCTCTGGCTGATGTGCGGCGCGGTGCTGGTGGCGGCGATTCTGGGCAAGGGGGTGGCCTGCTGGCTGGCGGCGCGGGCCACGGGCATCTCAAACAAGGAGGCGCTGGGCATTGGCGTGCTGATGAATGCACGCGGGTTGATGGAGTTGATCATTATCAATATCGGCCTGAATCGCGGAATCATCAGCGAAGGCCTCTTCGCGACGCTCGTCATCATGGCGGTGATCACAACGCTGATGGCATCGCCCATTTTCGAGCGGCTGGTGGGCTCCGGCACCTTCGCTGCGGAGGATGAAGCCACGCCGGACACCGGAGCTGCCGGTGGTCAGGCCGGACGTTCCTCCAGCTGAGCCAGGCTGACCTTTGCCTCCTCCTTCATGCGGCTGGTGGAAATGAAGAGGTGGACGAGAGGCGCGGCAAAAACCGGCAGCAGAAGCAGGCCGGCCACGCCGAGATTGAAGTAGAATTTTTCTCCAATCAGGATCGCGACCAGGCCTGCGGAGTAGACGAGCCCGAGCGGAATGACGTGGATGAAAACGAAAAGCCCGGTGGTTTTTCCCCAGCTGGCCCCGGAATGACGAAGGCCAGCCGCGAGGCTGAGCGTCCGCATGGACAGGCAGAAGACGACGGTGGCGGCGAGGCTGGCGAGGTTCACGAGGGCATGGCAAAACGAGAGAAAGGCGGGGACTCTATAGATGAAATGGGCATGGAGGGCATCCAGGCATCCCAACACAGACACCACCTGCACGAAGAACATGGCCTTCCGGTAAAGTCCGTTCACCGGGATACTGGCCGGCTGAAACACGGCCCACGTGATCATCAGCATGCCGGCGAGGTCGTTGAAGATGTCGACCTTCAGGCCCCGGCCGTTTTTCGTTTCGCTCAGGGTGAAGTCAAAAAGGCAGATGAGCCCGCCCCAGAAAATAAAGCGGAGAGGCCGAATGGCCGAGCGCAGGGAGGAAGGGGAAAGGTTCATGATTTTGAGCCGGGAGTGAGGCGCGGCGGAGGGGGGCGCGCCAGAGAGGATGGATGCTCTGACCCGGCCTTAATTTCCCAGGCACCAGAGGTGAGTCTCGCCGCGGATGTAGATTTTGCCTCCCGAGACGGCGGCGGAGGCCTGGACTTTTTCGTTGAGGGGATTTTTGGACAGGACTTCGAATTTGGGCCCGGCTGTGAGGACCGAGGTGAGTCCGTCGTCCGCCGTGGCGTAGAGGCGGCCTTCGGCGAGGATGGGGGAGGCTGAGAAGGTGCCGCCGAGGCGTTCGCGCCAGAGCACCTCGCCCGTGGCGGCGACGGCGCACCAGGCGAGCCCGCTCTCCGTCACCGAGAGGACGTGCGGCGGGGCGTAAACCATGGAGGGGATTTTGGACGGGTTTTTTGTCTGCTCCCAGGCCATGGTGGCCTGGCCGACATCGCCTTTCGCCCCGGCTATTTTAAAGGCGCGAACGGATTCCGCACCCTGAAAGCCGTTTGGCTGGATGGCGAGGCCGTCTGCGAGGATGCCCGAGGGGGAGACGCCCTCGCCGGGATTCGCCGCGCTCCAGAGCCGCTCACCCGACTGGAGGTCGAAGCCCTGGACGACGTCCCCGGCGCTGCTGATGACTTGTTTCCTGCCTCCGCCATCCGCCCAGACCAGCGGTGTGACGTGGCCGATGCGGGACTGGCCGCGGCCGGTTTTCCACCTCAGCTTTCCCGTGGCGGCGTCGAGGGCGAAAACCCACGAGCGGTCCCATGGCAGCTGCCAGCCGACGCGCTCTTTTTCCGCCCCCTCGACGGCGGGGTTCGTGCTCCAGTCCCACGGCATGACGAGCAGCCCGTCCTCCAGCACAGGGGAGGCGCCGAGCCCGTGGCGGCTGTAAAACTTGAAGTCGCGAAAGCTCCAGACCGTATTTCCCTGGAAGTCGACGGCGGCAACACTCCCCGAACCAAAGACCGCGTAGACAAGTTTGCCGTCCGTGACTGGTGTGGGTGTGGCGTACGTGTTCCGGTCCTCCTTGCGCAGGGTTTCCTGGCGAAAGACCTCCTTGTTCCACTGGATGGCACCAGTGGCCGCGTCCAGGCAAAGAACACGGCAGGACTGGCCGCCGTCTTCCGCAGTGGTCAGGAAAATCCGCCCCTCCCAGACGATGGGGGAGGACCACGCCTGGCCGGGGATCGAGGTCTTCCACTTCACCTTGTCCGTGGTGCTCCAGGTCTGCGGGAGCCCGGTTTCAGTGGATTGTCCCTGGCGGCTGGGGCCCCGGAAGCAGGGCCAGTTTTCGGCCGGGCTGGTCAGGGCGAGAGCCAGGGAAAGACAAAGGGTGGGCGTCTTGATCATGGGGCGAGTTTTGCACGGGGTGGTGGGATCTGTCCACTGTTTTGAGGCAGGGCTGCTGTAGTTCTCAGACGCGTTCGGGATTGGCTGAATTTCAGTGGAGAAATTGCCGTAGAAGGCTTTTGACTACCTCTTGAAAAGTTGTGGTACATGCAATCCACCCTAGTCCAGCAGCCGGAATGCCTAACCGCACAAGTCGTGCCTTCCAGACGGGATCTCCGGTTGCTAAGAAATTTTGCAATCTGGAAATTTCTTTCGGCGTCAAGGTGCCTTCGTTGCCTATAAAACGCCGGAGCTTCCCCACGTCAAGATGGGATGCTTTGGCGACGTAAGTTACTGGTTGGTGTGTCCTTGATAGGTAGTTCGTGAGTGATGCGTGAGCATTCATGCCTACATATTTCACCAGAATCTTCCTGTGTGTACCGAAAAGTTTTGCATGTCGAATGAAATTAGCGGTGGTTTTGTGGCAGGGTTTGCAGCCTTATGCAGATTTAATCGCTCGTAATGAATTGGTTAAGGCATTCTGTAATTGGTTGATTTTTTTCCTTTCGATGTACAGGGGGCAAGGGCACTCTGGCAGGGCATTCTGGAGAATGCCAGCTCTACCACCTTGCGGCTGATGCCCGTGGCGCGGAAAGGTCTTGCTGAGGCCGCGGGGCTGCGATGAGTGTTCGGCGACTGGAGCTTATTCCTTCGTCCAGAAGTCGATGACGAACGGCTCGTCGAGAACGGGCTTCAGGATGTCGACGAAGGCCTTGTGCTCGGGGTGGACGAGGTAGGCGTCGCGGTCTTTTTCGGTCTTGAAGGTGACGACCCAGCAGTGGGTGAAGCCCTTGTTCAGGCCCTCGGGGCTGTTGTTGGTGCCCCAGTCGAGCCCGGCGATGACGGAGATTTTCCCCTTCAGTGCGGCGAAGGCGACTTCGACTTTTTTGATCTGTTCCGGGGTGGCTTCCTTTTTGAATTTGAAGGAGACGACGTGTTTCAGGGATTTTTCTTTCACGGGATCTGCGGCGTGGGTGGTGGGCAGGATGGCGGCGAAGGCCAGGAGGAGGGAAATGGTCAGGGTTTTCATGGTGGGGCGAAGTTTGGCGCGGGATTGCGCGGAGAAAACTGGAATTTCCGCCAGGCCTCCATTAACGAGTGGGCCGATGTCGTTTCTCTCCGCCCTGAAGTCCCTTTACCCGCCGGACCGGCTGCTGCTGGCCCCGGCGGAGTTGAGCGCGTACGAGAGTGACGGGGTGACCGCCTTTGCCGTGAGGCCGCGGGCGGTGGTGCTGCCGGTGACGGCGGATGAGGTGGTGGAAACGGTGCGGCTCTGCGTGCGGGAGGGCGTGCCCTTCACCGCGCGGGGCAGCGGGACGAGCCTGAGCGGCGGCAGCGTGCCGGTGGAAAACGGGCTGGTCATTTCCCTGAACCAGCTGAACCGCATCCTGAAGCTGGACCCGGTGGCCCGTGTGGCGGTGGTGGAGCCGGGGTGCATTAATCTGGCGGTGACGAAGGCGGCGCACCCTTACGGCCTGCACTTCGCGCCGGACCCGAGCAGCCAGCAGATCTGCACGATCGGCGGAAATGTGGCGTTCAACTCGGGCGGGGCTCATTGTTTAAAATACGGGATGACGGCCAACCACATCTTGGGGCTGAAGGTGGTGCTGGCGGACGGCCAGGTGCTGGACTGGGGCGGAGAGAGCCTGGAAATGGTGGGGCCGGACCTGACGGGACTCTTCTGCGGGTCGGAGGGACTCTTCGGCATCGCGCTGGAGGTGACGCTGCGGCTCATCCCGAGGGCGGAGGTTTTTCACACGCTGCTGGCCGGCTACGACTCGCCGGAGCGCGCGGGCGAGGCGGTGAGCGCGGTCATTGCGGAAGGGATGCTGCCCGGGGCGCTGGAGATCATGGACCGGCTGGCCATCGATGCGGCGGAGGCAGCAGTCCACTGCGGCTACCCGAAGGACGCGGCCAGCGTGCTCATCGTGGAGCTGGAGGGCCCGGCGGAGCAGGTGGAGAGTGAAAAGCGGAAGCTGGCGGAAATCATCGCGCGCTCAGGCTCGCTGGAGCACCGCGTGGCGCGGGATGCGGACGACCGGCTCATGATTTGGAAGGGGAGGAAGAGCGCTTTTTCCGCCGTGGGGCGGCTGAGTCCGGACTTCATCGTGCAGGATGGTGTGGTGCCGCGCAGCCGTCTTGGCGAGGCTCTGCGGCGGATCGGCGAACTCTCCCGCCAGCATGGGCTGCGCTGTGCGAATGTCTTTCACGCCGGTGACGGCAATCTGCATCCGCTCATCCTCTACGATGGGCGCGCCGAGGGCGAACTGGAGCGGGCTGAAGAGCTGGCGGGGGAGATCCTGACCATGTGCATCGAGATGGGCGGCTCCATCACCGGCGAGCACGGGGTGGGGCTGGAGAAACGCGCCTTCATGCCGCAGCTCTTCGCGCCTGCGGACATGGAGCTGATGAAGCGCACGCGCCGCGCCTTTGACCCGAATGAAATCGCCAACCCCGGGAAGATGTTTCCAGAGGGTGAAGCCCCGTCGCTGCGGCTGTACGGCCTGCACCCGCTGGAGAAACAAGGAATCCTGTCCCGAGAATGATCCCCGCCCTGCAAGACCTCCTGCGCCAGTCCAGGCGCGTGCTGCCCACCGGCGCCCGGACGAAGCCCGCGCTCACCGCCGTGCCGGAGGACGTGGTGCTCGTGGACCTCACAGCGCACCGCGGCATCGTGGAGTATGAGCCGGGGGAGTTCACCTTCACCGCGCGCGCGGGCACGCCGCTGCGCGAAATCCAGGAGGCGCTGGCCGCCCACGGCCAGTACCTGCCGTGGGATCCGCCGCTGGCCGCGGCCGGGGCCACGCTCGGCGGCACCGTGGCGGCCGGGCTCAATGGTCCGGGCCGTCTCCGCTTCGGCGGCCTGCGGGATTTCATCCTTGGTGTGGAGTTTCTCCTGCCCGACGGCAGCCTGCACCACGGCGGCGGGAAGGTGGTGAAAAACGCGGCCGGATTTGACTACCCAAAGCTTCTCGCCGGATCGCTCGGCCGCCTGGCGATCCTGACCGAGCTGACCTTTAAAGTTTTCCCCGCTCCGCAAAGCCGCCTCTCGGCCACGCTGGCTGCGGGCTCTCTCGCCGCCGCGCTGGATCTCGCCTGCCGCCTCGCCCGCAGCGTGCATGATTTGGATGCGCTCGATTTTTTCCCCGACGGCCGCCTGCTCATCCGCCTGGCCGGTGACGAAGGCACGCTCCAGCCCAGACTGGACCGGCTCCGGCGCGAGGCCGCCTCCGCCGCTGTCGAAGCCGTCTCCGGCACGGAGTGGGATGCCCTCCAGCTGCTGAAATGGGTGAAAGTGCCCGTGACGGCGGGCGTCATCCCAGCCCTCGATGCCGACCTGGCCAAAGCCGGACTCGACCGCCGCTACAGCGTGGCCGGCAATCTCGCCTGGATCGCCCCCGGCCCCGTGCTGGGCGAAATCCTCCACCGCCACGCCCTCCCCGGCCTCGCCCTCGAAGGCCCGTCCCCCTGCCTCGGCCCCTGGCCCGCCGTGCCGGAAAGGCTGCGCGCGGTGTTTGATGCGGAGGGGAAATTTCCGGGGGTGTGAGGTCAGCTTTTTGAAGCGCGGATGCGGTGCAATGTTCGGATGTGCTTCTCCAGCGCCTGCTTCACCACGAAACAAAACTCGGTCATCCGTTCGCCTTCGGCGGCGAGAGATTTAAGCCGTTGCTGGGCTTCTTTGATTTTGAGTCGCTTCAATGGTTGCACGGCCTCCCTTCGCAACTTTGCCAGCGAGGAGTCCGCGAGATTCAGCTTGCGGATCGTCTCGATTGCTGCGGCGTCGGACGCATTGGCCGCTGAAATCTGGCCTTTGTAGTCAAACCGGAATCGTGCCTCGCATCCTGCGGTGAGCGGGGAGACGAAAAGAGCGCGTTGCTCAGGCGACGGCCAGCTTGCCTTGAACACGGCTCCGTAGCCGGGCGACGGTTTGTTGGGCCCAGGAAAGCAGGCGACCATGTTTTGATAGTCCACCGATTCAGCATCGCTGCAGTGCGCCTGGGGATTGATGTGCTCAATGTGGGCGCTCGCTGGGCCGATCCGCTGGCCGGTATAGGCGCAGATCCGGCCCTGCTCGTGGAGAAGCGATTCGATCACCGCTGATCTCTCTGTCAGCTCGCGGTAGTGGAAATTGGGGCTTCCTGCGTTTGAGGCCCTCCAGCGTGTCAACACCTCAGGTTCGGGCCGCTTCTCAATCTTCCGCATGGGCGAGGGCAATGATGTTGTTGATCGTGGCCTCTAGCCGCACGGTGTCGGTCGAGCAGCCTTGCTGGATGTCCCTCAGCTGCTCGACAATCTTTTGCGCTTCATCCATCTGGCCTTCGTCGATCAGTTCATCAGCCTTCATCACCAGCGCTTTCACTTCGGGGCTTTGGGAATCACCGCCCTGAAGCTCATCCACGACCCAGTTCACATCCAGACCGTAAGCCTGCCCCAGCACAGTCGCCCCGGTTGGGTCGAGTCTTACCACGAGGGCATCCTTTGCCGCGCTGATAATGATGGGCGAGTGCGTGGTGGCGATGAATTGAATTTTTGGAAATACCCGCCGCAAGTCCGCCATGATCCGCCGCTGCCAGCGTGGATGCAAATGGAGGTCGATCTCGTCAATGACGACCACGCCGGGAGTTTCTGCCACCGGATTTTCCAGGTCGGGATTCAGCATGGCTGCACGCCGCGCAATGTCTGCCACCATCGTAAGAATGGATTTCTGCCCGTCCGACAGGAGCGAAAATCCGACCATGTCCCCGTTCTCCCACTCGATCACGGGCTCGCCTCGTTTGACGGAAAATCGGATGTTCTTCATGCCGGGACAGGCTGCCATTATGGCGGCCTTGGTCGAGGTAAAGAGCGCCGAGTCAGACTGGTCTTCACGGCCAATCGCTTCGTGGCGGGCAAGCCATTCTGTGAAGGAGGTTGCGACCCCCTCCGACCAGCTCCACCCCAAGTAGCCTCCAAATCTCTGGGGTTTGGCTCCCATGATGTTGTTGAAATCAGGCCGACTTCCACTTGTGGAGGAACGTTTCGCTGGGTAGGAGGTGAAAACGGGGAGGACGTCACTCAGCTTTGCGAGCGACTGCATAAAAGGCACGGCCGCCTGATGCCACTTGTAACAGAACTCGCTCCAAGCGTGATTTGACGTACTGTCGGCTGAATTGGGGCAGGAAAAGGAGGCCTCGTGAACTTCCCCGCTCGCGCAGATCGAGGCCTTGAGCCGGAGAGGAAGTCTGGGCTCGGCTATTGCCGTCGAGCCTGTCATGTGGCCGGCCATCCTAAACAGCCCAGCCATTTGTGGGCTCCCCCCCCCCGCGCCCATCGTTGCCAGAAAAGACTGCACAACAAACGCTACGGCCTCCACCAAGCTCGTCTTCCCCGATCCGTTCTCGCCGACGAAGAGGGTGAAGTGCTCGTCGAACTCGAAGCGGCGCTTGTCGAAACCCTTGAAGTTTTCGACTTCTATCCATTCGATTCTCATGATAAAGATGCTCTGCTGTGGCGCATGACGGGTGGTTGATCCTGTCGTCAGAATATCGTGGGGTGGGGGAAAGTAAAGCGGCCTGAATAGCAGAGGTGGCGGGCGTTTCTTTTTCCACCAGATGCACACGCCCCAATTCCATGCCACACTGCGGCTCCAGTGAAGCGCGTTCGTGCGGCAGAGCCAGGCGTCAGACCACCCGGTGAATGGCCGGCGTGGGTGGCGGGGTTGCGTCCATTTTCTGCGGCGCTGAAGGGGAAGCCGGCGGTGTTCGAGCATGTGGACGGGCCGGCGCAGGCGTTCGTGACGGCGCTGGTGGCGGGGCGGCACACGAAGGGGCGGGTCTGGGTGCTGACGGCGGGGCTGCGGGAGCAGGAGAACCTTTTTAACGACCTGTCGGTCTGGGCTCCGGGCGGGCTGTTTTTTCCGCAGTTCGAGGCTCCGGCATTTGTGGAGGAGATGCTGCCCGATCCCGAGATGGTGGCGGAGCGGCTGGGGCTGCTGCACGTGCTGCAGCAGGAGGACGGGGCGCAGAGCGTGGTCCTGGTGGCGGACAGCCTGGACGAGGATGTGCCGCCGCCAAAGGCGCTTCGGCTGAATGAAGTCCGGCTGAAAAAGGGCGGGACGCTGAAGATGGATGAGCTGATCGACCGGCTGGGAGAGGCCGGGTTCGACCAGGTGCAGGTGGTGGCGGAGCGCGGGCAGTTCGCCGTGCGCGGGGGCATCGTGGATGTGTTTTCCTGGCAGAGTTCGGCGCCGGTGCGGATCGAATTCTGGGACGTGGAGATCGACTCGATGCGGACCTTCGACGTGAACTCGCAGACGAGCGTGGAGGTGCTCTCCGAGTGCGTGCTGCTGCTGGACCGGGGCGGGCGGGAGCAGCACGGAAAACTGCGTGACTACATCAGAAAAGGGGATCTGGTCATCGCGGTGGAGCTGCCGGAAAATGCCGACGCGCAGGTTCACATTCTGAGCGGGACGCGGGAGGCGGCGGCGGTGGAGGACTTTGGCACGGCGTGTTTCGAGCACCCGCTGGGCGGATTTGGGGCGGGGGATTTCATCCTCCAGCAGGCGAAGCGGACGGCCTTTGTGAAGCAGCTGGATGACTGGGCTGCGGAGGGGTGGAAGGTGCTGATGTTTTTCAACACCGAGGGCGAGGCGGAGCGGTTCCGCGAGCTGCTGCCCGAGGTGAAGGGGCTGGAGACGCACCTGGGCCAGTTGAACCACGGATTCACCATCCCGGCGGCGAAGCTGGCGGTGCTGAGTGATGCGGAGCTGTTCGGCCGCTACCAGCACGCGCGGGCGCGGCGGCTTTTCCAGAACGAGCGGCGCGAGGCTGGGCGGAGAAAGGGGGCGGAGCTGCGCGAGATCGAGGAGGGCGACATGGTCGTCCACAATGATTTCGGAATCGCCAAATACCGCGGCCTCATCCGGCAGAAGGACACGGACACGGAGGTGCTCGTCCTCGAGTTTCAGGACCAGGCGAAGCTCTACGTGGACCTCGACCAGGCGCACCTGGTCTCCCGCTACGTGGGCGCTGGAAAAAAGACGCCGGACCTGAGCAAGCTGGGCGATGAAAAGTGGTCGAAGAACCGGAAGGCGGCGGAAAAGTCCATCCTCGACTACGCGGCGAAGCTGCTCTCCGTGCAGGCGGAGCGCGAGACCCGCACCGGCACCGCGCACCCTGCGGACGGGAAGTGGCAGTGGGAATTCGAGAACAGTTTTATTTTTACCGAGACGCCGGACCAGCTGCGGGCCATCGAGGCGAGCAAGCACGACATGGAGTCCGCGCGGCCGATGGACCGGCTCATTTGCGGGGACGTGGGCTTTGGCAAAACCGAGGTGGCGATCCGCGCGGCGTTCAAGGCGGTGATGGGCGGGCGGCAGGTGGCCCTGCTGGCACCCACCACGGTGCTGGCCCAGCAGCACTGGAACACGCTGCGTGAGCGCATGTCCGACTATCCCGTGAAGATCGAGCTGCTGAGCCGCTTCCGCACGGCGAAGGAGCAGAAGGAAACCACGCGCGGGCTGGCTGACGGTTCGGTGGACATCGTGGTGGGCACGCACCGGGTCATCTCAAAAGACGTGCTGTACAAAAATCTGGGGCTCGTCATCATCGACGAGGAGCAGCGCTTCGGCGTGGCGCACAAGGAGAGGTTCAAGCAGCTTTTCCGCATGGTGGACGTGCTGACGCTGAGCGCCACGCCCATCCCGCGCACACTTTACATGGCGCTGATGGGGGCGCGGGACATGAGCACCATCGAGACCGCGCCGCCGAACCGCCGCCCCGTGCAGACCCACATCTGCGCGCACGACGAGCGCATCATCCGCGATGCCGTGGCGAAGGAAATCAAACGTGGTGGCCAGGTTTACTTCCTGCACAACCGGGTGGGGGACATCGAAAAAGTGGCCGAGCGCCTGCGCGACCTGGTGCCCGGCGCCAGGATCGGGATCGGCCACGGGCAGATGGACGAGGACCAGCTGGAGATGGCCATGCAGAGTTTTGTGAACGGAGACGTGGACGTCTTTGTCTGCACCACCATCATTGAAAGCGGTATCGACATTCCGAACGCGAACACGATCATTATCGACCGCGCGGACCGCTTCGGCCTGGCCGACCTCTACCAGCTGCGCGGCCGTGTGGGTCGCGCCGGGCACAAGGCCTACGCCTACCTCATGCTGCCGCAGAACCTGCTGACCACGGGGGATGCGCGGAAGCGGATCAACGCCATCAAGCAATACTCCAGCCTGGGCGCGGGCCTGAAGATCGCCATGCGCGACCTGGAAATTCGCGGCGCTGGCAACCTGCTCGGGACGCAGCAGAGCGGCCACATTTTCAACCTCGGCTTCGACCTCTATTGCCAGATGCTCAAGCGCGCCGTGGCCCGGGTAAAAGGCACCGACCCGGGGCTGCGTGTGGAGGTGGCCTTCCACTGCGATTTTCTCTGTACCAGCGAGGCCCTGTACAAAAAGGACGCCGGGAAGCTGCCCGCCTTCATCCCTCAGAGCTACATGACAGGCTCGCGGCTGCGCATCACCGCCTACAAGGAGGTGGCCGAGCTGGCGGGGCTGCCGCAGCTGGCGGAACTGCGCAAGGCTTGGCGTGATCGCTTTGGCCCGATGCCGGAGCAGGTGGAAAACATGCTCGTCGCCGCCGAGCTTCGCCTCACCGCCGCTGTGAACGACATTTCCGCCGTGGAGATCAAGGACACGCGGCTCATGCTGACGAGGCAGGGGGACTACATTCAGATCGCCGGGAAATTCCCGAGGCTCGGCGCAACGAGATTGCGGGACAAGCTGATCGAGGCGCGGGGAATGATGGCGGCGCTGTGAGGCGGCGGGTGGAAAAAACTCCTTGAGGACTTGTCCGGACCAGCAGAGATTTACGCATGAACGCTTACGCGCCGTTAGATCAACTTTTTGATACCCAGCAACAGTGCTTCAGCCCCGAGGTGGCAGCACGGCTGGTGGCGCTGCGCTCGGACGGCGCGACTGCAGCCCGCATGGAGGAACTCGCCAGGGGGGCAAATGAAGGCAGCCTCAACGAGGAGGAGCGTCGTGAGTATGAGACGTGCGTCAGGGCGGGCACTGTGATTTCCCTCCTTCAAGCAAAGGCCCGATTGTTTCTGAAGCGCCAAGCCGCATCGCACTGATGGATGCGGCAACGCGCAGACTCGTGCGGGCAAGGGCGGAGGATAGATGTGAATATGAATTGTGACGAGCGCCTCGCCCTCCGTTCTGTGCTGATTGAACTCGGGGAGTTTGACTGATCGCGATGCAGCGCACGTGGCAGGATGCGCCCCGCGCCGGCTATTTCACTGCCGTCAGTTTGAGCACAAAAGCGGCAGTTCCCTCGGCGTAGGCGGTCCAGACGGCGTGGGACTGGGAATCGACGGCCACGGTTTTTGCGCCCTTGGCTGTCTTCACGTCGCCCAGGGATTCTGCGCCTGCGTCGGTCACCTGCACGGTGGTCATGATGCCGTCACGGCTGGCGCAGTAGATGCGGCGCCATTCGGCGTCGAAGGCGATCTGGTCGATGTTCGGTGCAATTTTCACGCTGCCGAGGTTCTTGCCCGTGGCGGCGTCGATGATGGCGAGCTGGCCGTTCACACCGGCGGCGAAAAGGCGGTTGGTCTTTGCCTCAAAGGCCAGCCCGTGCGGCTTGACGGCGGGCTTCGTGGTCCACGTGGAGGCGATGGTGCTTTTCACCGGGTCGATGACGAGCACGGTGTCGTTGGACTTGATGTTGAGGAAAACGCGATCACCCGTGGCATCACCCAGGGTGTACTCGGGTCCTTCGGGAATTTCGATGGTGGCCGTGATGGCCTTCGAGGCGGGATCGACGACCCAGAATTCTTTTCCATCATCATGGCCGATGTAGGCGCGGCCAGATTTGGCATTCCACGAAATGGAGTCGCCCTCTCCACCGAGCGGGATTTCCCCCGTTACGGCGAGTGTTTCGCGGTCAACGATGACGCACTTCTTTTCCTTGCCCACGCTGACGAGGTAGCGCCCGCCTTTTTCATCGACAGTCACTCCCTGCGCGCCGCCGGTGGGGACGGATTTGGTGAGTTTGCCGGTTTCCAGATCGATGACGTCAAGCGTGCCGTTGGCGGTGTGGTCGGCGAGAAAGCGGCGCTTGGGTGCGTCGATTTCGAGGAAATCAAAGCCGCCCTTGGTCCCTGTGAGCGGGATGGGCGTGCCCGCCGTGAGCGGGGCTCCGGCCTGAATGGCGGTGGTGGCGGCGACGAGGGTGAGCAGGGAAAGAGCGGCGGGTTTCATAGTTATTACTGATTCGTTCCGGGAATCGAAAATGCATGTGTCAAAGCTTTCATGCACCGCCCCTCGCGAATTTCCGGAGCCGGATTATCCTGCGCCCGAACCCTGGATCCCGAGAAAACCAATGGCCCGCATACTGATCGCCGAGGACGAAGCAAAGACCGCCAAATTCATGACGCAGGCTCTTGAGGCTGCGGGTTTCGCCGTGGAGGTGAAGGCTGACGGCCCGTCCGCTCGGGAGGCGGCAATCACAGGGGCGTTTGATTGCGCGGTCTTCGACATCATGCTGCCGGGCAGTGACGGGCTGACGGTGCTGCGCGAGGTGCGGCGGCGCGGTCTGCGGCTGCCGGTGCTGCTGGTGACGGCGCGCGGCTCTGTGGCGGAAAAGGTGGAGGGCCTTGACGCCGGGGCGGATGATTATTTGCCGAAGCCGTTCGCGGTGGATGAGTTGCTGGCACGCATTCGGGCGCTGCTGCGGCGCGGCACTGAGTCGGCGAAGGACTTTCTGACTGTGGCCGACCTGACGCTGGATGTACGGAAGCGGATGGCCAGACGCCGCGGAGTGGAAATGGAATTGAGCAACCGAGAATTCCGACTGCTCCACCTGCTCATGCAGCATCCGGGCGAGGTGCAGAGCCGGGAGATGATCCTCGGCAAGGCGCTGGACTACCACTTTGACCCCGGGACCAATCTGGTGGACGTCCACATGCGGCGGCTCCGGAGCAAGGTGGACAAGCCGTTTGACCACAAGCTCCTGGTGACGGTTCCCGGCGTGGGCTACAAAATCGAGGCCGGCTCATGACGCTGCGCGGCAGGCTGGTCCGGTTCTACGCCCTGTCCGTCACGCTCTGGCTGGTGGCGGTGGGCGGGGCGATCTATTTTGAGTTTGTGATCGAACCGGCGAGCGCCGGCATCGTTTTTCGCGGAGCGGAACCAGAGGACACGGCGGTCGGGGAAATGTGGGAGGTCATCTTTTTTGCGGCCCTGCCGGCGGCAGTCCTGGCCGGGATCGGCGGCTGGTGGGTGCTGCGGCGTGGGCTGGCTCCGGTGCAGGCCCTGACGGTGGCCGCAGAGGCGCTGCACGAGGGAAACCTGCACGAGCGCCTGCCCCGCACGCACAACGGCGACGAGATCGACCGCCTGAGCGAGGTGCTGAACACCCTGGTCGGCAGGCTGGGAGCCTCCCTGAATCAGATGCGGGAGTTCACCCTTCAGGCATCTCATGAGCTGAAGACGCCGCTCACCATCATGCGGGGCGAGCTGGAGACCGCCCTGCGGCTGAATTTTTCTCAGGCGGATCCGCAGGCCCTCTGCGCCAGCCAGCTGGAGGAAATCCGGAGGCTCACTCGCATCGTCGACAGCTTGACCCTGCTGGCCAAGGCGGACGCCGGGCTGCTCCAGCTGGAGTCCAAACCGGTCGACCTGGCCGCCCTCGTCGAGGCCGGGGCGGAGGACGCGGACATCCTGGCCGAGGGCCGGGTCGCGGTGAAACTCGAGCGCTGCGAACCCTGCACCGTCCAGGGCGACCGCGACCGCCTGCGCCAGCTCATTTTAAACCTCGTGGACAATGCGGTGAAATTCAGCCCGCCCGGGGGAGCGGTAACGCTGGCGCTGGACATGGCGGAGGGCTTGGCGCGCCTGCGGGTGGCCAACACCGGCCCGGTCCTGCCGCCGGAAGAGGCGGCGCGTGTCTTTGACCGCTTCTATCGCGCCGGCCACGACCGCCACTCCGCCACGCCCGGCTCCGGTCTCGGCCTCAGCCTGTGCCAGTGGATCGTCAAGGCCCACGGTGGCACGATCACCTTTCAGTCCACCGCGCCGGGAGTAAATACGGTGGAGGTGGTCTTTCCTGTTTTGATGTGAGGCTCAGCTGATGGCGAGCACCTTGTCCATGACGCGGGCCACGGTGGGGAGCTGCTCTTTTTCCACCGGGGGGCTGTAGATGGCGGGGGCGTCGAGGGAGCAGACGCGCTGGACGGGGGCGTCGAGTTCGTCGAAGGCCTTCTCCATGATGATGGAGGAAATCATGGAGCTGACGGCGCAGAAGGGCTTGTTTTCATCCACGAGGACGACGCGGTGGGTCTTGGCCACGGTGCGGAGGATTGCCTCCTCGTCGAGGGGACGGATGGTGCGGAGGTCGAGGACGTCGCACTCAATGCCGTGCTCGGCGGAGAGTTTCTCGGCGGCGGCGAGGGCGGTGATGACGGCGCGACCATGGGCGATGAGGGAAATGTCTGAGCCTTCGCGCTTGAGGTCAGCGACGCCGAGGGGGATGACGAAGTCACCATCGGCGGGATCGGGCACGTCCCAGCTTTCTCCGTATAGGAGGGTGTTCTCCATGAACATGACGGGGTCGTTGTCACGGATGGCGGCCTTCATCAGGCCCTTGGCGTCGTAGGCTGTGGCGGGGCACACGACCTTGAGGCCGGGGATGGTGGCCATCACGTTCTCCGGGGTGTGGGAGTGGGTGGCGCCGACGTTGGTGCCGCCGTTGGCGGGGCCGCGGATGACGATGGGGCAGTTGATCTGGCCGCCGCTCATGTAGCGGACCATGCCGGCATTGTTGGCGATTTGATCCCAGGCGACGGTGTAGAAGCTCCAGAACATGAGTTCCATGACCGGGCGCAGGCCCATCATGGAGGCGCCGATGCCCATGCCGATGAACCCGGCCTCGGAAATGGGGGAGTCGATGACGCGCTTGTCGCCCCACTTTTGCCAGAGGCCGCGGGTAACCTTGTAGGCGCCGTCATACTGGGCGACTTCCTCGCCGATGAGGAAGACGTTGGGGTCGCGGGCGAGTTCCTCGTCGAAGGCTTCGTTCAGGGCATCGCGGTAGGTGATCTGTCTCATGGCTCTATGGGAAAAACGAAAATCGTTCGGGCTGGCGGGCCCGGGTGGTGAAAAGGTCGCGGGTGACGAGCGGCGCGGGGCTCAGTCGTTGAAGAAGTGGCGGCCCGTCTGGCCGGCTTCGGTGTTGTGGTCCACCTCGTAATACACGTCCGAGTAGATGTCGGCTACGGTGGGGTAGGGGCTCTCCTCGGCAAACTTGATGGAGGCGTCGGCTTCTTTTTTGGCCTCCTTGTCGAGGGCGGTGGCTTCTTCGGCGGTGATAATACCTTCTTCTGTCAGGCGGTGTGTCCAGTTTCCGATGGGGTCGAAGTGCTGCTTGTACTCCTCGATTTCCTCGGCCGAGCGGTAGCCGCCCTTGTGCTTGGCATCGGCAACAGAGTGGCCGTAATAGCGGTAGGTCGTGATCTCGATGACGGTCGGGCGGCTCTCGTTGTGGGCGCGTTCGAGGGCCTGGCTGAGCTTGGCGCGGGTCTCGTAGATGTCTGAGCCGTTGTTGACGAGGTCCCAGATGATGCCGTAGCCGTCGGCGCGCTCGGCGAGGCAGTTTTTATAGGCGGAGGAGCGCTTCTGGCTGGTGCCCATCGAGTAACCGTTGTTCTCGATGACGTAAATTACGGGAACGTCCCAGAGGCTGGCGATGTTCAGGGACTCGTGGAAGGCGCCCTGGTTGATGGCCCCGTCGCCGAGAAAGGTGAAGCAGGCCCCTTTGATGCCTTTGTATTTCAATCCGAAAGCGATGCCGAGTCCGAGCGGGGTCTGGCCGCCGACGATGCCGTGGCCACCCCAGTAATTTTTATCTGGAGCGAAGTAGTGCATGGAACCGCCCTTGCCCTTGGAGCAGCCGGTGGCCTTGCCGTAAAGTTCGGCCATGCACTCATCCATCCCCATGCCGACGGCGAGGGCGTGACCGTGATCCCGGTAGGCGGTGATGACGTGGTCGTCATCCGTCATGAGGGAGGCGGTGGCGACGGCGACGGACTCCTGACCGTTGTAAAGATGGAGGAAGCCCCCCATTTTCCCGGCCTGGTACTGCTTGTTGGCCCGCTCTTCGAACCAGCGGATGCGCATCATGTCACGCAGCAGGTGCTTCTTCTGTTCCGGGGTGAGCGCTTGGTTCACCTGGGCCAGGGCGAAATCGGTCGGGTCGACAACGGTGGGCATAAAGAAGTGGGAGTTTATGGGTTACAGAGTTGCTGGCAGTGCCGCAGGGGCGGAGCTGCGTTTGACGAAAGGATGACAGGCGAGGACGAACAGGCCGGTAAAGAGCAGGTTTCCGGCCAGGGATTTCACGAGAAACAACCATGTGGGCTCGTAGACTGGCAGACCGACGGTCATGCACTGGAGCCAGCCGGCGGCGGATTTCGCATAGCCGGGGTCGAAGAAAAAGGAGGCCGTATTTGTGACCAAGTAGAAGAAAACGGTTTCTGCGGCTGCCAGGGCGAAGACGGTTTTCAGGCTCGTCGTGCCGCGGAAGAACCACGCGCCGACGAAGATGAGTGCGAAGGTGGCCAGGGCCGTCATGGACCAGAGATCGAGCAGCGACCGGTGCAGCAGGACATTGACGACAACGTGGGAAACAAAAAGTGCCCCGAAGGGCACTGCGAAGGCCGCACGGCGCGGCAGGTAGAGGGCGCTGGCTACGACAATGGCGGCCAGCGGGGAAAAGTTGGCAATGGATGCCCACGCGTCAGCGCCGGACAGGGGGCCGGCGAGACGGAATGCGATGACGGCTAGGATGGCGAGGAAAATGCCTTTGTTCATGGTTGCGGGTGAGCCCGAAGATAAGCAACGGATGCCGGGTTGTCCATGACGGAAATGCCCTATGGCCCCGGCTGGATGAAAAGAATGGTGCGCCCGGCAGGGATCGAACCTGCGACCCGCTGCTTAGAAGGCAGCTGCTCTAGTCCACTGAGCTACGAGCGCGAATGTTGAGGCGGCGGCATCATACGCAGATTTTCGCGGGGGGCAAAAGGAAACGGCAGCCTGTTGAGGCTGCCGTTTCTTGAAGGGGATGGCTGGTTTTGCCGAAGGCGCGGCTTAGATGCGTCGCGGAGCGACTTCGCGCTCGATGCCGCTTTCGGCGAGGGCTTTGGCCGTGACCGCTTCGACGACGTCAGCGCGGAGGTCGAGCTTCCGCTTGTTGGCCCACCAGAGGACGATGGGGGAGGCAACGCAGATGGAGGAGTAGGTGCCGACCACAATGCCAACCACAATGGTGAAGGAGAAGTCCGCGAGGGACGGGCCGCCGAAGAGGTAGAGGCTGATGATGGTGACGAGCGTGGAGCAGGAGGTGAGCAGGGTGCGGCTCAGGGTGCTGCTGATGGCGTCGTTCATGATCGTCCGAAGGTCGCCATGTTTGCTGTGCAGGTACTCCCGGATCCGGTCGAAAATAACGATGGTGTCCGTGACTGAGTAACCGGCAATGGTGAGGAGGGCGCCAACCTGGAGCAGGTTGAGTTCGCGACCGGTGAGCAGGATCGCGCCGACGCAGACGAAAAGGTCGTGGGACAGCGCGATGATGGCGCCCAGGGAGAAGGATGCCTCAAACCGGAGGGCAAGGTAGATGAAGATGCCGAGGAGGCCGATAAAGAGCGCCTTGCCGGAGGTCCAGAGCATTTCCTTGCCGACCTGGGGACCGATGGCCTCGACGCTGGAACCCTGAAGCTGTGCGCCGATTTTTTTCTCGATGGCTGCAAGCAGGGCCGGTCCCTTGCCGGGGATGGTGCGAATCTGGAGGAAGCTCTGGCCGTCGATTGTCGACTTGCGCTGGGGAAGGGCGTTGTTGTCGATGCCCATCTTGACCTCGTCAACAAGGGAGTTGGTCACCTCCTCGTGACCCTGGATGCTGATCTGGTCACCACCGCGAAGGTCGGCACCGAGGGCGTTCTGGCCCTTCCAGACGAGGGCGGCGATGGTGATGACGGTAAGAACTGCCGAGAAGATGAAGTACTGCTTTGTGCGCCCGAGGAAGTCAATGGAGCGGTTCTTGATGAGGTCGAGGAACTTGGTGCTGCGCAGGCTCGGGAACCAGTTGAAGAGGGTGCGGGTGACGAGCAGCGAACCGAACAGGGAGGCAAGCAGGCCGATGGTGAGGCTGACGGCAAATCCCTTGATGGTGCCGCTGGCGAGAATGAAAAGGATGGCGGCGGTGATGAGCGAGGTCATGTGGCCGTCGAAAATGGCGCTGAAGGCGCGATCATAACCAGCGTGGAGGGCGTCCTCGACGCTCTTTCCGGCCTTGAACTCTTCACGGAGACGCTCGTAAATGAGCACGTTCGCGTCAACCGCCATGCCGATGGTCAGGATGACGCCGGCGATGCCGAGCATGGTGAGGGTGGAGTGGGAAATGGCCATGAAGCCGAAGAGGATGATGGCATTCACCACCAGACCGACGATGGCGATGAAGCCGGCGGCGCGGTAGTAGATGACCATGAAAACCAGAATGGCGATGAGACCGGCGACGCCGGCGTAGAGACCCTGGCGGATGGTGTCCTGCCCGTAGGTGGCGCTGACGGCACGCTCGTCGAGAATTTCGAGCGGGTTGCGCATCGGGTTGTTCAAGTTGCTGGCGAGGTCCTGCGCTTGCTTCAGGGTGAAGTCGCCGGTGATCTCGAAGCTCTGGGAGAGGGGGCTGTTGATGCGGGGGGCGGAAATGACTTCGCCGTCGAGGATGATGGCGAGCTGCTGTCCCACGTTGGTCTCGGTGGTTTTCTGCATCTCTTTGGCCCCGGCGTCGGTGAGGCGGATGCTGACCTTGTAGAGGCCCTGGTCTTGGAAGGCGCCGGCACGCTGAACCTGGTCACCGGAGACGTTGGCCTTGTTCTTGACGACGATGGAGGGAAGGATCGAAAGTTTTTTGGCCACGAGGCGGGCGCCTTCTCCACGGCCCTGGACTTCACCGGTCACCGCAACGTAGCGGTCGTTGACGGCGTCTTCCCACTTGCCGCCCTTGATCTCGGTCTTGTCGTTCACAGCGACGGTGACTTTCTTGCCGACCTTGAATTCTTCCTTGGACTTGAAGTCCTGAATCCGGCCTCGCACCTCGGAGGTGGTCAGGGCTGCCTTTTTCTGGAGCGCCATGTCCAGGGGAGTTTCCGCGTCTTTTTCCTCGTCGTGGCGCTCTATCATGGGCACTTCGACGAAACCGGGCTCAATGAGGGGGTCGGTGGGGCTTTTTTTTGCGGCGATCAGGCTGGCGCTGTTGGGATTGACGAGGCGGAACTCCAGCTTGGCGACTTTCTGGAGCATGTCGCGGTAGGTCTGGCGATCCTCCTCCTTGACGCCGGGCATCTGAATTTCAATGCGGTCCTCGCCCTGCGGAATGAGGGCGACGTCCGTGGTGCCGTAGGCATTGAGGCGGGCCTCAAGGATGGTGATGGCTTTTTCCTGAACCTCCTTGGTGATTTTGTTGTCACCATCGGGAACGATCCTGACGACAAAGGAGTTGCCCCCCTGGAGGTCGATGCCCTTGGTGATGTTGCCGAACCATTCACCGTCCTTCGGGCGGGCGAAGGCGTAGGCGCAAAAGCCGGTGACGAGGACGGTGAGCACCGTGCCTACGAGGCGCTTGCGTTTTTCATCATCGGTACCGAAGTACCAGAAAAAGAGGCCCAGCAGGGCGACTCCAAAGGCGAAGACTGTGTAGGCGTTCATCGTGATCGTTCAGGGAAAGTATTGAAGGCGGGGGTTAAAACGGGAGCGGCGTATTTAGCCGCCCCCAGCCCAAGCTGCAAGCGTCTTGTGATAATTCGAGAGTTTCGCGGGGAGGAAAGCGGTTCAGGCGGCCTCCTCGGAGCCGGAGGCGGCGTCGGCAGATTTGGCGGTTTCGCTGTCCTTTTTGATGACGGTGGAGACGGCCTGCTTGTCGAGTTTGATCTTGACGTTGTCGGCGATTTTGAGGGTGAGGGTTTTCTCCGACACGCTGACGACGAGGCCGTAGATGCCGCCGTTGGTGATGATGGTGTCCCCGCCCTGGACGGAGTTGATCTGGGCGGCGAGTTCCTGTTGGCGCTTTTTCTGGGGGCGGATGAGGAGGAAGTAGAAAATGATGAAGAACAGCACCATGGGAATCCCCATGTCCTTGATGATGTTTGGTTGCTGTTGGGCGGTGGCGTCTGCGGCGAGGAATAGGAACTGGGTCATGCGGGTGTCTTGGTGGAAGTGTAGCTGGAAATGAAGGCGGTCTTGAACTCGATGAAGATCCCGGCCGTGATGGCGTCGCGGGCTTGCTGCATGAGGGTGAGGTAGAAATGAAGGTTGTGCTGGGTGACCAGCCTGAGACCGAGGATTTCACCCGCCTTGATGAGGTGGCGAACATAGCCACGACTGAAATGGCGGCAAGTGGAACAGGTGCAGCCGGGGTCGAGGGGGAGCTGGTCGGCGGCGAAACAGGCGTTGCGCATGTTGAGCATGCCTTTGGTCGTGAAGGCGGAGCCGTGCCGGGCGACGCGGGTGGGGAGGACGCAGTCAAACATGTCCACCCCGCGGGCGATCATCTCCAGAAGCTGGGGCGGGGTGCCGACGCCCATGGTGTAGCGGGGTTTGTCTGCGGGCAGGAAGGGGACGGCATTGTCGACGGCGCGCAGCATTTCCTCCTCGCTCTCACCCACGCTGACGCCGCCGATGGCGTAGCCGTCGAAGTCCATGGCGACGAGTTCGCGTGCGGCGCGCTCGCGGAGGCCGGCGAAGACGGAGCCCTGGACGATGCCGAAGTGGCGCTGGGGCAGCCCATTGTCGCAGAGCGGGGCGCGTTCGGCCTTCCACTCGCGGCAGCGGCGGGCCCAGCGGAGGGTGAGGTCGAGGCTTTTGGAGGCGTAGGCTTCATCGCACGGCCACGGGGGGCACTCGTCGAGGACCATGGCGATGTCGGAGCCGAGGGTGGCCTGGATTTCCATGGCGACCTCCGGGCTGAGGAAGAGGGGGGAGCCGTCGATGTGGCTCTGGAAGCGGACGCCCTCCTCGGTGAGCTTGCGCAGCTTGGCGAGGGAGAAGACCTGGAAGCCGCCGGAGTCCGTCAGGATGGGGTGCTGCCAGTTCATGAACCGGTGCAGGCTGCCGAACTGGCGGATGACGTCCATGCCTGGCCGCAGGTTCAGGTGGTAGGTGTTGCCCAGGATGATGCTGGCGCCGATTTCCTCCAGCTCCCAGGGGGCCATGGCTTTCACGGTGGCCTGGGTGCCGACGGGCATGAAAATGGGGGTCTCCACCACGCCATGGGCGAGCGTCATCCTGCCGCGGCGGGCGGAGGATCGCGGGTCGGTGTGGAGGAGGTCAAACATTCCGTGAAAAAGGGTCCGGGACCGGAGGGGCGGCAGGATACCGGTCTTTTGCCGGATGCGAAGGGAAAAGTGAGGGGATGGCAGCGGTCGATTTCCGGGTTCCGGCGGAGAGGGGAAGAGAAAGGGCGGATTTTTCTCATGGCGCGGCGCGGGAGGCGGGCTTAATCTAGCGGTCTTATGTCCACTTGCACCCAAACTGCCATCGAAGAAAAGCTCCACGAACTCTGTGCCGCCATCGTGGAAGACAGCGAAGTCCAGGCCGCCCGCGCTCAGGCCGAGGCCTTCCTCGCTGATGAAGGCGCCATGGCTCTCTACCGCCAGGTGGCGCGTGCGGGTCAGGAGTATGAACAGAAGCACCACAGCGGAGAGCCCGTCACGGAAGCGGAGTCCCTGGCCTTCCAGAGCCTCCAGCAAAAGGCGCAGGCCAACCCGCTGATCGCGGGATTCATGGAAGCCCAGAACTCCCTCCAGGAAGTGGCGAACCTCGTCAGCTCCTACGTCGGCAAGACTTTGGAAAAAGGCCGCGTCCCCACCGATGCCGAGGTCTTCGGCGGTGGCAGCTGCGGCACCGGCTGCGGGTGTCATTGATCCGTACGGATTTTTTTTCATCTCATTTTCCGGGGTCGGCCTGCGCTGCCCCGTCGTCCAGGTTTTGGCCGGGGCGGAGGAATTTTGTGGCCGTGTGGATCCTTGCGGGTTCGCACGGTCTTGTTGTTTCCGGTGGCGGTTTTGGCCGTCCGGATGGCGGACGGGTGCTGCTCGGCACCGGCTGGGACTTCGACGCCAGGCAGCGGACGGAGGAGGAACTCAGCCGCTCCGGTCTTTCACCCGAGGATCAGGCGGCTGTCCGCCGCACCCTGGCCAGGTGATCCTGCGGGCGGGGCAGGGCCGGATCAGAACATGTTCCGGTTCTTCGGCGGGGCCTCTTTGCGGAGTTCCTTCAGCTTGATGATGGCGTTTTTGACGCCGCTGGTTTCGCGGTACTCGACGGTGCCGATGAGCTTGTACCAGCCCATGGCGCTGTAGGCGGGGGCGGGGTCGGGGCCGTCGTATTCGACTGGGATGGCGATGGGGCGGGCGTCGGCGGCGCAGCACTGGACGAAGAGGCGGAAGACTTTCATGCGGCGTGGGTTTCCCTTGGCGGCGGGATCCTCGACGACCTGGCCGATGGTTTCGATGGGCTCACCCTCGAGCACGCGGTTCACCTGGGAGTCGCCGGCGGAGTAGAAAAGCTCGATGATCTGGAGGGCGTAATTTCCCTCGGCGCTTTTTTCGACCAGCTTGTCGAGGTCCTTTTTGGAAAAGTCGTTTCCTTTTCCCGGCTCTGCGCCGGGGGCCGGAGCGGTCGAGGCCTCGGCGGGGCCGTCCTTGCGCGCCTGAAGGGCGGACTGGCCAGGGGGCAGGGGGACGGTGCCGCTGAAGGAGGAGGCGTTCAGCTTGTTGGTGAGAAAGGTGTCGCTGTAGTGGTCCGGCGAGTAGACGGCGGCGGCGGTGAGCGGCACGGCCAGCAGGCCAAAAGCGACCATTTTCGAAAGGGTGGAGCCGTCGTCCTGGTGACCGTGGCCGTGGTCATGATCGTGGTCGTGATCATGACCGCAGTCGCCGCAGTCGTGGGCTTCCGTCAGGGAGCGGCTGCCCATGAAGAGATTGAAAAGCCCGAGGATGCACAGGGCGATGCCGCCGAGCAGGCACTGCATGCGGAAGCCGCCGTCCTCGGTCAGGTAGTGAACGACGCGGCCGCTGGCGTAGAGGTAGAGCATGACGGCACCCCAGAGGATGAGGACGGTGGCGCCGACGAAGAAGAAGAACTTCCGGTCGATGCCGGCGATGGTTTCCGCAACGGCGGCATGAGCGTGATCCTGGCTGTGGTCGTGCCCGCAACCGGCGTGGCCGTCGCCATCGTCATGCGCGTGGTCGTGGCCGCAGCTTTCCTTTTTTTCACCGTGATCGTGCCCGCAGCACTCGTGGGAGTGGGTGTGCGGGGCGTGGGAGTGGGAATCACTTTCCTGGGACATAGTGCTGGATGGTGGGTGACCAGAGGGCGCAGAAGGCGAGGACGAGGACAAAGAGACCGACGACCAGGCCGAGGACGAACGGCTTTCTGAAAACCGAGCTGTACATGAAGATGAGCTTCAGATCGACCATGGGGCCGAAGACGAGGAAGGCGAGCTTCGCAACGAAGGAGAAGTTCGCGAGGTTGGCGGCGATGAAGGCGTCCGTGGTGGAGCAGAGCGAGAGCAGGACGGCGAGGACCATGAGGCCGGGCACGGCGAAGAATTCATTGCCCGCGATGAGGCGGACGGTGTCCTGAAACTCGGGCTTGATCATGAGCTTCGTATTGAACACGGAGGTGATGAGCACGCCGATGACGAAGTACATGGCGGTGTCGAGAAAGTCGGTCTGGGCGGTCTTGAGCGCGTGGCCGAGGCGCTGCTCGTTCGATCCGGTGGCGTGGCTGTGCCCGGTCTCTGCGGAGGGGTCGTCAATGCTGGCGAGGAGCTGCGGGTGGAGGATGGCGGCGGGGCGCAGGCGGGTGACGACGAGGCCGATGACGACGGTGACGAGGTAGGCCATGCCGATGCGGGAGAGGGCCATGAAGACGCCGTTGTTTCCCGAAAAGGCCGAGAGGGTGCTGATAACGGTGATGGGATTGATGACCGGGGCGGCCAGCATGTAGGTGATGGCGCAGGAAACGGGCAGCCCTTTTTTCACCAGCCGCCGGATGACGGGGACGATGGCGCACTCGCACACCGGGAAGACTGCGCCGAGCAGGCCGCTGACGATGACGGCGAGGAATTTGTTTTTCGGCAGCAGCCGGTCCATGACGCCGGAGGGGAGCCAGGCGTCGATGAACCCGGAAATGAGCGTGCCCAGAACGATGTAGGGCGCGCCCTCGAGCAGGATGCTGAGGAAGCAGTAGAGGATGTCGCCGAACTCGCTGGCCTGGGGAGGATTCATCGTGGGGAAAGCAAAAGGGAAGGTGGGAGTGGGTGGGGAAAAGGCAACGGGCGGCGTCCCTTAGGCCGGGGTGAGTTCGTACCCGGTTTTTCCGTCCTTCATGACCCAGCCGAGGGCGTTGAGTTCCTGGCGGAGCTGGTCGGCGGCGGCCCAGTCCCTGGCCGTGCGGGCGGCCCAGCGGCGCTCGGCGATGGCGACGACGTCAGGCGGGGCGGCGGCAGCGGTTTCCGCGACGGGCAGGACGAGGCCGAGGGCAGTGAGGAGGAAATTCATGCCCCCCAGAGCCTCCGCAGCGGCGTCCGGGGTGAGGTGGGCGGGCTTCAGTTCATTGAGAGTGGTGAAGATCTGGCCGAGTGCACCGGGGGTGTTCAGGTCGTCCAGGAGCGCGGCCCAGGCGGAGGCGAAGGGGCCTGGCGCATGCGGCTTGGGCACGGAGCCGGCGCACTCGTGCAGGGCGGCGGCGGCTTTGGCCAGCTTCGCGAGGGCCTGGCCGGCGCCCTCCAGGGAGGCGAGGGTGAAGTTCAGCGGCGTGCGGTAGTGGCCGGAGATGAGGACGTAGCGGACCTGCATGGCCGTGTGGCCCATGGCGGTCAGATCGTCCAGGGTGTACATGTTTTTCAGGCTCTTGGCCATTTTCCGCCCGTCCACGAGCAGGTGGGTCACGTGGAACCAGTGGCGGCACATGGTTTTCCCCGTGCAGCACTCGCTCTGGGCGATCTCGTTTTCATGGTGGGGAAAGACGAGGTCCACCCCGCCGGAGTGAAGGTCGAACGTTTCGCCGAGGTGCTTCAGCGTCATCGCCGAGCACTCGAGGTGCCAGCCCGGCCGGCCCTCGCCCCACGGACTGGTCCAGTGGTTTGGGCCGTCCTCGGGCTTGCGTGCCTTCCAGAGGGCGAAATCGGAGATGCCCTCTTTGTCATCGTACTCGTCAGCGGCCACGGTGGCGCCGATTTTCAGCTCCCTGTCCTGCAGGTGCGAGAGGCGGCCGTAGTCCTTGAAGGATTGGATTTTAAAATACACGGAGCCGTCCGGAGCCGCGTAGGCGTGGCCCTTGGCGATGAGCGTCTCAATCATGGCGATCTGCTCCGGGATGTGGTCCAGCGCATTCGGCTCGACGTGCGGGGGCAGGAGGCTCAGCGCGGTGCAGTCGGTGTGGAACTTGGCCGTCCAGCCTGCAGTGAATTCGCGCAGCGGCTGCCCGGCGGCCATGGAGTCGCGGATGGTTTTGTCATCCACGTCCGTGAGGTTCCGCACGTGGCGGGTGGCCATGCCAGCGCCCTCGGCGACACGGCGGAAGACATCCTGGGCGACAAACGTGCGGAAGTTTCCAATGTGGGCCGGTCCATAGACGGTGGGGCCGCAGCAGTAAAACCGCAGCGTTTGTCCGTCCATCGGCGCCACCGGCATGGGCCGGCGCAGCAGGGTGTCTTGAAGCACAAAATCCATCACTGTATGTGGCGCAGAGCGCCGGGGGATGCAAGACCGGGGCGAAAAGGAAAAAACCCGCTCCGGCGGGCCGGGGCGGGTTTTGAAATCGGGGAATCGGAAAGCCTTGGGCTTACTTCTTCTTCAGGGTGACGCCTTCGGGAAATTTGGCACCGGCGGCGATCCACTTCTTGAGCTTCTCGACGTTTTCCTTGCTCACGCGATCGCCCTTGTCTTTCGGCGGCATGGCGTCATCGTCGTCTTCGGGGAGGAGGATGCTCTTGATGAGCCTGCTCTCTTCGGGCTTCTTGCCGGCTTCGGCCAGCTTGCCGTGCTCGCCGCCTTTTTCGAAGTTTTCCTTGGTGTCCATCTTGAGCTTGCCTTTGCCCTTGTCACCGCCGTGGCATTTCACGCAGGAGGTTTCGAGAATGGGGGCGATGTCCTTGGTGAAATCGACATCCTGGGCTTTGGAGGAAACGGCCAGCGCGGCCACGGCACAGACGGTGAGAATCAGCTTCATGCAGGTGTAGGTGGAGTTTGGTTGTTGGAAACGCAGGCGAAAGTAGCACAACCGCGCCCTGCGGCAAGCGCCGTGAACGGGGAACTTTGTGGGAAATATTCTGCCACCTCTGCGGGGTGGAAAATTGGTGGAACTGGCGTAGGCTCTGTCGTGCGCCCTCCTCCCCCCCTCCTTCTGGCTGCCGCTTGTTTCCTCGCCCTCCCCAGTCCGGGGCGCGGAGATCAGCTGCTTGTTATTGGTGACAGTCTGTCAAAGGAATACGAGACAGAGTTTGTCGGCCTGTATCCGGACAATCCCAACGCGTGGCAGGCGCGGAACTGGTGCGAGATCCTCCACCAGGAGCGCACGACGCGGTTTGACCTCGGGGACTGGAGCGTCTACGGCGACTTCCGCGCGACCGGCCACAAATACAACTGTGCCAAGCCCGGAGGCACGGCCCGGGACTACCGGAATTTCCTCCGCTACCAGAACGCCGACGCCGAGTCTGAACTCAGGTCCACCACGGCGGGAAATCTGGCCTGGCCGCTGATCCCGACGTGGCGCGACACCTTCGACGGGCTGCTGGGCAGCGGCGCGGAGCGGGTCGTCATTTTTCTGGGCGGCAATGACCTGGGCCTGGGCAACTCCGACCCGCTGGCGAATCCGGTCGTCAACGGCCAGCCCCGGCAGATCGAGTACGGCACCATCTACGCTGGAGGCGCCTCGGCGTTGGCGAGCCCGCAGCCGCTGATGGATTCGATCCGCAAGAACGTCAAATCGGTGGTCGATTACGTCCGGCAGACAAAATTTCCCGGGCTGCCCATCGTGCTGGTGGCCGTGCCGCACCTGGGCTGCACGCCCAAGGTGCAGGCGGAATACCCGACCGACCCGGTGGCCACTGGCCGCGTGACGGCGGCCCTGGACGTCCTGAATGCGGAACTGAAGGACTACGCCGCCGCCAGCGGCATGGGCTGGGCGGACGTCTATCAGATGACAACGGACATCATCAGCACGAAGCCGTTCACCATTGGCGGTGTCGTCTTCGCCAAACGGGCGGATGCCGACTGCCGGCCCCGCTATTTGTTTTCCGGTGACGGGTTTCACCCGAACACCCCGGCTCAGGCGCGCATGGCCCAGATCATTCTGGAGGCTTTCCGTACAACCTTTCCCGCCACGGCGATTGCGCCTCTCGGCGACCGGGAAATCCTGACCGACGTGCTCGGCCTCGACCCCGATCTGCCGCTCAAGGAATGGGCCACCGCCAACTCCCTGCCCAGCGGGGACAGGGGCTGGGCGGATGATCCGGACGGCGACGGGGTGCGCAACCTCGTCGAATTCGCCCTCGGCCTCGACCCGCGCAAATCCGACCGGGCTCTGCTGCCGGCGCCGGTTTACTCCGCTGCGGCGGGCACGGTGTCGATCACCTGGCGGCCCGGTCCGGCAAATTTCGGCTACGCCCTAATCGTGCCGCAGTCTTCGGTGGACCTGCGCTCCTGGGTGGACCTCCCGGCAGGGGCCATTTCGGAGAATCCGGACGGTTCCTTCACCGCCTCCCCGCCGGCCGCGCCGGAGCGCTACTACTTGCGGCTCAGAGCCACGGTTGTTAACTGATCTTAGAAATTGGCAAAAATTCAGTATCTGCTTAAATACGCAGTTTTTACTGAAAGTTATTGTCAGGGTGGAAAAAATCAGCATTCTTCCGGCGTGATTTCCCGATTTTTCCTCCTCTCGATTACTCTTTGTGCGCTGAATTCGTGTGCCTTGCCAAAATGGCTGGGTAAACCGCTGCCCAAAAAGGAAACCAAGCCTGAAGTGGTGCCTGAAGTGGTGGCTCCCGCCAAGGTCGAGCCACCGCCGCTTTTCTCATGGGAAGGCGACGGGGTGGAGGGGACGCCGCGTGTCCGGATCAGCCTCTCGGAGCAGAAAGCGCAGATTTACAAGGGCAAGGCGAATGTAGGCTGGACCTACGTGGCCACGGGCACGAGTGACCGTCCCACCCCGCAGGGGACGTTCTCCATCACGGAAAAAATAGAGGCCAAACGGTCAAACCGCTTTGGTGTCATTGTTGATGCAGAAGGCGATGTGGTGAACGGTAATGCCACCGCCGGTGTGAGCCCCGTGCCCGAGGGAGGCAGATTTGTAGGTGCCTCCATGCCAAACTGGATGCGCCTGACGGGCTATGGCATCGGGATGCACGGCGGCCCCATTCCTCATCCCGGCCGGCCGGCCTCCCACGGGTGCATCCGGCTGCCTTACGCGATGGCGAGGATCCTTTTCTCCAATCTCGAAGTCGGCACCACGGTGACGATCTCCGAATAGCCGGGGCGGCGTCTGGCAGTTGACGGGGGGCGGATTTCCCGCTCTCCTGTGCCGACCATGAACCGGCACATCCTCATCACGGGCGGGAACGGCGGGCTCGGGCTCGCGGTGGCCCGTGCCTTTCTCGACGAATCACCCGCCAACCATGTGTGGCTGGGCGTCCGGCGGCAGCGCGATGCGGCGGAGGCGCTGGCGGGGGACCGCTGCCGGCTGCTGGACCTGGACGTCACGGACGCGACAGCCTGGTCCTCTGCCGTGCAGGCGATGGGCTGCCAGGTGGATGTGCTGGTGAACAATGCGGGCACCCACGACGACGCCCTGCTGGCCATGATGCCGGAGTCGTCCTTCCGCAGCGTGGTGGATGCGAACCTGACCGGCACTTTTCTCGGCTGCCAGGCCGTGGTGAAACCCATGATGGGCCGCCGCCACGGGCGGATCGTCAATATTTCCTCCCTCTCCGCCCTGCTGGCCCCTGCGGGGCAGACGAACTACGCGGCAGCCAAGGCTGGCGTGGTGGCGCTGACGCAGTCCCTGGCGAAGGAAGTGGCGCGTGCCGGGATCACGGTGAACGCGGTGTGTCCGGGCTACATCGAGACGGCGGCGCTCTCCGGCATGGATGCCGACCAGCGCAAGGCGAAGGCGGCGGCGATTCCCATGCGGCGCTTCGGAAAACCGGAGGAGGTGGCGGCGGCGGTGCGTTTCCTGGCCTCCGGGGAGGCGGGCTACATCACCGGGGCCGTGCTCAAAATTGACGGCGGCATTTTCTAGGGCATGATCCCGGCCATGCCGGACGATGGATTGAAGCACAGGATCAAGGAAGCGATGGTGGAGGAACTCATGCTCCAGCAGGCGCCGGAGGAGATTGGGGATGAAACCGAGCTGTTTCACCCCGAGGGGCTCGCGCTGGACTCGGTGGACGCGCTCCAGCTGGTGGTGGCGCTGGAGAAGCGCTTTGGCCTGAAGGTGGCGGACTCCGAGGCAGCCAGAGGGGTGCTCCGCAGTGTGAACACCATCGCCGCAGCTGTGGAGGCCAATCAAGCCGCATGACTGGCCAGGCCATGGACCCGCCTCCGGTTTCCACCGACACGCCGGGACTGGCCCTCAGCCTCAGTTCGTCGTTCCTCGGCTTCTACGCCCACGCCGGATTCCTCGCCGGGCTGGTCGAGCGCGGGCAGCGGCCTCAATTTCTCGCCGGAGCCTCCGCCGGGGCGCTCATCGCCGGGTTGTACGCGGCGGGTTTTGAACCGGAAAAGATTCGCGACCTGATCTTCCAGCGTGACTTCCGCCGCAGTTTTCTCGAGTTTGGGCGCATCACCCGGGCTCCCGCCGCTGCCCTCGGGTTTGCCGGTCATGCCGGGCTGCTCACGGGCGACGGTACGCTGAAAATCCTGCGCAGCTGGCTGGGTGACCGCCGCATCGAGGACTGCTCGCGCCCTCTGGCCGTGGCCGTGACGAACCTAGCCACCCACCAGCCCGAGCTGCGCACCACCGGAGACCTCGCCGCCTTCCTCACCGCCAGCATGACGTTTCCTGGCATCTTCCGCCCCAGGGACATCGACGGCACCCCCTACTGGGACGGCGGCATCGCCCATGCCATGCCAGTCGACCATTGGCATGGCGACCCGCGCGTCACCAGCGTCATCGCCCACGAGATCGGCCACCCGCCGAAGGCAAATCCCGGCCCGCTCACCCTCTACCGCGGCCTCAGCCTCGTTCACGAGATCAGCAGTGCCTCACTTCTGGAACTGCGCGTCGAGCGCCTCCGCACCGCCGGCCACACCGTCACCGTCATCGAAAGCCTGGCCCCGCGCCCGAGCCCGTTCGCGAAGGACGAGGCTCTGCAAGCCTGCTACGAGGCCGGGCGGCGGGCGTGTTGACCTGGCGGGGTTCCCTGACGGCAGCCTCGCCGGGCTGGCGTGTGTCGCCTTCGACACCAGTGAAATCCCGGTGGACATTCAGCCGGGGTTCGGGTAAAGCCGGAAAGTTGCCTGCCCCTCAGGCGGCGACCCAACCACCCAACAAAATAATGAAAACCACCCTTCTTGCCCTTTCCTTCCTCTTTGCCTGCCCGGACTGGCACGGCTCCCTGGTCGCCTCGCCGCTCTCCGACTCTCTTGAGGAATCCGGAGTCACCTGGATGATTGGTTCCTGGGCCACCGCCGATGGAGCGGTCAAGGTCACCTATGAATGGCGCCTCGACAGGCACGCCATCGGCGTCAAGTTCAGCGGCGGCGGACGCGATGCGGAGGGAATGATCGTACTCAAACCGGGAAGCAAGCAGGCCATGTACGTGGCCGCTGACAGCAATGGCGGGGTTTCAAAAGGAGCCTGGTCCGAGTATCAGGGGCATCCGCTCCTCAAGACCACGTACAGCACGGCGGACAAGGAACTCAAGACGGCGACCGAACACATCAAGGTCAGTGCCGACACGATGGCGGTCAAGCTTTACAAGCAAAATGACTCGGGTGAGCCCGGCGAAGTGATGCTGGAGCTTGAGTTCAACCGGGTGAAATGAGCCAGGTGAGAGGTTGATGGGTGGATGGGCCCGCGCAGATGCGGGCCTGCAAGATGTGCTGCTGCGCCCTGGTGCGGGGCCTGGCCCGTCTTCCCCTGGCGGACTCGCCAGTATTGCTGCGGCGCAGGATGGACCTCATCCTGCGGGTCAAACACGTGTCAGGGCTCGCGTCACGGCGCAGGCGGCAGGTTTTTTTGCCAGAACCGGCCGGTCCACACGCCGTCGATGTCGTAGGCGTTCATCCAGCAGAATTCGCCGCCCCAGCCCATGTTGCAGCGGAAGAGACGGTGCCATCCGTACGGCTGGTAGGGTGAGCCCGTAAGCTCGTAGCGCCACTTTTTGTAGCCGTAGGCGAGCATGTAGTGCCACAGCTCGTAGTAGAGCGCGATGCCGGGGCGTCCGGCCTTGATCGCTTCGACGAGTTTGATGCCGCTTTCATCCCAGTCGTCGGAGATGACGTCGGCCTCCCAGTGTCTGTCATAACCAATGAGCGGGCCTCCGGCACCGATGCCGTTGCCAAAAATCGACGACGCCTGGAGGTCAATGTAATCCTCAAACGCGGCCCCCAGATTCTCCGGCGGAGTGGCGCCGGCATCACTGAAGGGATCGCAAATGACGTCGCAGGCGTCGTGCCACCAGTGGTAGTTGGCCCTCAGGTAGGAACGGGTGAGATAGTCGCCCTCTGCCATGTCCAGCGGAGCATCGCTTGTGCGGAGAGATGTGATCAAAGCGTCGGTGCTGGCACCGCGCTGGAAGTAGAGGTTGGTCACCGCCTTTTTCGTGTCCCACCAGGAGAAGAGCATTTGCAGAGCCACCGGTCCGCAGCCGACTGCATCGCACCAGCGGCTGTCAGTCATGGACTGGCTGTATTTGGGCTGGTCAGCCTTGGAGCCGGCCTTCCACGTTTTGGAGACGAGCACCGTCCCGACCGGCCCGCCGCGAGGGGTGCGGGCTCCGGGATCAACTATCTTGAGCATCTGGCGCAGAGCCGTGCCATCTGAGCGGCGCAGGGTCAGCCGCCAGCCGCCCGGCACCTGTCCTGTGATGTTCACACCCAGGGCGGGCAGGGTGATGGCTGCGGCCCGCACACGTTCGTCTTCGTCGTCCAGCACATACTCGGTGAACCGCTCGTCGGTGAGTGCGGTCACTCGCTGGCCTACATTGATCTCGATGGTTGGCGCCGCGCCTTTGGCCGCCAGCCGGTCAAATTCCAGCAACTGCAGCCGCTGGGTGCGCCGGGCAGCGAGGTATTCGCTTGTCAAAAAGGCGATTCGGAAGGCTTCGTATGTCGCGAAGTGCGGCGGCTCCGGCTGCGGATCGAAACCGCGCAGACTCTGCGGATTATCCGAACTGGAACTCCGGCTGATGCGCACCGCGTGGGCGCGATACTCTGCATCGGTGCGCAGCACCGGGTGGCTGCCCAGACTGCCCACCGAGTGTCCGTTTTCATCCTCTGCGGCGATGAAAGTGGGGGCGAACCGCACGATCCTGCTCACCGCTGCACCACCGCACCGGGCAAGCAACAGCTCGGACATGGTGGGCCCGTCCGTTTTGAACTGGACCACGGGCGGCAGCTCATCGCTCACGCCGATGAGGAGGTAGCCTCGGTCACAGCTCCTCACGTGCTCGGGCGAGGCCAGCACGCCGGCTCGGGCCGCCGGGCGCGGGGCCAGGATTTTTAGTTCCAAGGCATCAGGTTTGCCTGATGTGTTCCACGGGGAAAAGACGGGCACGGCAAAGGGCGAGATGGTGACCCCGTCCCAGTCTGCGGCCTCCTCATCACCACCCACACCACCGCGGATGCCGTCCAGATGGTCCTGCGCCAGCCTCTGCACCCCGCTGTCCAGCGAGGAAAAGGGCACCGCTGGCAGCGAAGCCGCAGCTCCCCCTTCATCGATGCCCAAGCGGAAGAACTTGTGCGCTGCGCTGCTGACGATCTTGACGGAACCATCGGCAGCCACCGCCATGGCCTCCGGCGGCACCGGGGTCCAGGGACCAGTCAGCGCGTCCGACCACAAGTAGCGGAGCTGGACGACAGTATCGGCCGCGCAGAGCGGCCCGGCGAAACCCAGCGTCCAGGCAGCGAGCCAGGCGCAGGAGCGGTTCAGGAGGGATGGGAATTTGAATTGCGTTTTCATGGCATCCGTTTCCTCGGCATCCGCTGCGCCATGTGGCAGAAATTTTCACGATTTCCTCCGGCCCGGCCGGCCGGCACTGCCGCTGCGCGCCATGAGAGCTGCGGAATCCAGTCTGGGCTGGAGGGGGAAGGTGGCGGGCAGGAACGGGTAACGGAATGTGGATCAATGGAAGGCTTGAGCCGGCTGGAGGGGTGCTCCGGGAGGCGGGGTGCGGGCTGGCTG
>JANOAS010000417.1:0-2052 GCA_031411255.1 bacterium
TGAGCCGGGTGAGTTTGCGCCAGCGTTCATGACCGCTACGCCGGGTCAGTATCTCCTCGTATTCAAGCAGGACTGGGGTGGAGACTGCCCAAGTCAGGCGGCCTTGAACCCAGGCATCCAGGCAGGGCTTACGCCTGAACAGAATGAGTGCTTATGGATGAGTGCTTGAATTATGGCTTGTACAAGTACAGTTAGGTATTAGGTGCGGCGGCACCATGACCGACCTCACTCCCGATCAACTCCGTTCTCTCGGCAAACTCCAGTCTCTCTTCGCCACTTTGCCTGACGCCCGGCAGGCCGGCAAGGTCGCCTATCCGCTCGACGAAGTGCTCATGATGGCACTCTGCGCCATGCTCTCGGATTGCGGGGACTTCACCGAAATGGAGGTCTTTGCCGAAACGCAGCAACTCTGGCTGGGCACGTTCCTGACACTTTCAAACGGCACTCCCTCCCACGATGTTTTCCGCAACGTCTTCATGGCCCTGACTCCGGAAGCCCTCCTCGCCATCCTCTCTGCCTGGGGCGCGGAACTCAGCGGCCATCACATCGCCATCGACGGCAAAGCCCTGCGCGGCACATGGGATGGCGCCGCCGGCAAGTGCCTGGTCCACGTCGTCAGGGCGTGGGTCGATGCCCACGGACTGAGCGCCGGCCAGGTCACCTGCGCCGAAAAGAGCAATGAAGTGGAGGCCATCCCGCGCCTGCTCGATGCCCTGCAACTCAAGGGTGCCGTCGTCACCATCGATGCCGCCGGCACCCAGTGCGCCATTGCCGAAAAAATCCATGAAGCCGGCGGCGATTACGTCCTCTCGCTCAAGGCCAATCAAAAGAACACGCTGGCCGCAGTGGAAACCTTCTTCGCCGGCGCGCCGCGCACCGCACTCAAGACCACCGTGACTCTGGAAAAGAAACACGGACGCTGCGAGCGGCGCGAATACAGCATCAGCGACGACCTTTCGTGGTTCGACAAAAGCTGGAAGTGGCCGGGTTTGCTTTCAGTGGCCCGGGTGCGGCGCGAGGTCCAGCGGAGCAAAACCGGCCCTCCCCTAACGGAGGTCCATTATTATCTGTGCACCATTCCCGCCGATGCCAAACGCCTCGCAGCCCTTGTCCGCGGACACTGGAGCGTGGAAAACCGCTGCCACTGGGTGCTCGACGTAGTCTTTGGCGAGGATCACAGCCAGATCCGTGACACCACTGCCGCGCACAATCTTTCCATCCTCCGGGAAATGGCCCTCAAAGCGCTGCGCAGCGAAACTTCCAAAGGCAGCCTCCGCTCCAAACGCAAACGCGCCTCCCTCGACCCCTCTTTCCGCCTCGGCCTCCTTCTCGCCCTTCAAGCGTAAGCCCTGCGCGTTCGGCGGTGGGGACGGGTAAATACTTGCGGACGGGAGGGCCGTGCGTAGTCTGCACGCATGATTCTCGAAACCCTTCCCGCCGTTCAGGTTTTGACCGCGCCGCAGAAGCGGCAGCTTGCGGAGGAACTGTTTGATGAGGTGCTGCCGCGCCAGCCGTTGACGCCGGACGACGACGCGCTGGAGCGGTTGCTGGAGGCGAGGGTGCAGGCGTGGCGCAGCGGGGCGGAACCGGCGGCTCCGTGGAGCGAGGTCCGGGATCGCCTCAACGCAGCCCGCCGATGCGTGAGATAGTCGTTCTCTCCGGGGCCGAGGCGGACCTCCTGGGCATCTACTGCTGGATGGAAGCGTTGAGCACGGAACTCGCGGATCATTTCGATGCGGCGGTGCAGGCCAGTCTCACCCTGTTGGCGACACAGCCATTGATGGCCCTGCTTTTCGAGGCCCCTACCAGCGGATGCTCGTCTCCGGCTTTCACTGCTACGGCATTTTTTACTCGCTGGAAGGCAGCACGCGGTTGTGCGTCGCCGCTGTGCTCGATTTACGGCAAAATCCCGGGGCCATCCTGCGTCGGCTCGGCCTGGCGTGACTTGTCCTTTACGCAAGCATGGCGTCGGTCTTCTGCGAGACGCCGGCATTCTTGAAGTGGGATCGGCAGGAACTTTTCCCCACTTGGTTTTGATGCGCCGGCGCGGGG
>JANOAS010000418.1:0-9701 GCA_031411255.1 bacterium
ACGGCGCTGCTGGCGCCGGTGCGGGCCTCGGGCCGGAAGGACTTCACCGCCGCGCTGGAGGACTACGCGGCCAACAAGTCCCTGGCCGTGACGCTTGTCACCAATCAACGCCTCGCATAGTCATATGCGGAAACCCTGGCCTGTCGGGGCAGGGAACACGACCCTGGAAGGCCTATTTTCCGGGCGGAGCGGGCGTTTGATGCAGGCTCAGCGTGGTGGCGCCCGGCGGCACGGGGTGTTCTGCAGTGGAGCCACCCGGCCAGCGGACGCGCACAGTGGTCGTGGACTGCGGCAGCAGCAGGGTGGTGGAATTCTGCGACCAGTAACACGAGCCCGCGGAAACGACCTGGGCCGGCCCGGGCCCGGCGGGCGTGACCGGCCTGAGCACGCTGCCGATGCCCTGTGGATTGTCCCCGGTTCCCGTGAGCTTCACCCGCAGGGCGGGAGCGGCGCGGCGGTTGTGGAAAAGGCGGGTGCGATCCCCCGCCTGGGCCACCAGCAGATCCGGCCGGCCGTCTGCATCAAAGTCGGCCACGGCGCAGCCACGCTGCTCACCGTAAATGGCGAGGCCGCTGACCGCCGCAGTGACCGGCTCCAGCCGTCCGGTACCGTCCCCGCGCAGGAGCAGGCCGCGCCCGGCGTCATTGCGCGGAGTCTCCGGCTGGGTGGCAAAGAAGTTTTGCGCCAGGAAGACATCCTAGCGGCCGTCCCCATCGAAGTCCGAAATGACCACGCCAAAGGCCGGCGCCAGCTGCGCCTCCACAGGCAGCGGGACCGCCTCGAATTTCGCCCCCAGGTTTAAAAACGCCATGTGGCGCAGCTCCCGCGCCTCGGCCAGGGCGGAATTTTTCAGCCTGTCGCCGTAAATGCCGGGCAGATCGGCCTCGCCGAAGAGGCGGAAGGTGGGCGTCTTCAGCCGGATGAAGGGCATGGCGCCGGAGCTGCACGAAAGCCCGCGCTCGGGCACAAGACGGCGGGTGAACTTGTCCTCGTGCGCCTCCACGATGTCGAAGGTCCCGTTGCCGTCGAAGTCCCCGTAGTAGATCTGGAGCGGTCGATCCGGAGCGAAGGCGCCCTCGTATTTGCTGTTCTGGCCCCAGTTCGTCGCGACAAAGTCGAGCCTGCCATCTCCGTCCAGGTCCCCTGCGGCCACGCCGTTCCACCAGCCGGTCAGGGCGTCGAGACCGCGCGCCGCTGTTTCATCCACAAACCCGCGGCCTGTGTTCATAAAAACCCTCACCGGTCCCCATTCGCAGGCGACGAGCAGGTCGGCCCAACCGTCATCATTGAGGTCGGCAAAGGTCGCTCCGCTGGCCAGGCCGAGGTGTTTCAAGGCATCAGACCACGCAGTGGCGGGGCCGGCGGGCGTGGTTCCATTGATGAGGAGGGTGGAGTCCGCCGGCTCCGGATAGCGACCCAGGCGGACCCGGCCTCCGATGAAAAAATCCAGGTCGCCGTCGTGATCCACATCCGCCAGAGCCAGCGGACCAATGGCGTCCTGGTCCCCGGTGACCTTGGCACCAGGCTGCCAGGCACCGGCGGGCGAGATCTGAATGAGCTGGGCCGCCGCCTTTGTCTGCGGGGCCTCCCAGGCGGAAACCCCGAGCAGCAGGCTGAGCCCGGGGCTGCTGGTGCGAAATCCCAGGATCGTCGTCAAATCCAAGGAGGGGTGCAGCTTATTTTCCTGCTCCGTCATGCGCCGCAGTTTTCCGCCACCCAGGTTTTCAAAGAGGCCCGCTGTTTCCCCACCGGCGGCGCCGATGAGGATGTCGTCGTCACCATCCGCGTCGAGGTCGATCCAGCTCACCCCGGGCCCCAGACGGCTGAGCCGGTTCGGCAGAAGGGGCTGCGTGGCAAAGTCGTCGAACTTGTTCTCCCGGTAGGTGTGGTCGAGCAGCTGGCTCACGTCCTCAAAAAGCGGTTCCGCCGCTGGAACGGGCGCAGGTTTTGCCTCCACCGACTCCGCCTCCGGGATGAGGCAGAGCTGGTTGGCTGCCACGTCTGTCACGGTGGTGGTGCGGCCGTCACGCCAGGTGACGAGCAAATCAAATGGCCCCCGGTCCGCAGGCGCGGCAAAAACGAGCAGAGGATCGCCCCCCGAGGCGTAGCGCCCGCCGGCGATGACCTCCTGCTCCTGGGTGAGCTTTTTTGAAATCAGCCGCACTTTTGCCCCCACGCCCGCCGTGTTTGGCGCCCGCCCGCGCAGGCGAACGGCGATGCGGGGCGCGGTGACGTCGTTGCGGTAGATTTCCGCCGGGGCTCCCGTGTTGCTGATGACGACGTCCAGGTCCCCATCGTTGTCCAGATCCACCGGAATCATGCCGCCCGAGGCCTCCTCCGCCTTCAGGCCGAAACGCGCCCCCGCCTCCTCAAAGTGCAGATCTCCCTTGTTATGAAAGAGCAGGTTGCGCGTCTTCAGTGCGGGGTATTTCACCCGGTGATCCTTGATCTCATTCATGGTGGCCTTCTTTCCGGCGAGTTCTGCGCCGATGTCGGAGTCCATCCAGTCGTGGATCATGCCGCAGGAAACGAGGAGGTCCGGCAGGCCGTCGAGATCCGCATCCATGAAGACCGCGCCCCACGTCCACTCGCTGGCCTTCACCCCGGCATGGGGGGCGATGTCGGCGAAGGTGCCGTCGCCCCGGTTGAGAAAAAGCGTGTTTTGGGTGATCTGGGGCACGGGCCCGAAGTTGTCCGTCTGCGGGGCGTTTGAGCGCATGTTTCCCATCTGGCGTTTCCGCCGGGCGTGGTCACGGCTGAGCATGTCCCCGACGAAGAAATCGACCGCACCGTCGCCATTGATGTCCGCAAAATCCACCGCCATGGCGTAGTAGCTCTGGTGCCGCTGGGCGACCATGGGGGCGAGGGTGAAGCGGCCCTTTCCATCGTTCAGCCAGAGGCGGTCCGGGGTGTGAAAATCATTGCAGACGTAGAGGTCCGGAGCGCCGTCCCCGTTCACGTCGTGAAACTGGGCCGCCAGCCCCCAGCCCTCCAGAGCCCCCGGCGGGGGAGCCCCCGGCGGGAGGGTGAAACGGTCCGCCTCCGTCCGGGTGAAGCGCCCCTTTCCATCGTTGATCAGCAGCTCGTCCGGTTCGCCCTTTTCCTGCAGCTCGCCTCCGGCCAGGTAGAACTGCGCCTGAAATTCCGCAGACGTTTTCCCGCCGGCGCGCAGTTTTTCCGCCCCGGCCAGGAGCGCGGGGTCCGCGTCAGGATCGCGATGATCGTCGGCGTAGGCGGCGGCGCGGTAATTGCAGATGTAGAGGTCGAGGTCGCCGTCGCCCTCGATGTCTGCAAGGGCGACGGAGGTGCTGCCGCGCTTTGAGGTGCGTCCGGGGAAGTCCTTTTCCTCGTGAAAGCGGCCGCCGCCATCATTGAGATACAGTGCATTCGGCCCGCCGCGTGCAGTGGCGATCAAATCCGGCCTGCCGTCGCCATTCACATCTGCAAAGGCCGCACCAATGGCGTGAGGACGACGCGCGGGCAGGCCGGAGCGGTCCGTGATGTCCTCGAAGCGCCAGTTTCCAAGGTTCCGGTAGAGGATGCTCCGGCCGTCGGGCGAGCAAAAATACAGGTCGCACCAGCCGTCGCCATCCACATCCCCCGCAGCCACTCCACTGGCCACCAGGGTGGCGTGGGCGCGCGCCGTCTCCCGCGAGACGAGGCTGGAAAAGGTGATGCCGGATTTCTCCGCTGGAACGGGCACAAGACCGGGCTCCGGCGCCCCCGTCACTTGAAGCGGCTGCATTTCAACACTGGCAGCGGACCAGACCGGCAGGAGGGCCAGGCACAGCCAGCCGGGCACGGGAGCCCCCGGCCTGAAGAGGTTTCGTTTGGTTTTTGGTGTGTGCATCACGGCATCCCGGCTGCTGGGAGCATGACCCAGGCGGCATCAGTTGCGCAAAGCAAAAATCCATCAGCGAAAGGTTTTCCGCCCTGGAGGGCCCCGGATGAAAGAAATGACGAAACAAACCCAGGATTTCGGGGCGCTTTCGCATTGTATTCTCGACTGGTGCTCCTAAATAGAAAAGAGTCTGCACCCACACACCAAGAAGCCCCATGAAGGAATTTGCCTACATCCACGAAGAAGGAAAACTGCCGGACCTGCTGGCAAACATCCCCTTTTTCGAATCGTTCACGGCCGGCCACCTGAACGACATCCTCTACTCCAGCTACTTCATCCAGTGCGACCCCGGTGACATCATCATCGAGCAGGGTCAGGACGACGCGCGCATTTTCATCCTCCTGACCGGAGAGCTGGACGTGACGAAGGACGGGGAGCCGATCGCCACCATTTCCAAGAGCGGCGAGGTTTTTGGCGAGGTCGCCGTGATCAGTGGGGCGAAGCGCATCGCCTCCGTTCAGGCAAAAAAATCGACGCTTTGCCTGGTCATCGACCAGCGTTTTCTGAGCGAGCTGAAACCGGAGAAAACCAACGCGTCCTACTACGCAGCGCTGTATGGATTTCTCTCCCGCGTGCTGGCGGAGCGGCTGAAAAACGCGACGGAGCGCATCGCCGAGGTCGAGCGCGAGCTGGAGGAGCTGCGGGGCGAAAAATCGGCCTGAGCGGCCGCAGATGCACCAGAGCGAAAAAGGAAAGCGGCTTCGAAAGCCCGCACTGGTGATGGCGGGGGCGCTCATCGTCTTCCCGTTTTCCTCGTGCCGCCACCATGTGCCGGCCAAAACAGCCCGGGTGCCGCTGGCGGGGGCCCATGCCGGGGGCGCGGCCTGGGAAAAATATCTGGCCAAATCCAACGCCGCCATGGCCAGGGACAGGGCGGTGCTAAAGCAGGAGATGGCGCACAGCGGCAGGCTCTGGGCAGACCGCGCGCGTGATGCTGCGGATTTCTCCCTGCCTAAAAACATGTCCCGCGCGTGGCTGGGCAGTGCGGAAGGGCGGCGCACGGCTGCCTGTGTGCTCTCATGGCAGACGCCGTCCGGCGGCTGGTCGAAGCACGTGCCCACCAGTCAGGAAATGCGACGGCCCGGGGAAAGGTGGAACCAGGGCAGGCGCTGGGCATACGTCGGCACGATCGACAATGGCGCCACTACCGGGCAGATCAAGTTTCTGGCGGCCTCCAGGCAGGCTACTGGTGATGCCTCCTGCCGCGAGGCCGTCCTGCGCGGGCTGGACTACCTGCTCACCGCCCAATACCCGAACGGCGGCTGGCCGCAGGTCTACCCGCTCACCGGCGGCTACCAGGACTGCGTGACCTACAATGACGACGCCATGTTCCACGTGCTGGATCTGCTGCAGGACGCGGCCCGGGGAGGCGGCGTGTGGAGCGTCGTGGACGCGGAGCGCCGGCGCCGGTGCGAGCGTGCCGCCACGCGCGGCGTGGAATGCCTGCTCGCCAGCCAGGTGGTCGTGAATGGCCGGCGCACGGTCTGGTGCGCCCAGCACGACGCCCTCACCCTCGCCCCTGCTCCGGCCCGGATTTATGAAAAGGTCTCGCTCAGCGGAGACGAAAGCGTGGGGGTGGTGCGGTTCCTCATGAGCCTGGAGAAGGGCGACCCGCGGGTGGCAAAATCTGTGGAGGACGCCTGCCGCTGGTTTCAGGAAACCGCACTGCACGGCATCCGCTTCGAAAAAGGCCCCGGCGGAGCACGACTCATTCCCGATGCTACCGCACCGCCACTCTGGGCCAGGTTCTACGAGATCGGCTCAAACCGGCCCATTTTTTGCGGAACGAACGGCCAGGTGAAGTACGAGCTGGCCGCCATCGATGAGGAGCGCAGGAACGGATACACCTGGTATAACGACCGCGCCTCCAAACTCCTCAACGTGGATCTCCCCGCCTGGCGTGCCAGGCGCACACAGACGGGGCGGCCGCTCTTGTGAGGGGGCCTCAGTCGACTGATTTCCGGCGCAGGGTGTCGGCCTGTTTGACCATGTCGATGAATTCCTGCCTCAGGTGGTGGGGGTCGGTCGCGAGCGCGGGCTCGGCCAGATCGCGAACCAGACGACAGGTGACGCCGGTGGTGGCCGTGTCCTGCTGAAGGATGAGGCCGAAGCCTGCAGCGGCGGCGGAGAGGCGGAAATCCGGCGAGGCGTCCCGCCAGGAATTGTCCTCAAGGTCGGCGGCGTAGATGAACCAGCGGGACTCTCCGACAGGAGTGTCGTAACGCAGGCCCACGCTGATCCAGTCCGGACCGCCGGACTGGCCGATGGTGGTCATGCTGTCCGCCAGTCGGGCGAAGCGGTTGGTCACACCATCCTTCCACGAGGGAGGGGTGTTCGCGGGCACGACTTCGTAGAGAGCGGTGACCTGCTGGCCGTAACGGATTCGGCGTGAGCCGGAAGGCGCTGCGCCATCGGAAGACTCAGCCGGCTCAAAGCCGAGCGGGCGCACGCTGCGAATGCGGTCCGGATTGAAGCGCACCTGCAGGTCGAGGTTGCGTGCGAGCGGCTCCGTGGGCGAGAGCCACTCCTCGGAAAAGAGGCGGCGCGTCTCCGCAGCGGAATCCGCCCGGAAGGCCTGCCCGCGTCCGGCCTCGGCCAGGTCGGTGAGCTGGCTGCCCTCAAACCGGGCCTGTCCCAGCCCCAGCACGCTGGTCGTGACATGCGCGGCGGCATTGTATTTGACCTTGTCCAGCAGGGCCTGGAAATCAGACTCTCCAGCGCCCAGCGGGCCGTCCGTGACGATGACGATGCGGTTGATCCCCTGCTCGTCGTAGCTCATGCGGGCGGCCTTTTCAGCGATGTCGAACCCCTTTGCCCCGGCAGGGCCGTCCCCGCCCTGGAGCAGCCCCTCGGCGGCGGAGCGGATGGACCCGGCCTCGGAACCCGGAGTGGGTGGAAGGACCAGGCCGTCCACATCCCCCCAGACGGCAAGGGCGACGGTGTCCTCCGAGCGGAGCAGGCCGAGCAGGGACTGCAGCCCCTCCCAGAAGAGGAGCAGGGAGCGGGCGTTCCCCGGCGTGTCCACCACGCGAATGAGGAAGGTGGTGTGGCAGGGCGGGAGCGCCTCCACCGGCATGGTGCGCCCGTGCAGGCTCACGCGCACCAGCTGGTGCTGCTCGTCCCACGGGCAGCTGGCCGTCTCGATCTGCACGCCAAGCTCCGTTCCGGGCTTGGGCTGGAGGGGCTTGTAGTCAAAAGCATTGATCATGTCCTCCAGCCGCACGATTCCGGGCGGGGGCATGACTTTAAAGTCCCGCAGGCACCAGCGCGTCTGCGCGTAGGAGAGGGAGTCCGCACGGTCCGGCACGCGGAAAATCGGGGTCGCTTTGGCATCAACAAACACCGCCGGCGTTGTGCCGCCGAGACGGGAGGCGGAAACGGCGTGGTTGAAGCGCTCGACGAACGTCGCCGGGCGGCCGCCAGCGGTGGCGGCCACGGAGCCTGGGGCGACGGAGCCCTTCTTGAGCAGCTCGTCCAGAGTAGGCCGTGGTGGCGGCTCGAGTGCCGGGGCAGGGCGCACCACAGGCGGCGCGGCGGCCACCACCGGCGGCACCGGCAGGACCGCAGGGGGAGCGGGCAGTTCCTTTTCCAGAACTGGCATGGGGCTCGTCTTCAGGCGGTCGGAATCCGAGGCCAGAAGGGTTTCGACAATTTCCTCCGGATCGGGGCGCTGGTACTTCTTCCTCGCCACCGCAGGCTCGGGGGGCTCGGGTGCTTTCACCGGAAAAACGGTGCGGCCTCCGGGCTCGGACGTCGCCATCCCGGGGGAACCGGTCCGGCTGGGATGCCCCATCCAGACCAGGAAGGCCGCCGCAGCAGCAGCCCCTGGAACCAGCCAGAAGGCGGAGCGGCGGAAAAAACCCGGACGCACCACCTTTTCGTCATCGTCGTCGAATTCCCCGTCCTCACCGAGACCGGCAGGCGTGACGACATCATCCATTTCAAAGGCAAGCAGGCCGGCTGGAGCATCCCCGGCCTCAAAAAACGAGGGCGACGCCGGCGAATCAAACTGCGTGGTGAAGCCCGCGTGGGTCTCCGCAGCAAACCCAGCCGTCAGCATTTCTGACAGGACGCGGACGTCCGCCAGCGCCCTCTGGGCCTCAGGGTCCTGCCAGACCTTTCTGGCCATGGCCTCGGTGGCCTCGGCAGGCAGTTCACCGAGCGCGTAGGCGGTCAGTGTTTCATCGTGGGGATCTGGTTTCATAGCTGGTGAATGGCGGAAAGTTGTGGCTCCATCAGGGTGCGCAGACGCCGGAGTCCGGTGTGGAGGAGGAATCCGACGTTGCTGACCGTCAGGCCCGTCACGTCGCTGATTTCCTTGTAGGTCAGGTCGGCTTGAAACTTGAGGCGGATCACCTCCCGCTGGTTTTCCGGGAGGCGCTCCAGGTAGCGCATCACTTCATTGCGCTTTTCATTGTTTTCGAGGGTTTCAGAGGGATCAGGAGCGGTACTGCGGGTTTCGCGCCAGGCGTCGTCGTCCATGGAGACGAGGCGCTTTTCGCGGCGCAGGAGGTCGAGCGCCCTGTTCCGGCACACGGTGTAGAGCCAGGACTTCAGGCCGTCCGTCACTTTGCCCGGCTCTTGGTCATAGAGCCGGATAAAGGTGTCCTGGACCACATCGCGGGCGCGATCAAGGTCGCTCACGAAGGTCGTTGCGTAGCCGATCAATGCGCTCTCGTACTCACGAACAGCGCGCTGAACGAGTGCTGACCGCGATTCCATGACTGGGGTTTCAGACATTGCGGTGGTTGTTGATTGGGAAACGCACCACCTGGCCGCATCCCTGGAGTTTTTTAATCTTTTTTCGCACCGCCCCCCCGACGGAGCCGGATCAACCGATGGAGTAGTAGTCCTCGCTCTGGTAGGAGCCGTCCGCCAGCTTGCCCAGCTGGAGGGTGACGTCCGTCAGCAGGGAGCTGGCGCCAAAGCGAAAAAGATCGGGAGTGAGCCAGTCGTCGCCCAGCGTCTCCTTGACCGCCACCAGGTAGTGCAGTGCCTCCTTGGCCTTGCGGATGCCTCCGGCAGGCTTCAGGCCGCCCTTGATCCCGGTCTCGTAGTAGAAATCCCGGAGGGCCTCCATCATGACGAGGGTCACGGGCAGGGTTGCGGCCGGATTCACCTTTCCAGTGCTCGTCTTGATGAAATGAGCGCCGGCACGCAGGGCCAAAGCCGAGACAAACCGGACGCTGTCATAAGTTTGCAGCTCGCCTGTTTCAAAGATGACCTTCAGGTGCGCCTCCCCGCAGGCCTCGCGCACGAGGGAAATCTCATCCGCCACTTGGGCAAAGCGCCCGGAAAGAAACGCGCCGCGGTCGATGACCATGTCGATCTCATCCGCCCCCTCCCCCACTGCACGGCGGACGTCCTCCAGCCTCAGGTCCAGGGGGAACTGACCGCTGGGGAAGGCTGTGGCCACCGAGGCCACGTGAACCTTGCTCCCGCGCAGGCAGCGCCGCGCCGTGGCCACGTGGTTCGGGTAGACGCACACCGCGGCGACCGGCGGGCAGTTGTATCGTTCAGCCATCGGCTGGAGCGCCTTGCGGCAAAGGTGCTCCACCTTTCCCGCCGTGTCCGCGCCCTCCAGCGTCGTCAGGTCCATCATGGAGACGGCCAAGTGCAGACCAGCCAGCTTGCTGGTCGTCTTGATGCTGCGGGTCTGGAAGCTTCGGGCCCGCTCCTCCACGCCAATCTGGTCGACCGGGCGGTGGCGGGGCAGGGAAATGGAGGGGGCGGTGGTCATGGCGGTGCGGTTATTTTTCGGGTGCAGGGGCTTTCGCGTCCTCCAGCGGCGTCACTTTTG
>JANOAS010000419.1:0-26256 GCA_031411255.1 bacterium
TGATGACGTAGTTCTCCGTGTGGGAAACGTGCGGCTCGTGGAAACCGAGGTTCGCCGCGACCCAGCGCCCGTCGATCCAGCAATCCCAGGCCTGGCGGAGAAAATCCTCCCGCAGGGTGACGCGCATCCACTTGTCCGCCCGCCCGCCCTCCGCCGCGACGGGCAGCTTGGCCGCCGTACGCACCCACTCGCCCGCCGTGCCGGCCGAGGCGTCAAAGAGCCAGACCTCCGCCACCGCCGGGTCCTCCGTGCGAAAGAGGGCGATCCGCGCGCCGTCGATGTCGAGCATTTCCGCGTCGTCCGCCTTCGCCACCGCGACAGGATGCACCCAGCAGTCGACAAACGACACCGCATGGGGCGGAGAGGCGGCGGCCAGCCGGAGCCGGGCCTGGGAAAACGGGCTGGCGGCAAAAAGTTTCAGGCTTCCCTTGCCCGAGTGCGCCTCATCCGCTGTGATTTCGGCCACCCCGGACTCGACCGACCAGCCGTGCTGGCCGTTCACATTTCCCGGCGCGTAGTCGGGAGCCTCGAACCCCTCGAAAATCGGCGGACAAGGAAGCTCCGCCCGGCCCGCCCCCGCACCCAGCACACCGGCCAAAATCCCGCCCGCCACCGCCGCCCATGCCCTGGGGAAACGCCCTCCGCCCGGCCTGCCGGAAGCTAAATCAATACGAACAAACCACGAGAGAGGGAGGTTGCGGGACGGTTTCATGGGAGAGGTGATTTTTGGAGCTGGCAGATTTATAGGGATGAATGGAGTCCTGGCAAGCGAAAAATGAGCGGTTTACGTTTGAAGATGAAAAATTCAGCACCCAACGGCAGGCTTGTATTGCATTTCTAATACTTCAAGGAAAGAGCCCGTTTCACGGCTCAGGCTCGTTGGTTTTCCCCGAAAACGCCGCCCCGGCAAGCCCGCGGAGGGGTTGTAGTACGCCAACTACATGCTTGTAGTACCCCAACTACAAGATGGTACCCTGCCAACTACATGCTTGTAGTACCCCAACTACAAGATGGTACCCTGCCAACTACATGCTTGTAGTACCCCGACTACATGGTGGTACCCTGCCAACTACAGGCTTGTAGTACCCCAACTACAGGCTTGTAGTACCCCAACTACAAGGTGGTACCCGGCCAACTACAGGCTTGTAGTACCCCGACTACAAGAGGGTACCCGGCCAACTACAGGCTTGTAGTACCCCAACTACAAGAGGGTACCCGGCCAAGTACATGCTTGTAGTGCCCCGACTACAAGGTGGTACCCTGCCAACTACAGGCTGGTCCAGTGCCCACGACGGGCAAAACCCCAGCTGTAGTGAAACAACCGGCCAGCCGGCCGCCATCCTCCCCCCCGCCCAACCCCCCGTAGCAAAATCCATCCGCAGCGTTGATCATTTTGGATTCCCCTCCAGGTTGGCGGCCTTCCGATTCCCGCCCACCCATGATCATCTCGCTGAACTGGCTCGCCGCCCATCTCGACCTCACCGGACTTTCGGTGGAGGATATCTCCCGTTTGCTCACCTTCGCCGGAGTGGAGGTGGAGGGCATCGAAAGCCGCGGGGTCACGTCCGAGCAGGTGGTCATTGCGCAGATCGTGGAGTTCAGCCAGCACCCGGATGCGGACAAGCTCTCCGTGTGCCGGGTGGATGCCGGGCAGGCGGAACCGTTTCAGATTGTCTGCGGAGCGAAAAATTTCAAGGCCGGCGACCGGGTCCCTCTGGCGCTGGAGGGGGCGGTGCTTCCGGGGGGCATCACGATCAAGCGCGGGAAGCTGCGCGGTGTCGAATCCCAGGGCATGATGTGCTCCGGCCGGGAGCTGGGGCTGACGCAGGACGGCGAGGGGCTCCTCATTTTACCCGCAGACGCGCCGGTGGGGACAAAGCTGGGCGCCTACCTGGGCTCGGACACGATCCTGGAGATCGAGGTCACGCCGAACCGGCCCGACCTGCTGAGCCACCGCGGGCTGGCCCGTGAACTGGCCGCGCTGACCGGGCGACCGCTGCTCCAGTCTGTGGAGACGCCCCCGGCCACCGTGCCGGAGCGGGCAGCGGCGACGGGGGAAATCCGGATCCAGGCACCCGAGCGCGCGCCGCTTTACACGGCGCGGATCATTCGCGGGGTGAAGGTGGCCCCGAGCCCGGAGTGGCTGCGCGGGCGGCTGGAGGCCATCGGCCTGCGCCCGATCAACAACGTGGTGGACATCACGAATTTCATCCTGCACGAACTCGGCCAGCCGCTCCACGCCTTTGACCTGGCGAAGGTGGACGGCGGCATCGTCGTGCGCACGGCCGCGGAGGGCGAAGCCTTCACCACGCTCACCGGGCAGGAGGTTTCCCTGCTGGCGGAGGACCTGGTCATCGCGGATCAAAAACGCGCCCTGGCCCTGGCCGGCGTGATGGGCGGGCTGGACAGCGGCGTGACGGACGCCACGACGGACATCCTGCTGGAGTCCGCGTGGTTCCAGCCGTCCGGCATCCGCCGCACCAGCCGCCGGCTGGCCCTGAGCAGCGACAGCAGCTACCGCTTCGAGCGCGGGGTTGACCCGGCGGGCATCCCGGCTGCGTCCCACCTGGCCACGGCGCTCATCCTTTCCCTGGCCGGAGGCACAGCCAGCGCAGACCTGGCCAGCGCCGGTGCCGCGCCGGTACTCACGGGCATCGTCCCGCTGGAGCCCGCGCAGGTGGCGCGCCTGCTCGGCGCGGACATCCCGGCGGAGGAGATCGACACCATTTTGACCCGCCTCGGCCTGACGAAGACGGCCACCGGCTGGTCCATCCCGTCCTGCCGTCAGGACCTCCAGCGCCCGGTGGACCTCATCGAGGAAGTGGCCCGCGTCTACGGTCTGGAGCGCATCCCCAGCCGCACCGCCGCCCTCTTTGCCGAGGCGGGGAAACAGGACGCGTCCTATGATTTCCAGCTCCGTCTGAAGCACCAGCTCGCCGCCCTCGGCTACCACGAGGCGCGCACGATCAAGCTCATCAGCGAAAAACAGCTGGCTGACACCCTCGGGTACGACCGCCGCCGCCTCACCCCGCTCCCGCTGAAAAATCCCCTCAGCGACGACCACACCCAGCTCCGCCCCAGCCTCGTGCCCGGCCTGCTCGGCGTGGCCGCACACAATCTCCGCCACGGCGCCGCCGCCCTGCGCTTTTTCGAGACAGGCACTGTCTTTGCCAAACTCGACAAACCCGGCCAGGCTGCCACGGAGTCCCAGTGCCTGGCCCTGCTGCTGAGCGGTCCGCACGTGCCCGGCTCGTGGTTAAAGAAGGCGCCCTTCGCCACCGACCTCGCCGACCTCGCCGGGGTGGTGCAGGCCATCGTGCCGCTGGACGGCTTGAAGTTCAAAAAGATCGACCACCCGCTGCTCGTCCTCGCCGCCGAGATCAGCGTGGGCGGCAAGACGATCGGACTGGGCGGCATGCTTCTGCCCTCCCGCGCCCGGGCGCTTGATGCCCGGCATCCGGTCTACGTGGCGGAGTTCAGCCTGACCGCCCTGGAGGCCGCACTCGTCCGGCCCGTGCAGTTCGAGGACCTCCAGCGCTTCCCCTCCATTTCCCGGGATGTCGCGCTCGAAATGCCCGTCGAAACCACCCACGGCCAGGTGGCCGAGTTTTTCGGAAAACTGAACGAGCCCCTGCTCGCCGGCGTGGACCTCTTCGACGTCTTCAGCGACCCGACGGGTGAAAAGCTGCCCGCCGGGCGGAAATCCCTCGCCTACACCCTGACTTACCGCGACAAGGCCCGCACGCTCGAAACCAAGGAAGTCGACACCGTGCATGCCCGGATCCTGGAGGCGGTGAAAACGAAGCTGGGCGTGAGCGTGCGGTAAATCGCACCTGCCCCCTCGTCCGCCAGCCGGACGCCATTCACAAGGCCAGTTGGGTCCCCTCCCGGAAGGGCACGCCTCGGCCCACTCACCGTGGGCCGAGGCCGGGCCGCTTTTGCCATCCCAGTCTCCCAATCGGCGGGCGGTCAACTTGGGCCTGAGCCTCATGGCCCTCGTGCGCCCGGGCAAATCCGGGCAGGAGTCCGCAATGCCGGTCGCACTGGAAACACCGGGACGGCAGAGCCCGCCCATGCATCAAAAGCACTCAATCAGCGTACGATGAATGGCTTAAAGTGCGATTTTGCGTAATCACAGAGAGGCCATGGATTTCCCATTTGCTCTTTAAAATATGGAGGATGTGCTTTGTTACGGTAAACGTTTACAAAGGTTGAAAATTTGTTTATTCTGGTTATTTTACAAAACATGAATATTAAGGCAGCTTCTTGCTGAAACCGGCGTCGCCCCCTGCCGCCGGCCCATTGCGCCTTACGCCCATCCTTCCGATTTCAAGCCGCCCATGAGAACCTCGACCCGATCATCCCTCGTCCTGCTCAGCCTCGCGCTTTGCTCCACACCGTCACTACAGGCCGTGTCGTTGAATCATGCGCCCAGTTTCGCACTGCCCCCGCTGGCCCCGGTGGGTGAAAAGTGGGTGGTCCGCGGGGCCTCGAAACTTTGGCAGGCCGTCGCCTCCTCTGCGGATGGCACCAAACTGGCGGCAGTGACTTCCAACGGCTCGATCTACACATCCACAGACGGCGGGGCGACCTGGACCGGCAGTGGCCCTTCTCAGAGTTGGTCGGCTATCGCCTCCTCCGCAGACGGCACAGTCCTCGTGGCCACTCCATCCTACGGCCAGATCCAGATTTCCACCGACTCGGGTGCCACTTGGACACCGAAGGGCGACAGCAGGCCCTGGACAGCCATCACCTGCTCCACAGACGGGGTCAAGTTTGCCGGCACAACGAATTACGGACTGATCTACACATCCGCCGACTCCGGAGAAACCTGGACGACGAGGCTTTCGGCCAACTCCTGGGGCAGCATCGCTTCCTCGGCGGACGGGACGAAACTCGCTGCCGCGCCATCCTACGGCCAGATTTCCACCTCCCCGGATTCAGGTGAAAATTGGATTCAACAGGGGGCCACAACTTCATGGCGCGCCCTCGCCTCCTCGGCGGACGGCGTCCGGCTGGCTGCCATTGATTACAGTACAGGGATTCATATCTCAAATGATCAAGGCGCTACATGGACACAGGCAATCTACGACCCCTTCCTAAACCACATCAACTCGTCAGCTGACGGTTCGAGGCTGATCGCAACCCGGGCCTATGCATCGCAGCTCCGCATGTCAGGAGATTCCGGAGCGACCTGGTCACAAAAAGGCCCCTTTAGCGAATGGCGGTCTATCACCTCATCAACGGATGGAAAGCGCGTAGTGGCGGCGGCCGGCCCGCAGGGTGGAGGGCAAATCTTTACCTCTGAGGAAGAGACACTGCCCAGCGTCATCGTCCCCATAAACAGCGGTCTCCAAACCCGGACGGGCTTTGCCTCGTCCATCTCGCCGGGCCCGGCTTACGAATCCTCCCAGACCGTGAGTTTCACGGTGACCAGCGCCACCCCCGCCCTCTTCAGCGCCCAGCCTGCCATCAGCGCGAATGGCGATCTGACCTTCACCCCGGCACTTGACGCGTCAGGCACTGCCGAAGTGACCGTCTTCGCCTGGGACAGCGGGGGCACGCAGGGCGGTGGGCAGGACACCAGCCCCGCCCAGACTTTCCACATCATCATCGAACCCAACCAGGCCCCCTCCGACATTTCCCTCAGCACCCAGTCCGTCCTGGACGGCACTCTGGCGGGCACCACCATCGCGCTTGTCAGCGTCGTCGATGCCAACCCGGGGGACACTCACACTCTCTCATTTGTCGATGGCCCGGGAGCATGGAACAACAACCTCTTTACCATTCGGGGCAATGAGCTGAAACCCCTCCAGGCCGTGAACCGCCAGTCCTTCGGTTCCGACACTTTCTCCGTCCGCATTCGTGCGACTGATTCAGCGGGAAATTTTGGCGAGCACGACTTTGGCATCCAGATCCTCACCATCAACCAAGCGCCCAGCTTTAACCTCCCTCCCGGCGTTGGCGAGGGCCCGCCAAGCGTCGCCGTCGCCACGAACAGCGGAGCCTTCATCCGCGGAAATTTCGCCACCAGCATCCTTGCGGGCCCCTACTACGAGAACCAGTCCGTCAGCTTTCTCGTCGACAACACAGACAACGCCCTCTTCGAACTTCAACCCAAAATCGATCCTTCCGGAGCCCTCACTTTCACTCCGGCCCCGGATGCCACCGGAGTCTGCACCGTCACAGTCGTGGCAAAGGACAATGGAGGCACCGACAATGGCGGGATCGACACCAGCGCGCCGAAGACGTTCACCATTCGCATCCGCTCCAACACGGCACCGACAGACATCGCCCTCAGCTCGGAGTCCTTCCCGGAAAACAACTCGCCCGGTGACACCGTCAGCACCCTCGCCGCCACGGATGCGGACTCGATAGAGGAGCACACCTTCACCCTCGTTGCGGGCGAGGGCGACACGGACAATGCCGGGTTCCAGGTTTCCGGCAATGCGCTGGCCTTCCGAAGCGTGGCTGACTACGAAACCAGGAATTCCTACTCTATCCGCCTCCGCGTTGCAGACGCCGTCGGAGCCACCTTTGAGAAATCTTTTGCGCTCACCGTCACGGACAACAATGACGCCCCTGCCTTCACGCTTCCCTACCAGCAGGATGAGATCGGCAAAAACTGGACACCCCATGAGTTTGATCGCACCTGGCGGGCCGTTGCCTCATCAGCTGACGGGAAAAAACTGGCCGCCGTTGTAAGCTATGGCAATATCCACACCTCGGCGGATGGCGGCCTCACCTGGGTCGAGCACGTGATCGACACTGGAGTCATTCTCGAACAACGATCCCAGCCGGGCATCGCCGCGCGGGAAGCGGGCGGGGCAAACTGGAGCTGCATCACCTCCAGCGCGGACGGCACTCACCTGGCTGCGGGCGCGCAGCTTGGCAGCCTCTTCACGTCGAATGACAGCGGCGCCACCTGGGTTGAATGCCTGGCCGAAATTGGCGGTTTCAACAGGCTGGACTGGCGGTCGATTGATTCATCCGCAGACGGCATGACCATCGTCGCCACAGCCAACCAGAGCGGGATCTACATCTCCACGGATGGCGGGGCAACCTGGACACTCAGCCTCGTCGCGGAGGAAGACTGGTGGGCGGGCGTCACCGTTTCAGCCGACGGACAGCGGATCGCGGCGGCGCCGGACTACGGCCCACTGGCCATTTCCTCGGATGGCGGCGCCACTTGGGAGTCGCGTGCTGCAGACAACAGAGAGGACCCCGAGTGGAGCGCCATCACCTCCTCCCCGGACGGCCTGAAAATTGCCCTCACGGGCGGTTACGGCATCCTCTCCATTTCCGCAGACGGGGGTGAAACGTGGGATCTGCATTACCTGGACACCTGGGGCTGGCCGGTTGCCGTCACCATTTCAGCAGACGGCACACACCTCGCAGCACTTGCCCAGTACGGCTCCATCTCCACTTCCTCGGACTGCGGCGTCACGTGGACCACGCACGTTCTGCCGAATGACTATGAGGCCTCGTGGGCCGGGCTGGCAGCTTCCGCGGACGGCACCCGGCTCGCCGCCGTTGCCCGATACGCCCCCATCTACACCTCGATCGACCGCAGCACCTACCGCCTCGAGATCGACGTCACCTCCGCCTCCACTTCCTTCGCACGGGAGGGCTTTGTGACGGACGTCATCCCCGGACCACCGGCCGAATCAGGCCAGGCCGTCGATTTCCTCGTCACCAACGACAATCCCGAACTTTTCAGCCAGCAGCCGGCCATCGACGAATTCGGTGCCCTCACCTTTACCCGCGCTGCGGAGGTGACGGGCGAAGCCATCGTCACCGTCCGCGCCCATGACAATGGAGGCACCGCCAACGGCGGCCTCGACACCAGCCCACCGCAGACCTTCTTCATCAAAATCGCCCCCCCTCCAGTCCTGGAAGTCGTCCGGCAGGATCCCTTTGCATTCCTGGCTGATGGCGTGGGCGCCACCAAGTTCGGCGGACTGCCCGTCGGCAATTACCGTGAGATCTCCTTCAGCTTCACCAATACCGGCGGACTCGACCTGACCGGTCTGGAACTCACTTCGGATGGCCCTGCGGCCGAAGATTTCGACATCAGTCCCATCTTCGCCGACGAGGGAGGCGGTGGCCCCATCATCCTCGGCAGGCAGGCCACAGGCTCCGGCGGCACGACCCGGCTGGCACCGGGCGAGAGCGCCCACTTCAGCGTGCGCTTCTCCCCTTCCTCCGTCGGCCAAAAAACCGCCACCCTCCACATCGCCAGCAACCTCTCCGGGGAGGCAAACCCATTCGACATCCAGCTCTCGGGCGAGGGTCTTTCCAACAGCATGGCTGACTGGGCCAGCGAACACTTTGGGCTGGAATTCGAGAACACAGGCAGCGACGACGACTTCGACCACGACCGCATCCCCAATCTCCTTGAGTTCGCCTTCGGCACCAGCCCCGCCTCCTCCGACTCCGGCCCTGCGGAGCTGGAGTATGACGGCACCTTCGCCGGGAACGGCACCATCGTCAGCAAGGGCCAGCCCATCACAAAATTCCAGTCCATTCCAAACAGCATCGACTTCCGAGCCGTCTTCATCCGCCGCTCGGACTACCTCGCCGCCGGCCTCGTCTACACGCCCGAGTTCAGCTCAAACATGAGCCTCTGGCAGGCCAGCACCGCCACTCCGGTCGTGCTCGCAGACGACGGCACCCACCAGGTGGTCAGCGTGCCCTACACGCGCTTCATCGCGGGGAAAAAAGCACGCTTCTTCCGCATCAAAGTCACCATCGCCACACCCGCGCAACCATAAATTTCCCAACCATCCCATCCCATGAAGCGCCTCCTTTTTCTTCTCCCGGTCCTGATCCTCGCCGCCACGCCCGCCGCCCGGGCGGACATCGTCTACAGCGGCCTCCAGAGCATTGAAATTCCGTTCGATTTCAATGGTGTCTCGGTCAACATCGACAAAAACATCAGCCTCCTCGGCCAGCCCTCCCTCTGGAACGACGAGCCCTGGTTTAACATCGACTTTGGCGGCGTCGACATCAGCAACAGCTCCCGGTTCCGTCCCGTCATTGCAGACATCGACCGCGTGGTGAACCTCGATCCCCTCACCTTCGTCAGCGCCTCCAGCTCCTTCGTGGCCGACGCCAGCGCCAGCAGTTTTCACCTTGGCTCGGATCCCGGTCAATTCCTCGTCGGAGCAGAAGGCTACATGGGCTTTGCCTTTGAGTCCTTCTCCGGCGCCCCGACTCACTACGGCTGGGTGCGCCTCTGCCTGAACGATGCCGGCACCGGCACCATCCATGACTGGGCCTACGAGAGCACGCCCAACACCGGCATCTTCGTCGGAGCCATCTCCGCCATCCCGGAACCAGCCTCAGCCGCCCTCCTCCTCCTTTCCCTCACTCCCCTCTCCCGCCGCCGCCGCCGCTGATGCACTCCGGCCCCCTGGCCGGCACCGTCAGCCCGGCCCCCCCCGCCCATTTCCTGCCTCCTTCATTCGCGTCCATTCGCGTCCATTCGCGGTTGGCCTCCTCGCCGCACCGTCCAGCCGCACGGCATGTGAGCCCCCCAGCCCCGCCTACCCGCGGAACCCGGCTCGGTCATACGCGCCGAAGTCGTGGTAGAGAAACTTTTTTCCCAGCCGGTAAACCCAGCTTTTTTCCGGGATGGACTCCGGCAGGTACTGGCTGCCGTGCGGCGTCATGCTGTCGAGTTCCGCCAGAGCCGTCTGCCGCAGCGTGGTGTCGGTCGCGCCGTGCTTCAGCGCCAGCGCCTTCACCAGATCCGGCCGCTCCAGCACAATGCACCCGCGCGTGTGACTGGCCGCCGTTTCACGGAAGTCTTTCATGAAGGCGGACTTCGTCAGCGTCTCGAAGATGTCCCCATCCCGGATGTTATCCGTGGCAAACTGGATGATCGGGCACGGCTCCACCGCCCCCGTCGGGGAAATGTGGTGGCTGATTCCCGTGGCCATCGGGCACAGCGCCTTGCCGTTGCCGTCATAGTAGGCGTCGATCAACCCCAGCGGCAGCTTCGTGCGCATCTCGACCACAAATTTCCGCACCGCCAGCGCCTGGTCCGGACGCAGAGCCAGCTGCGCATTGATCTGCGGGCCCACCGGCCGGTACGTGTGGTACCAAGCATAGTGGACGCCCATGCCGATCAATTTCCTGAGCCACTCCTCGGTGAGCAGCTGGTCGATGTTTGACTGGCAGAGGCTCGTGGCCACCCCCGTGAGCAGGCGGTTGCGCAGGCACGCCTCCAGCCCGCGCAGCGTGCGCTGATAGACGTCCTTGTTGCCGCGCCGCTCGTTGGAGACGATCTCGTCCCCCTCGATGCTGACCAGTGGCGTCACGTTCCCCATTTTCCGCAGCCGCGCCGCCACCTTGTCCGTGATCAGCTGGCCGTTCGTGAACACCTGGAAAAAGCAGTCCGGGTGCCCCTCCAGAAAATCCAGCAGGTCCGGGTGCATGAAAGGCTCCCCGCCTAGGATGCCAAAGAAGCTGTTCCCCCGCGCCTTGGCCTGGTTCACCGTCTTGTTCAGGTCGTCCAGGGAAATGGAGACGCGAGGCTTGTCCACATCCACCCAGCAGCCCTGGCAGCGCAGGTTGCAGCTGTTCAGAATCGACAGATACAGAAAGGGCGGGAAGTACTGGCCCTTCTCCATCCTCTTTTTGAAAAGATGGACGGAGCGGGTGCCCTTCACGCCGAAATTCCATGCCGCCTTCCACCATGTTTTCGGGTCCGTGGTGGAGAGAATGCGCGCTGTCAGTTCCAATACCATGGGGCGACCATGGGCGCGGTCCGGGCCGGGATCAACCCTGGCGTTGCCCGGCTTTCGCCAAAGGCATTTGCGCAAAGGCTGGGAGTCGCCCATACTGCGGTCCACTTTTGCGGCACCGCGTGGGGTGGCTTGCACAACATGAAAGGCATCGAAGTTCTCAATACCGAATTTGTCCCCGCTGGCGGGGCGCTCATCATTCCCGGCCGTCTCTCGGACGCGGAAATGGCAGCCATTGGCTCCGCCCTGCCCGGGAGGACGCTCACCCGCGTCGGCCCGGACGACCTGGCTGTGGCGGAGCAGGCCGCCCGCGCCGCTGTGCTGACCAACAGCATCGTCATCTTTCAGCCGACCGTTACCGAGTCCTGGAACGGCCAGCTCACCGAGGTGCCGCGGGACCAGCTGGAGACCATGCTCGGCTGGGGACTGCCCGTCCTCCCTCTCGCAGTCGACCGCCCGGCGGACTGGCAGATCGACCTCGATCCCCCGGACAGCCTCCCGCAAGCCGTTCTCTGCTTCGCCAAGCCACTGATCCACCGCGAACTCACCCTGCCCCGCTACCAGGAGGCCCTCCTTGGCGCCGGGGAGGAGGCCTTTTCCTCCCGCAGCCTCTTTAAAACCAGCCTTACCCGCGCCCTCGTGCGCGGCCTAAAGCGCCATGGCTCCACCTGCCGCGTCATCGACGGCACGGACGAGAGCACGTGGAAATTCGACAAAATCCTGGCCGCAGCCATCGCCCTGTCGAAGCTCATCAAGCAGGAGACCACCAAGCCCCGCATCGGCATCGTGCTCCCGCCCGGCCCCGCCGGACTCATCGCGAATGTGGCCGCGCTCCTTGCCGGGAAGACGCCGGTCAACCTGAACTACACCGCCGGCAAGGACGCCATCGACAGCGCCATCCGCCAGGGCGAGATCGACCGCTTCCTCACCGTCGACCTCTTTGTGCGGAAGATGCAGACCTTCCCCTGGCCAGCCACGAAGCACCTCATCCTCCTGGAGCGCGTCATGCCCAAGCTGAAGAGCCAGATCGCCCTCTGGCTCGTCGTTTCCAAGCTGCTCCCGGCCTCCGCGCTCAATCTCTTGCTCGGCGTGCCGGCAGAGGGCGACCAGGCCGAGGCCACCCTGCTCTTCACCTCCGGCAGCTCGGGCGAGCCCAAGGGAGTCGCCCTCAGCCACCGCAACGTCCTGTCCAACGTCACCCAGTTCGGCGCCCGGCTGAACCTCGGGCACAAGGATTCCGTCCTCGGCTGCCTGCCCCTCTTTCACTCTTTCGGCTGCACCGTCACCATGTGGTATCCCATGCTGCACGGGCTCAATGTCGTCACCTTCCCCTCCCCTCTGGAGATCCCGAAGCTGGCCGGCCTCATTGAGAAATACGGCGTCACCCTGCTCATCTCCACCCCCACCTTCCTGCGCGGCTACCTGCGCAAGGTCAAACGCGAGCAGCTCTCCAGCCTCAAGTTCGTCGTCACCGGTGCGGAAAAACTTCCCTCCAGCCTGCGGGAGTCCTTCAGCGAGACGTTTGGCAAGGACATCATGGAAGGCTACGGCCTCACCGAGACATCCCCCGCCAGCAACGTCAACCTGCCCAACCTCCCCGCCGCCGAGGGAAAACCCGTCAGCCCCAGCCACCGCCCCGGCTCCGTCGGCCAGACGCTCCCCGGCCTGGCCGTCCGCATCACGGACGCGGCGAACAACGAGCCCCTCGCCCTCAACCAGAGCGGCATCATCTGGTTCAAGGGTTCCAATGTTTTCAACGGCTACCTGAAGCAGCCCCGCAAGACCGAGGAGGTCCTGCAAAATGGCTGGTTCCGCACCGGCGACATCGGCCGCATGGACGAGGACGGATTCCTTTTCATTGAGGGACGCCTCTCCCGCTTCTCCAAGATAGGCGGAGAAATGGTCCCTCACGAAACCGTCGAGGAGCACATCAACCGCGCCCTCGGCCTGGAAAACGAATCTGAACGCAAAATCGCCGTCGTCGGCGTGCCGGACCCCGACAAGGGCGAGGCGCTCATCCTCCTCACCTGCGTCGCCAGTGATGCCATCAAACAGGAGATCATCCAGCTGCGCTACGCCCTGCTAGACCGCGGCGTGCCCGCCCTCTGGATCCCGAAGAAGCTCGTCCGCGTCGAGGAAATCCCCCTCCTCGCTTCCGGAAAGCTCGACCTCAAAAAATGCGAAGCCCTCGCGCTGACAGCCTCTTAATTTCCCCCGAATGACCGCCCTCGACTCCCTCCCCCTCCTCGCCACCTCCGCCGCCGTCTGGCCCAGCCCGATGCAGGCCGCCTACGTCATCATCTCCCTCGTCATCATCGAGGGCCTGCTCTCCGTGGACAACGCCATGGGCATCGCCTCCCTGGCCGGGCGTCTCGAAACCCGGGAGCGCAACATGGCCATGCGCCTCGGCTTCATCGCCGCCTACGGCTTCCGCGTCGTTGCCCTCTTCTTCGCCTCTTGGATCATTCAGAACACTTGGCTCCGCTGGCTCGGCGCCATCTATCTCATTTACCTCATGTGCGCAGAGGTCGCCGGACACAAGGCAAAGGACGAGGACGGCGACGGCAAGGGCGAGCCCGTCACCTTCTGGCCCACCGTGTGGAAGATCGGCCTCATGGACCTCTCCCTCAGCGTGGACAACGTCATCGCCGCCATCGCCTTCAGCCCGAATAACATCTACCTCGTCTATCTCGGCGTGCTCATCGGCATCATCGCCCTGCGCTTTCTCGCCGGGTGGTGCATTAAACTCATCCAGACCTACCCGCTGCTGGAGAAGACCGCCTTCCTCCTCGTCGGCTTCGTCGGCATCCTCCTCGTCATTGAGGAGTCGACCAAGGCCCACCTCGGACCGCTCGTGAAATTCAGCGGCATCCTCGTCATCCTTGGCCTCTCCTTCGCCTACATGAAAAAACCCGCCGTCCAGCGCGCCGTCGACCTCCCCGGTCGCCCCGTGCTCGCTGTCATGCGGTTTTTCGCCCTGATCGTTGAGTCTCCCTTCAGCCTGGTAAAGAGGCTTTTCCGGCCCGCCTGACCCGTGTCCCCCCGCGCCGCCATCCTCCTCATCGTCTGCGGGGCACTCGGGTTCTGGCTCGACCGCGAGGAGGAGCGCGGCACCTTTGACCGCGTCAACAGCGCCACCCTCCGCTGGCTCCAGGCCAACAGCGGCCCGCCGCGCAAGGACGCCTCCGTGATACTTGCCGAAATCAAGGACCCGGATCTCTCCGAGGGGGCAAAGACCTTCGACACCTGGCCCCTCGGCTGCCTGGACTACGCCCTCATCGCCGAGGGCCTCGCCCGCCACCGCCCCGCCGGCCTCGCCATCGAGCCCGTCATGGCCTGGCCCGCCGCCGGCCCGCTCGAGCTGGCCAGCCTCGCTGAGCGCCTCACCCTCATTCCCCGCACCACCCTCGCCGCCACTCTGCAAAAAGACGGCGCCGCTCCAGACGGGGATTCCGACCTCGCCGGCTTCGCGCGCCTCACCCGCGTTGAGGGCGACGCCTCCGCCCTCCCCTCATTCGGCGGAGTCCTCACCACCCCCACCCCGGACACCCGGGGCTCCCGCCCGCTCGGCTTTTCCTCCATCGATCTGGGCGAGTCCGAGGCCGTCCACGGCGCCACCATTTTTCTCCCCCTCCTCGCCCGCCGCGGCACCACCATCGTCCCCTCCCTGCTCCTCCAGTCCCTCATTTCGTGGAAGTCCGCACCGCCAGAAAAAGTCGTCGTCCGCCTCGGTCAGGAAATAACAGTTGACGATCTCCACATTCCCATCGATCATCGGGGTCGACTGGCGGTTTACACAGGCGTTCTCGCCGTGGTGCCGCGACTGGAGGCCGGCAGCCTTCTTCTCGAGGCCACTCCCGATGTTCAGAAGCTCGCCGGACGCGCAGCGCCCGACGCCATCCTGAAAAAACTGTCCACCTCACTCGTCGTTCTCGGCGAGACCCACTCCGCCGCCCGCCACCTCGCGCTGGGCAGTGGCCGCAGCCTGACCTCACCCGAGGTCCTCGCCCAGGCAATCGCCCGCATCCAGACCGGATGGCACGTCCATGAACTCCCACGCCCCTGGCAATTTGCACTCTGGGCCCTCGCCGCTCTCACCGGTCTGGCCCTGCTTCATTCCACCCGCAGCCGCATCCTTTTTGTGTGGTTCCTTGGCCTCCTCGCCCTCGTCATCACCGCCCTTCTCACTTTCCAAACCAATCTCACCTGGCTCCCTCTCGCCCAGCCCATGGCTCTCCTGAGCGCCGCCTGCCTCGTGGCACTTCTGCTCACCAGGCCCGCAGCCGCCCCTGCCACCCCGGCAGCCGCCTGAGCCCCCCGGCCCGCACCAGCGGCAGCCCTCCATTGGACCCATCAGTCACATCCGTCCCATTTCCCCTGCCTTTACCATGCCTAGAAAAAACACCCCAGCGGCCCCTGCCGCCTCCCTCCAGACCCGTCTGCTCGATCTCATGCGCGCCCCGCGCTACCAGCCGCTGACGAAATCCGGACTCGCCCGTGCCCTCGACCTCCGTCCTGAGGAAAGATCCGCCCTGCGCGCCCTCCTCCGCGACCTCGAAGCCGACGGCACCATTCTTTTCGGCCGGAAGGCCCTCTACACCCTGAAAGGCCGCACCACGGACACCCTCACCGGCACCATCAGCTTCCTCCGCACCGGCGGCGCCCACTTTGTCCCCGACCGCCAGGACCCGGAAAACCGCGGCCCCCTCCTCTCCCTAGGCCTCCCGCTGGGCGAGGACACCCGCCTCTACGTCCCGGCCAAAGACCTCGGCAACGCCCTCCCTGGCGACACCATCATTGGCAAAGTCTCCGCCCGCCGCTTCGAACCCGGCGAACTCGAAGCCCGCGTCATCAAAGTCATCCGCCGCAGCGAGCGCCCGCTCGTCGGCACCCTCGTCAAGCGCGGCCGCGACTTCGCCGTCCGCCTCGACCAGGCCGACCTCCCCGAGATCGTCCGCCTCGAGGGCACGCCCGCCGTGGATCACGGAAACAAAGTCCTCTGCGTCATCGAGACCTGGGACAACCCCGAGCGCCCCCCCTTCGGCCGCATCGAGAAAGATCTCGGCCCCGCCGACGCCGTCGGCATGGCCATCACAGCCATCGTCCACCGCCTCGGCATCCGTGTCGAGTTCCCCCCGGAGGTCCTCGCCGAGACTGACGCCATTTCCGAGAAAATCCCCGCCTCCGAGATCGCCGCCCGCGAGGACTGGCGCTCCCGCGAGGTCATCACCATCGATCCCTTCGATGCCAAAGATTTCGACGACGCCATCTCCGTCGATCCCCTGCCTGGTGGCGGCTGGGAACTCGCCGTCCACATCGCCGACGTCTCCCACTACGTCCGCCCCGGCTCCGCCCTCGATGCGGAGGCCATGGAGCGCGGAAACAGCACCTACCTCGCCGACCGCGTCATCCCCATGCTGCCGGAGAAACTCAGCAACGGCATCTGCTCCCTCCAGCCAGGCGTCGAGCGCCTCACCCGCTGCGCCGTCATCACTTTCGATGCCAAGTGCCGCCGCACCCACTCCCGCTTCTGCCGCGCCATCATCAAAAGCCGCCGCCGCTTCACCTACGAGGAGGCCTTTGCCGAACTCGAAGCCTGCGGCGCCATCAACAACCCCGACGCCCCCTACGCCGACCAGTCCCCCGACACAGCCCACCTCCACCGCGCGTGGAAGCTCGCCTACATCCTCCGCCAGGCCAGATTCCGCGCCGGCTCCCTCGACCTCGATTTCCCAGAGGTCCGCGCCGTGCTGGACAAAAACGGCACCCCCCTCCGCCTCGCCCGCATCGTCCACGACGAGTCCCACCAGCTCATCGAGGAATTCATGCTCGCCGCCAACGAAGCCGTCGCCCACGCCTTCAAGTCCGCCGCCATGCCCGCCATCTACCGCGTCCACGAGGATCCGGATCCCGCCAAGCTCCTTGAATACCGGGATTTCCTCCACACCTGCGGCCTCCCGTGCGGCGACCTCACCCACCGGCCCGAACTCCAGCGCGTCATCAGCCTCCTCGCCGGACGGCCCGACGCCGCCGTGCTCAAACTCGGCCTGCTCAAGAGCCTCAAGCGCGCCGCCTACCACCCAGACCCACTCGGCCACTTCGGCCTGGCCAAGAACGACTACACCCACTTCACCAGCCCCATCCGCCGCTACGCCGACCTCGTCGTCCACCGCGTCCTGTGGAACTGGATGCTCAAGCACGGCACCGCCGCCGTCCCCAGCCCCGCGCCCCACTTCACCCCGCCCGCACCAGCCGGTGCCAGCGGGAAAAAACCCGCCCCCCACGAGCGGATGAAAGCCGCCCGCCAGCCCGAACGCGGCAAGCCCGGCAAACACGGCAAGCCCGTCAAACCCGCCCCCGCCGAGCCCGGCCCCCGCGCCCCCATCCAGCGCCCGGAATCCCTCAGCTCTGAGGGCCCCATGCGCACCCCGCCCCATCAGAAGATGGCCGCCATCGCCGAGCACCTCAGCATCACCGAGCGCACCTCCGCCGAGGCCGAGAGCGACTCCCAGCGCCTCAAGCAGACCGAGTACTTCGCCGGCCTCATCAAAGGCCCCAAGCCACCCCGCTTCACCGCCACCGTCACCGATCCCCGGCGCATGGGACTCTTCGTCGAACTCACCGACCTCCCCATCCGCGGCCTCGTCCGCATCGAGGACCTCCCCCCCGCCCCCTACAAGTTCGACCAGTCAGGCCCCCGCTGGACCTCCCGCAAACCCGCCCGCACCTACCAGCTCGGCACCCCCGTCACCGTCGTCCCCATCAAGGCCGACATCGAAAAACGCATGATCGATTTCAAGATCGTCGGGTGAGGGGCTGGTGGCCTCCCTCTTGGGCTGCGCCACCACGCCAGCCCCACCGCGAAGCGCAGTTCAACTGGGAGTGGCGCGCTTCCAGCCGCCATGCCAAAACCCCTCGCGAAGCACACTTCTCCCCAAGGCAGGAAAAACGTGGCCTGTGGCGCAACGGCATGGTGGCTGAAAGCACGCCACTCGCCCCTCCGTCCCCGCCCACCGGCGCCTCAGTCCGGTTTGTTTTTTCGCCCATGCTCACGCATTCAGCTTCCCCTGGCACCGCATTTGCGCATTGTCCGACCATGACTGAATCCGCCCCTTCTTCGCCCCCGCAGACTCATCAGCTGCTGCCCACTCTGGGCAAATGGCAGGTCTTGTTCTATGGCCTGGGCTCCATGCTCGGCGCCGGCATCTACGCCCTGGTGGGGCGTGCGGCGGAGACGCTGGGGAATGCCGTTTGGATGGCCTTCCTCGCGGCCATGGTCGCCGCGCTGCTGACCGGACTTTCTTACGCATGTGTAGGCGGCCGCTATGCGAAAGCCGGTGGAGCCGCCTACGTCACCCAGCGCGCCCTTGGCCGGCCGGCACTCAGTTACATGGTGGGCATCGCCGTCATGATGAGCGGCCTCACCAGCATGGCGACCGGGGCGCAGGCCATCGCGGAAAACCTGGAAAAGGCGGCCGGCGTCCCCCTGCCAGTCAAGCTCGTGGCCATCGCCCTCGTCTTTCTGGTCGGCTGCGTCATTTACCGGGGAATGAAGGAAAGCATGTGGGTGAACATCCTCTGCACCGTGGTGGAGGCGTCGGGCCTGCTCTTCATCATCGTGGTCGGCGTTCGCTTCTGGGGCGGGGTGGACTATTTTGAAACCCCTCCCGCCATGGCGCTACAGGACGGCACCTTCAGTGCGTCCGGCATCACCCTCGCCCTCGTCCTGCAGGGGGCCGTCCTCATGTTCTTTTCCTTCATCGGCTTCGAGGACATTCTCAACGTCAGCGAGGAGGTGCGGAACCCAAAAAAAGACATCCCCTTTGGCCTGATCGGCGCCATGCTCCTGGCCACCCTCATCTACATGGCCGTGGCCATCACCGCCGTCTCCGTTCTTCCGTGGCGGGAGCTAGCCGCCAGCAAGACCCCGCTCATGGAGGTTGCCCACCGCGCCGCACCGTGGTTCTCCGGCATCGACCGCGTCTACCTGGCCATCACCATCTTTGCCATCGGAAATACCGCCCTGCTGAACTACCTGATGGGTTCCCGGCTGCTCTACGGCATGAGCCAGCAGGGCCTGCTGCCGCCGGCTCTCGGCAGGCTGCACCCGGTCCGCCGCACGCCCGTTGCCGCCATCGTCGTGCTCTTTTTTGTCGTCACCCTGCTCATCATGAGCGGCGGCGTGAAACCCCTCGCGGAAGCCACCGTGCTCCTCCTCCTGACCGTTTTTGCCCTGGTCAATCTTTCACTCGTCATCCTCAAGCGCCGCCCGGGCGAGGCCACAGACGGCTTTGATGTCCCGCTGGTCGTCCCCGTCCTCGGAGCCCTCGTCTGCCTGCTGCTGATCGCAGTACGTGTGCAAAAGGCCATCGCCTCCAGCGACCCCGCCCAGTCCACCGCCCCCTTGATCGCGCTGGCTGTTTTCGCTGTCAGCCTGCTGCTTTACCTCACCTTGAAACCCGGAAAGACAGTCCTCGAAAACTGAAGGCGGAGCGAGGCTGCCGCCGTGCGGCTCTGGCTGGTCATTTTGCCCTCCGGCTCACCCCTCGCGGAGGGCGTCACCCACCGCCCGGTCCTTGCCGTTTTGGAAATGTCGTTCGCGGCAGGGGGATGAAAGGGGCGGGCCCATCAGGTACCCACCGCCTCCAGCCGGGGTCCCACGGCTCACCCATCGCGGAGGGCGTCATCCACCGCCCGGTCCAGGATCTTCTGGTCCATCCACCCCACCAGCCCCAGGACCGGGTCCCACTCCTTCGGAGGCGCTCCCGCCCACACGAGGTCCATGTGGTGCTGCCCGTTGTGGATCCGCACGCAGCCGTCCGCCCCGTCAAGGGTCATGCACCAGCCCGGCAGCACCGGCAGGGAGAGCGCCGCCAGACGACGCCGCAGTTCATCCATCTCCTCGGCCGTGAAGGACAGCGTCTGCACCAGACCGCGCTGCATGTCAATGCACGCCCCCGCCCCCCCGCGCGTGGCCGGGCCGCCGTGCCCCGTCTCCACCACCCCCACGTAGTACCAGTTGTGGCTGCCGATCCGCCGCACCGGGATCCAGCTGCACTCCAGCAGCCAGCTTCCGCGCAGGATTTCCGGCAGCAGGCCTTCCGGCCGGGTGATTGGGTCGTGGGTCATGTTCGTGGGCGGGTTGAAAAAGTGTTGCTTCGCGCTCCGGGCTCACCACCCAGCCGCGTCATTCCAGTCCCACTGTCCGGCCAGCTTCGGCCTGCCGCGGTTCTGGTCCCAGACGATGGGCAGCCAGATAGTCTCCCCGGCTTTCGACAGGATGAGGGCCCGGCCATAGGACGGGTGCTCGGCCAGCACCTTGGCGTGCTCCTTCTCCTGTTCCCAGCGCTCGTGCGGGTCGGCCATCAGGATGCCGTCCTTCTTCTTGCGCCCTTCGATGCCGATGACAAAGTCCGGGTAGAAGAGGCCTCCCGAGGACAAAAGCACACTCAGGCTGTGCGGTTTTCGCGGCTCGTTTCGGTGCCACCACCTCACGATGCCCTCGCGCTCGGCGTCCAGAGACTGCGCGAACTGCTGCTCCCAGCCGCCCAGCCCGGGCGGGTAGATGCCGTAGACATTCTTCAGTGAGGGCGTCGCGGCCTGGTCAAACTCCAGCGCCTCCGGCAGATCCTCCGCCTGCCCCTCCACGGCATGGTCGGCTATGGCCTTTTTCTGCGCCTCAAGGAGCATCCCAGGCTTCCACACCAGCAGGGAGTCCAGCAAGGCGGGCACCTCCTTGTCATTTGCCAGGTGCCCCAGATGCAGCGCCATCAGGATCTTCTTCAGCCTGTCCCGCAGCGCCGCCCTCAGCTCCTTCGGGCTCATGTTGTCATTGGCACTCAGTATCTCCTGGGCTCGGCGGGCCAGCTCCCCAGGGGAGAGGTCCGCCTGCACATCATCGAGTTTCAGCTGCCCGGTAAACACCTCCAGCGTCACCTGCTGGACGGAAACCTGCTTGATCATCCCCGCCACGATGCCTGTGGCCTCCACGGAGAAATACCTCGCGCACTCCTCCTCCAGGTTCTCCACCTCCTCTGGAATCCGCATCGCCATGAAGCGCCTCGGCACCTCCGCCTTCAGGCAGTAGCGTTTCCGCCCGGTCCCTTCCAGCGGAGATCCAGGTCTTGGGTGCGCGATCATTTCCAGAAAGCCCGCCCCTTCCTCCTTCTGCCCCGGTTCGGCTGGCGTCAGTTCCCACTCCAGCTGGAAGCCAGCGCCACCTCCCGCGGCTTCGTCTGCGCCTTCGCCCCCGGTCGAGGCTGTCTGCGCACCTGGCTTCGCCATCGGGCGGTTCCAGTTCGTTTGGAAAAAAGTTGTCTGCCCGCCAGGACCTGTGGCCTGGAGGCGGTTTTGCCCGCCCACGCACATGACCGTCACCGTCGGCGCCGTCTTGTCCATTTCCGTCCGCAGGGCGTTCATCCGGATCCCTGCGGCCTTCAGCCCCTCCTGTCCTGCGGAGTTTGCGAGAAGTACATAGCCCTGGTTGAGCAAGGCGGGCAGCGTCTTTCCCTGGAGCCTGCGGTGCACCCGCAGGATGCGCCCCAGCAGCTGCACGCCGAAATCCTCGTCCTTCGCCGCTCTCATGCTCACGAGGGTGAAGGCCCTGGGCGCGTCGAACCCCAGCGCCACTGCCATTTTAAAGATGAGCACCTCCACCTGCTCATTGTTTGCCAGCCCCATCAGCCCCGCGTCCGGTTCGTCCGCCGTGTGGATGGCGATCGCCTCCTCGCGGAATCCGCACGCCATCAGCTTCTCCTTCGCCCGCGCCGGGCTGTCCTTCTGGCTGGAGTCCACCTGCACCATCAGCAGCGGGGTCAGAGAGACGCCTGCCTCCTTCAGCTGTGCCTTCAGTTCCGTCTGGAGGCCTGCCGCGCTGCGCAGGCACGTCATCTCCATGTCCACCAGTCGCTCGCTGCCCGGGTCCGGGATGAAACTGATGCAACTCACCCCCGCCTTCACCAGCCCGGCCGCCACCGCATCATCCCGGCTCACGGAGATCCGGTGCACCTGGGCGATGCCTCCGTCCTTCTTCCATTTATCGATGTCCCGGTCATCCGGCGTAGCCGTGATGAGCAGCGTGTAGTCCGGGGCCAGCACCTCCCGGTAGAAGGCAGCCGCCTGCCCCTGCCCCTGGAAGCTGTGGTGCGCCTCGTCCACCACCACGCCGATCCTCAGGCCCATCTTCCGCAGCTCCGCCAACAGCGTGTCCGTGCCGGGGGCCTGCTCACTATCCTTCCGCGCCGTGCGTTTCTCCTTCGACCGCACCGCCACCGTCTGCCAGGTCGTGACAAAGGCGTCGCCCGCCCGGCTGCCCGCCACCTGCCGGTCCGTCGTCAGGTCCCGCACCCGCAGGCCGGCGCTCTGCTCCTTGAGGAAGGAGACCGTCTGCCCCACCACCCCCTTGAACGGCGCGAACCAGAACCACACTACCCCCTCCTCTCGGGAAAATTCCTCCACCACATGCGCCGCCATCAGCGTCTTGCCCGACCCCGTTGGCGCCTCGATCAAGAGGCACCCCTGGTGCGCAGCCACGGCTCGGCGCTGCGCTCCCGTGTCCTCCGTCGGGAGGACGTCGTACTGGCTTCTGGCATAGCGCCAGTGTTCCAGTGCGTTCGCCACCGCGTTTTCCTGGTAGGTCTTCAGCGTTTTGATCTTCATTTTTTCCGCCCTCCCCGGCCCAGGCCGAATTTCTTGGCCAGGCTCTGCGGGATCGTCTCCACCTGGATGTGCCCGGCCCGCGCCACCCGCGGGGCCAACAGCCCAGGCTGCCACGTGTAGACGATCACCCCCGGCAGGCCCTCCGCCCTTTTTAAAATGTCCCGCGCCGTTGTCTTACCCACGCGGGGCACGTAGCAGAGCGCCCCGTCCTCGTCCTGCACCCAGTGCAGCGGGGCGTCCGCATACGCCTCCAGCACCTCCCGGTGCATCAGCTGCAGCGCCGTCCACACCTGGCTGTGCTCGATCTCCGTCAGCTGGCCCTCCGGCACCCGGCGGCACTTCAGGTAGGCAAAGTCGCCCCCAAGCCCCGCCTTCTCCCCATACCCGGCGATCACCCGCCGCACCCGCTCCGCGCACACGTCGCGGCACAAGTTCTTCTCCGGCTCCTCCTCGGTCGCCTCGGTGCTCGACACCAGGATGAACTTCCGTCTGCCCCCGTCCGCCGCATTTTGCTTCAGCACCGCGTGGGCCGTTGTCCCGCTCCCGGCGAAAAAGTCCAAGACGATGTCGTCGGGGCCGCAGCCAATTTGCAACATGCGCTCCAGTAACCGAACCGGCTTCGGCGTGTCGAACGCCGTCTGCGTCCCAAAGATTTCCCGGATTTCTTTCCTCGACTCATCCGTATGGCCAGCCTCCTCGTGCGGCCACCAAGTCCACGGAACCAAGCCCTCCACATCGGCCAAATAACGGATTACGCTTGGCTGCGAACTTCCTCCCTTCCCCCAATAGATCAGCCCTTTCGCCTGTAGCTTTAGAAATTCGGGTTCTACAGTGGACCAGCAGCGCCCTTCGGGAGGCCTATGCTTTTTGCCGGACGGGGAAACCACTTCGTACATCTGGTTTGGCCGATAACCTTGTGCGGTCATTGGAATGCCACGCCATCTGCCTTTGGGGTCATCGTTCGGGTTCTTGTAGATGGCAGCCTGGTCCGCAGACAAAGGAATCCGGCCGCTCCGTTTCTGAAACAAATCAGGCCTCGGCGAGTAAACCAAAACGTACTCATGGGCATCCCCGATGATGCCGCGATTCTCCCTTGAGTATCGTTTCTGCCAGACACAATTGGCGACAAAGGCCTGCTCGCCGAAGACCTGCCGCATGAGCAGGGAAAGGGCGGCCATTTCGTTGTCATCAATGTGGACAAAGATGACCCCGTCCTCCGCCAGGAGTTCCTTGGCGAGGGTGAGGCGCTGGTGCATGAACTCGCACCAGCGGGAGTGTCGCCAGGCGTCGTCCTTGTCCACGAAGCGGTCATTGTAGACGAAGTCGCGGTTGCCGGTGTTGTAGGGCGGGTCGATGCAGATGCACTTCACGCGGCCGGAGTAGGCCATGCGGAGGAAGCGGAGGGCGTCGAAGTTGTCACCCTCGATGACGAGGTTGCGCCAGCCGCCGTCCGGGCCGGGCGGGGTGGAGAGGGCCGGGTCGAGGTCCAGGGCGACAAAGTCCGCATTGAGCGCCTTTTCCCGCTCCACCTCGTTGGTTTCCCAGACCAGGCCGAAGCGCGTCGAGTCCCGCCGGTCCCTCGCCTGGAGGAGGCGGATCAGCTCTTCGCGGGACAAATCATCGTAACGGGGCATGGGAACGGGAGAGACAGCTGGCAGGCACCCCGCAGGAGGCGGGAGGGCCTCCCCATTTGCACGCCGCCCGCCTCCCCGGCAAGCACTTTCCGCAGTTTCCCCGGAGCGCTGGCGTCCCGTCGGCCCCCCCAGAAAGTAAAATCTAGGCAAAGCCGTGTGGCGCGGGCGCTCGGGGCGAGGACGATCATGCCCCCCGGGAAGAACATCAGCCGCTTTTCCTCGGGGTCGATGTCCAGCGCCTTGTCCATCGCCGTCTCCGCTGCGGCGATGCGTCTGGTGGGGGAGAGGGAAAAGGACCGGCTGCGTTTGGACTGGTAATCCGCCTGCGCCCGCAGTAGTCTCGCCCCTGCCGCGTGCAGGAGCGTTTCGGACGTGCCAGGGCTGGTTTGTTCAGTGCCCGTCTGCGCCGGCGACTTCCACATGCTGGCCCCCCGGGAAGTGGAATCAAGCCAAAGCCGGCCGTTGAGGCGGCAGCTTCCGAGATTGATGATGCCGCCCGAGGGCTTGGATACTCAGAATCTGCACATCAGCATTGAACGCCTTGTTGTGCAGCGCCCAGCGCCTCACGTATTCACCCGCATCCCCGGCCCTGTAGCCAAAGTCCCGGGCTTGGTCAGCTTCAGCACCCGGTCAGTTCCGGGGATGACAACGTGCTCGCCACCGCCCGCCGGCAGAGGGCTTCGGGCAAAGGCTCCGCTTACGGCTTCTGCGGGGGCAACGCGGCCGCGGGCAACAGCCCATTCCACGAAGGCGGCCACGCTGGCGAGTTTGTCCCCAGATTTCCGGCGGACTTGCGTATCTGCTCCCGCACGCGCTCCATGGCCTTCTCGTCCGCCTGTGAGGGCAGCGAGAACGGCAGCCGGGGAGCTTTCGTGGTCCGGGTCATGGCGCGCTCTCGCCCCATCTGTCCGGCGGGTCAAATTAAAGCCGACGCCCGTCCCGCCCGTCCCCATCAGCGGCGCCACCCCGTGGTTCACGGTCTGCTGCGTGCGCCGGGATTTTTTGGTTTGGCATATTCTGCCTAATGGCTTAGTCTGCATTTGGCGAGGCTCTGCAACGTAACCGCCCGGTTTGTGACCGGGTCTGTTGGTCCGGTTGCAGAAGTCTCGCCCTTTTTTTCTCTGGCCATCCCCCAGCCGGTGCAGCGGGGGGGCGCAGCTTGGGGCATGGCGGCGCTTGAAGGACCAAGCGGCCCTACCTTGTCCCACCAGCGGGCGTCAGGTGCAAGGTAGGGCAGGCTGGTCCTCCAGCCGCCGCAGCGCACCGGTTGGGCTGGCACTGGGGCTGCGGGGTGAGCCAGGGTCGGGGCGCGGAGCCTTGGGGCGGTGCGGGGGGCGCGGCGTGGGCCGGGATTTTTTGGTTTGGCATATTCTGCCTAATGGCTTAGTCTGCTTTTGGCGAGGCTCTGCAACGTCACCGCCCGGTTTGTGACCGGGTCTGTTGGTCCGGTTGCAGAAGTCTCGCCCTTTTTTTCCCTGGCCATCCCCCAGCCGGTGCAGCGGGGGTGCGCGGCTTGGGGCATGGCGGCGCTTGGAGGACCAAGCGCCCCTAGCTTTTCCCACCAGCGGGCGTGGCGTGGGTGGTAGGGCAGGGTGGTCCTCCAGCCGCCGCAGTGCTGCGGGGTGGCTGGCGCTGGGGGCGCGGGGTGAGGAAGGGTCGGGGCGCGGAGGCTTGGGGCGATGCGGCTCGGCGGGAGCCTCGCCCCTCCGGGGGCGGCGGTGGGGCTGGGGAGCCTGCGGGTTAAATTTCCATAGGTTTTGGTTATGGCGGGTCCATTTTTGGCCAAAAGTGGGCCATTTTGACGCAGAGAGGGGTCCCTGTCGGCCGACAGGGACCCCCGTGTCGGGCGACCGGGACCTCCCTGTCGGGCGACCGGGACCTCCCTGCCGGGCGACCGGCACCTCCCTGCCGGGCGACAGGGACCTCCCTGCCGGGCGACCGGGACCTCCCTGCCGGGTGACCCGGACCTCCCTGTCGGGTGACAGGGACCGCCCTGCCGGGCGACCCGGACCTCCCTGCCGGGCGACCCGGACCTCCCTGTCGGGTGGCAGGGACCTCCCTGCCGGGCGACCGGGACCTCCCTGTCGAGCGACCGGGACCTCCCTGCCGGGCGACCGGGACCTCCCTGTCGGGCGACCGGGACCTCCCTGCCGGGCGACCGGCACCTCCCTGCCGGGCGACAGGGACCTCCCTGCCGGGCGACCGGGACCTCC
>JANOAS010000420.1:0-8878 GCA_031411255.1 bacterium
GGGGGGGGGGGGGGGCGGCTCCTTGGGGGGGGGGGGGGGGGGGGGGGGGGGGGGGGGGGGGGGGGGGGGCCCGGGGGGGTGGGGGGGGGGTGGGTGGCTGGGCGGGGGGCAGCGGGACTGGGGGCTGCGTGGGAATAGGGCTGATGGGGCCTATGCGGCTAATAGGGCCTATGGGTTAGCTGTTGGGGAAGGGGGGGAGGGTGGGGGAGTCGGGGGGCTCTGGAGGTGGGGCGTCGGTGAAGAGGGGAGCGGGTTTTTCGGGCTCGGGTGCCGGTGCGGCAGGGGCGGGCTCTGGCTCGGGCTCAGCTTTTTTCGGAGCTGGGGCGGGTGGGGTGGGCGGCTCGGGCTTGGTGGACTGGTCAGCGGCGCTCTTGTTGATTTTCCTGATGATGGCGCAGACGATCCAGCACGGGACGGCGAGGAGGACGCCGAGGTAGAGGTATTTCAGCGGGGCGCTGTAGCTGGTGGGGAGGAAGCCTTCGGCGATGAGGGCGCCGCCACCGATGACGAGGAGGTAGAGCATCTTTGCCCTGAGGCTGGCGCGGAGGAGGAGGAGGCCGCCGACGAGGCCGAGGAGGGCGGCGAGGGCCTCCAGGGTGTACTCAAACCTGAGGCTGCGGCAGCTGACGGTGATGGCGGCCGGTGAGTCGAGGCGGTGGAGCGGGAAGGCGAGGCCGTCGCGGGTGAGGGGGACGTCGTAGGAGGCGCGGACTTTTGCCTCGATGGGCGGGGGGCTGGGCCAGGTGGTCTGGCGGGACTCTGGAATGAGAGGGCCGAGGGCGGGGATGAGCCAGGCGAATTTTCCCCGGTGGCGGGCCCAGCCGCGAGCCTGGACGGGCGGGGTGAGGGGGCCGGTGAAGTCGTGCCAGGCGAAACCGCCTGGGAGGTAGAGGGTGTGGCGGGTTTGGAGGATGGCGGCCTCGAGGAGCTGGCAGGCCTCCAGGGTGAGGGTGGCGGAGTCGCCGAGCTGGGCGGTTTTTTCCGGGCGGGTCTCGTAGAGGAAACGGACGGGGAAATCCGGCGGCTGGCTGCCGGCGGCTGGGAGGCGGATGAGGAGTTCGCGGTCATCGGCGGCATCCGGCCGGCGGGTGGGCTGCTGGCTGGTGCCGGCGACGTTCAGGTCTGAGATGATGCGGGCTCCGGCGGGGAGGCGGACGGTGAAGAACTGCTGGGTGTTATTCCGCACGAAGTAGATGACCTCCGTGGTGAGGGTGCGGTCTGTGCTGAGGACGCTGGTGAGGTCTGCGTAGGTGACGACGGACTGCGGCACGGGCAGAGGGACATTCCGCGAAACGGGGAGGGTGAGGGTGACGGGGTGGTTCCGGTATTTGGCGGAAAAGATGACGCCGGTGCGGGTGAGGGGATCGTGGAGTTCGGCGGGGTCGATGATTTCCAGGGTGGGGGACTTTTCGGGATCAAGGAGTTCGAGGGTGCCCTGCTTGATGACGGCAATCTGGCCGGTCTCCTGGAAGAGGTCGTGGAGCTGGAGTTCGGGGACGGCGAGCGGGGTGGCCTTGCCCGGCTCGAGGGCGGGGAGCGGGCGCTCCAGGGTGAACTCCAGCTGCTGGGAGCCGCGCCATTTGTCCCTCGGGGTGAGGCGCCAATAGTCGCGCTGGCTGTCGGCGGCGGGGGCGGGGGTGGGCTTCCACGCTTTGTCGGTTTCCTTGATGGAACGGGTCTCCAGGCGGAGATCGGCGGCGATGTCGCGGGGGAGGGAGATGACGACGGAGTCGATGCCGGAATAGAGGATCTGGTAGTTGATCCACCAATGGTAGGTGACGGACTGCTCCTTCAGTTCGACGAGGGTGAGGACCTCCCCGGAGGTCTGGGGCTTGCGGGTTTTCAGGGAAAGGGTGGCCGGGGTGGTGTCCGCCGCGCGGTAGCGGAAGGCGAGGGTGGGGACGGCGACGGGCTGCACGACGACCTGCTGTGTCGCCGGCTCCTGCTTCAGCTGCTGGCCGGGGAGTTCGCTGAGGTCGATCTGTTTAAACGAACCCAGCTCGCTGGTGGTGGCGTCGAGGGCGGGATCGAGGGCAACGGAGACGCTGGCCTCGTGGCGGGAGACGTCCTGGGGCTGGAAAAGGGGGAGGACGGCCTTGGTTTCCGGTGTGGGGCGGGTCTGGCGGCCGGTGAGGGTGAAGCTGGTGCGCTCGGTGGTTTCGCGCTTGAATTTGATGGTGAGGAATTTTTTTCCGTCCGTGACCGCAGTGGTGAAGGAGTCGACGGCGTCTCCGGTGGCGTCGAGCGAGTCGATGCCATCCGGGACGAGGAGGCGGGTGGAGAAGAGGCCGGCGCGCTTGATGGTGTAGTCGAAGGTGGTGGTGAACTGGAGGAGGTCCGTGTCGAGGGAGACGCGGGTGAGGCTGGAGGTCTCGACGAGGGGGAGGGCGCGGGTGACGTTGAGGGCGAGAGAATAGGGCGTCTTCAGGTAGCGCCAGGAGGAGTGGGCGGCGGTGCCGGGATCGAGCGGCTGCTGGGTGAGATTGACCGGGGAGGCGGGCTGGAGGTCGAGTTCCGGGGCGGCCTTGATGAGGAACTGGCCGCGCTGGCGGGTGGTGCCGCTGACGGTGAGCGAGGGCAGGGTGAGGCTGGCGGGGAGGGCGTCCACGGCGGTCTCGAGGGTGAGGGTGAGGGCGAGTTCATTGCGCGCCGGGGCGTGGAGGGCGAGGTGGAGGACATCGCCCGGGGCCGCTGGGTCGGCGGAGGGGGAAAGGGTCCACTCTTTGAGGTTGGGGGCGCTGACGTTCAGCACCTGGTGCGGGGCGGGCACGGCGATGTCGAACTGGCTGACGCCGGCCCGGAGGATGGTGAGGCCGACTTTGACCTCGCTGCGCAGGGCACCAGGGGAGAGGGTGACGTCTGTGGTGGTGTCCGCGAAAAGGAGGGGGGTGAGTTTTGACTCCTCGCCCTGTTTTTGCCAGGCGACTTCCAGCGAATCCAGCTGGCCGAAGAAGGCGGAAAAGGTGGTGGCCTCACCGGTGGGCTGGGCGGTGAAGGCGGCGGCGGGCTTGGTCGTGAAATCGTAGCCCTGGCCGGGGATGTTGAGGGTGAGGCGGCTGACGGCGGTGAGGGGCGGGCTGAACTGGAGGCTGCGGCGGCCGGCGCTGTCCTGAAGGCGGGAGAAAATTTTCAGCTTCAGGTCATAGGCGCCTTTTTTTGGCAGTAGGACCTCGAAGCCCTTGTCCGTGCTGCGCAGGGTGGCCTCGCCCGTCTCGGCGGAGGCGATGGAGAGGCCCTTCGCACCGAGGAGGAGGGTGGCCCAGCCTTTTTCCTTGAAGGACTGGACCTTGAGAATGGCCTCGATCTCGGCCACGCCCTCGCGGACGGTGCCGGTGTACTCGGCAGAGGCGAGGAGGGCGTCGGCAGGCGGGGCGATGGTTTCCTCCTTCTTTTTCTCCGTCAGCTGGTTCCAGAGGTCGATGAACTCCCGGTAGGGCAGGAAGACGCCCTGGCCCTGGTCCTTGAGCATGGACTGCAACTCGGAGTAGGGGACGTAGACGCGCTTTTCCGGGAGGGGCGGCGGGGTGGCGGGGGCGGCGGGTTCATCGGCGGCCTCGAGGCGGGGGCTGGCGAGCAGGCCTGTGAACAAACAGGCGGCGAGCCCGAGGCGGCGGAAAAAGGGAGTGAGCTGGATCATGGGTGGAGAGCGGAAAGCGGCGACGCAGAAGGTGAGACTCGCAATACGTGCCGGTGTTGGATTTTCCTGGTGGAAAAAGCGTAAATGAGGGAATCCCTGATGGCGAGCGAATTTGTGTTTCGGGGGTGTTGATAATCTGTGATCCAGAGATGAAGGCACAAAAAAAGGGGGGAGCCTGGATGGCTCCCCCCCGTGCGCCGAGGCGGTGTCTGGGCCGCGCGGGCGCGGCTAGACGATTTTCACCTCAATCTGGGCGGGCTTTTTCTGCTCGACCTTCGGGAGGACTACGGTGAGCACGCCGTCCTTGTAGGTGGCCTCGACTTTGTCCGGGGCTGCGTCCTCCGGCAGGCGAAAGCTGCGGGCGAAGGAGCCGTAGGAGCGCTCGACGAGGTGGACTTTGGTGTCGTCGGTTTTCTTTTCCCACTTCCGCTCGCCGCGGACGGTGAGCACGCCTTCCTCGACGGTGACTTTCACGGCGTCTTTGGGGACTTCGGGAAGGTCGGCGGTGACGGTGTAGGCGGCGTCGGTTTCCGTGATGTCGACGGATGGAGCCCACGGCTTTTGGGACGCGGTTTCACATTTTCCGACGGGAGCCAGACCGAGCAGGCGCTGGGTGAGGGCGTCAAATTCACGGAAGGGATGCCAAGTGGTGATGGTGGACATGGTAGTGGTTCTTTCTGCTTTTTGGTTGTTGATTTGGTTTTCGGCCGGAGTTCCCGGCTTTCGAGGAATAATGAAGCTGGAGGCGTGCCAAGGATGCAGGGGAAGCGAGTTATCAGTTAATGGTTAATAGAAAAAGGAAGTTTTTATTGGAGGGATAAATGGGAAGAGGCATGTGGATATGGGACATAATGACGCATTTTGAGGAAAGTGATGACGCTAGGATTGGGACATAATGACGCATTCGGCTTGACGGAGACGGGGGCGTCTGGGGTGTGGCGATTTTAGATGGGTTCAAACATGGTTAATTTTTATTGAATTTCAGACATCCTGTGATAATTCTGAGTGTGCCAACAGGGAGGGCGGAGCCGAGGAGAGCCTCCGGAATTGGCGCAAGAGTCTCCATGGTAACGGCACAGACACTGGAATGCCCGGCATGCAGTGGCGTCTTCCTCGACGTGGGGGAGGGGTCTCGTTCATGGTGCCCGCATTGTGCGCATCTGGCGGATGCGGCGTCTTTCAGGCGTTATGTGGGCGAGGACCTTGGCCGCCAGAGGCCGGTGCTGCCGGCGTGGAGGGAGACGGGGATGCACGCCTTTGCCCGCAAACCCGGGGTGGTGGAAGCGGGGGAGGGACAGGAATTGTGGCCAGATTTTTCGCTGGACTCGAATCCGCCGGGAGTGAAGCAGGTGCCTGAGGCGGTGCCGTTTGGGTGTCCATCCTGCCACGCCATGCTGGTGGCGGATGAACCAAGGTTCGGGGAGCTGGTGCAGTGCTCGTCCTGCGAGGAGACTCTGGTGGCGCCCGATCCGAGGACGGGGGGACCTGCGCTGGTGTTTGGGGATCTACTGAAGCGGGCCCGGGTGGAGACGGTTGCGGTGGCGGCGACTTCTGCGGAGGCGCCGCAGCTGGACGACGGCGGTGGCGGTGGCGTCGGAGAGGGAAGCGGGGGGGATGATGGCGGATTTGACTGGGAGGCGGCGATGAAGGCTGAGGTGCCGGAGATGAAGGAAGAGCAGGCGAGGACGGTGGCGGTCCCGGAGGAGGGGCTGAAGGCGGTACTCCTGAAGCGGGGCGAGCGGATGGTGGAACGCGGGCCGAAGCGGGAGGCGCCGCCGGAGGGGCTGCGCCGGCTGCCGCCGCCGCCGTCGTTCGTGACGGCGGAGTTTGACTTCGAGGGGCAGCGGAAGCGCAAGCTGGTGGCGGGTGTGGCAGTGATGGTGGCGCTGGCGGGTGCGGCGGTCGGCTGGCCGGTGTGGTCGTACTACAAGGAGGAGCGGAAATTCCGGCAGGACGTGAGCGAACCGGTGCCGCCATTTCAGGGGGATCCTGCGCCGCTGATGGCCGCTCCGCTGCCCTTTGCGCCTGCGCCGACGGTGGTGCCGGTGGAGAAAGTGCCGGATCCAGATGCGGTTCTGAAATTATCGGAAATCCCGAAACAGGCGAAAGTGCCGGATGCGCCTGAAGCGCCCGAAACGCCGGGAGCACCCGATGGGTTGGACGGTGAGATGCTGGCCTTTTACCAGACAGCGCGCGCGGTGGCGGACCAGTTTCTGGTGGCGGCGGATGCGGGGGGCCGGCTGGCACTGGTGGAGCGGGCGGAGGATGACCGGGTGCAGGCGAGGATGGAGGAGTGGACGATGGCGCACCCCGGAGCGCTGGAGTTGAAGATTTCCCGCCACATCGCCACGGAGAAGCCGGCTGGCCAGGAAATGCTGAGGACGGTTTTTGAGGCGGAGACGCCGTCCGCAGGACCTGTCTGGCTGGCGGTGAACCAGACGGAGGAGGGGCCGAAGGTGGACTGGGTGACGCTGCACCAGCAACTGAAGGGCGAGCTGAATGCCCTGGTGACGAGGCAGGGGCCGCCGGCGGCCACGGTGCGGTGCCTTGTCTCCCTGCAGCACAGCTTTGAGCGAGGGGCTCCCGAGAACGGAAAATACCTCTGCCTGAAGGTGCAAATGCCGCTGGGAACGGGGGTGCAGACGAGGGCCTATGTGGCCAGCGATTCGCCCGAGGCGGTGGCGGTGCAGAAGTCCATGCGTTGGGGGAAATCCTGCCTGGTGGTGGCGTCATTCGAATGGGCGGAGGCGGAGCCGGACCATGGGGCGCCGGAACCTTACCTGAAACTGACGGAGGTGCTGCGCGGGGAGTGGTGAGGTGCGCGTGAGGGGCGGGGCGGGAATGGTGAATTCTTTGCAGCCCAGCATTGAAAAAGACTTTCTTTGCAGTCGGGGCATCCGGTGCATCTTGGTGCCAGACTTTTCACCCACACCATCATGTCCCACTGGAGCCGCTACCAAACACACCTCATTCGCCACGAAGACCTCGGAATTTCCCTCGACGTCTCCCGCATGCACTTTGACGACGCCTTTCCCGAGAAGATGGCGGGGGAGTGCGCCCGTGCGATGGCGGACATGAAGGCGCTGGAGGCGGGCGGGCTGGCGAATCCTGACGAGGGGCGGATGGTGGGCCACTACTGGCTGCGTGCGGCGCATCTGGCGCCAACAGCGGAGCTGAAGGCGGGCATCGAGAAGGACTTGGCGGAGGTGAAGGCCTTCGCTGCCGGGGTGCATGACGGGCGGATCGCGCCTCCGGGCGGCGGGAAATTTACGAGGCTGCTGGTCATCGGCATCGGCGGCAGTGCGCTGGGGCCGCAGCTGGTGACTGAGGCGCTGGTGGAGGCGGATGCGCCGGTGAAGACGCACTTCTTTGACAACACGGATCCGGACGGGATGAAGCGCCAGCTGGGGGTGATCGGCACGGATCTGAAGCACACGCTGACGGTGGTGATCTCGAAATCCGGTGAAACGGCAGAAACGCGCAACGGCATGCTGGAGGCGGAGGCGGCCTACACTGCGGCGGGCCTGAATTTCGCCAAGCATGCGGCAGCGGTCACGGGACCGGACAGTCTGCTGGACAGGCACGCGGCGGCGCAGGGCTGGCTGCACAGGTTCCCGATGACGGACTGGGTGGGCGGGCGCACGTCGGTGATGAGCGTGGTCGGCCTGGTGCCGGCGGCCATCCAGGGGGTGGATCTCGACCAGTTTCTGGCCGGGGCGGCGGATGTGGATGCCAAGACGCGCTTGCTGCCGGTGCGCGAGAACATTTCCATGATGATGGCGCTGATGTGGCACGCGGCGGGAAACGGGCGCGGGGAAAAGGATCTGGTGGTCCTGCCCTACAAGGACCGGCTGCTGCTGATGAGCAAGTACCTCCAGCAGCTGCTGATGGAGTCCCTGGGCAAGGAGCTGGACCTGGACGGAAAAACGGTGCACCAGGGCATCGCCGTTTACGGCAACAAGGGTTCGACCGATCAGCACGCCTACGTCCAGCAGCTGCGGGACGGGGTGAACAATTTCTTTGTCACGTTCATTGAGGTGCGGGAGGCGGCGAAGGTGCCCATGCTCGAAGTGGAGCCGGGTGTGACGGCGGGCGACTATCTGCAGGGGTTCCTGCGCGGGACGAGGAAGGCGCTTTTCGAAAGCGGGCGGCAGTCGATGACGCTGTCGATCCCGCAGGTGGATGCGTATTACCTGGGCGCGTTGATCGCGGTGTATGAGCGTGCGGTGGGGTTCTATGCGAGCCTGGTGAACATCAATGCGTATCACCAGCCCGGCGTGCAGGCGGGGAAAAAGGCGGCCGGAGCCTTCCTGACGCTGCTGGCGCAGGTGCGTGACGCGCTGACGAAGGCGGGTGCTGAGCAGACGGCGGATGATCTGGCGACGGCTGCGGGGCTGGAGGCGGAGGATGTGTACCACGCGCTGACGCACCTGGCGGCGAATGACGCGCGCACGACGCGCACGGCGGGGGTGAATCCGGCGGCGGACCGGTTTGTGCGGAAATATCGGGCCGGTCTGCGGCATTTGGCAGGGGGAAACGGCGGCGCTTGAAGGTTGCCGTTTTCCCGCGAGACTGGGGGATGAAGAATTTCCTGGGACAGGCTGGTGTGATGTGGCTGCTCGCCGTGGCGGGCGTGGCCGGGGAATGGAGGCAGTGGCGCGGCCCGGCTGGGACGGGTGAGGCACCGGAGGCCAGACCGCCGCTGACGTGGGGCGAGGGGAAAAATGTGCGGTGGAAGACGCCGCTGCCGGGACTGGGGCATTCCTCGCCGGTGGTGGCGGGCGGGCGGGTCTTTCTGACGACGGCGGTGCCGGTGGGCGACGCGACGGCTCCGGTTTATGACAATGTACCGGGCACGCACGACAATGTGGGGGTGACGCACACGCACAGCTTCCGCGTGCTGGCCGTGGAGCTGGCGACGGGGCGTGTGGCGTGGGATGTGGAGGTGGCGCGCGTTTTTCCGCCGGAGGGCGGGCACGAGTCCGGCAGTCTGGCGTCGAACTCGCCGGTGACGGACGGGGAAAATGTGTACGCCTTTTTCGGAAGCCGGGGGCTGTACTGCCTGTCGTGTGCCGATGGAAAGGTGGTGTGGAAAAAGGACCTAGTGTGCTGCCTGAGAAGTAGCTGAACAGAATTTTTCAAGCCCGCTGACTTTTCCCACTGCCTCCCTGGCTCTCTGGAGCTTGGCTAAAATTTCCTCACCCTTTGCCCTCCACACGTATCGTTTCGGATTTAGTTCAC
>JANOAS010000421.1:0-25391 GCA_031411255.1 bacterium
CCGAATGGCGGCCGGAGGCGCGCCACTGGGAGTGGCGGGAGTCCCTCCGCCATTCAAATCAATCGCGAAGCGCAATTCCCAAGGCCTCGCCCCCAGCCCGCGTGCCCCTCCCCTCGAAGTGCGTTTCGGGGTCGTTTTCGAATGGCGGCCAGAGGCGCGCCACTCCCATGGGAAAAATCTGAATTTTTCTGGAACAAGCCGCCGCGAACCTGACTGGTACCAAAAAAAGCCCACATTTTTGCCCAGTCCGGAATCCTCATCCATATGTCCACCACCGCCTCTCTCACCCGCGGTTTTGCCCCCCGATTTCCGATCTGAGAAACCGGTCGAAAATAATGATTGATCCCGCCGCACGCTCCTGATAGCCTGCCATTCACCTTCACGGCTCAGTTCTGTTTTCCACCCTGCCTCCCGCCGTGCCTACAGTGAAATCCAAAGCAACCGCCACGCTGCTGCTCTCGTCCCTTATCGCGCTGACCTGTCCCGCCGCGCCGCCGGTGGTGTCGAATGTAACCGCCAGCCAGAGGGCGGGGACAAAATTCGTCGACGTGAGCTACGACCTGGCGGACCCGGACACGGCCACCCTCACGGTCAGCCTCCAGATATCCTCGGACGGCGGTGCCACGTGGACGGTGCCCACGGCCAGCACCACCGGAGCCATCGGCAGCGGCGTTGCCCCGGGCCTGCGGCGCACGCTGGCGTGGAATGCCGGCGCGGACTGGAATGGCCAATACTCCACGGCCATGCGCTTCCGCGTCACGGCAGAGGACGGGACGAATCTGGCCCCTCCGGGCTTCGCTCTTATTCCGGCGGGGAGTTTTTCGATGGGCGATTCCTTGGATGGAGAACCCTCTGCTCCGGTCCATACGGTGAACGTGAGCGCTTTCTACCTGCAAACGACGCTGGTGACAAAGGCGCAGTGGGACGCCGGCTACAACTACGCGAGGGCCAATGGCTACTTCTTCGACAACGCCGGAGCGGGCAAGGCGGCGAACCACCCGGTGCAGATCGTGGTCTGGCATGACGCGGTGAAATGGTGCAATGCCCGCAGCCAGCAGGACGGCCTGGCCCCGTGCTACACGGATGGCGGGGTCATTTACAAAACGGGGCTGGGCGACGTCGCGGTGGTGTGTGATTTTACCAAAAATGGCTATCGGCTGCCGACGGAGGCTGAGTGGGAAAAGGCGGCCCGCGGCGGGCTAAGCGGGAAGCGATTCCCGTGGGGGAACACGATCACGCATTCCCAAGCGAACTACAATAGTTTTAGCTTCTACGCTTACGATACGAGCCCGACGCGGAACTACCACCCGGCCTACGACGACAGCGTTTACCCCTACACCTCCCCGGTCACGTCGTTTGCGCCGAATGGCTTTGGGCTCTATGACATGGCGGGGAACATGCGGCAGTGGTGCTGGGACTGGTATGACACCTACCCTGATGGCACGGTGGGAGACCCCACTGGCGCAACGTCCGGCTCTTACCGTGTGTTGCGTGGCGGATCCTGGTTCGGCACCGCGCCCACTGCCCGCGTGGCCACCCGAAGCAGCCGCTCCCCGTACAGTAGCGACGGGTGGCCCGGCGAGATCGGATTCCGCCCTGCCCGAGGCCACCTCTAGAGAACGTGCGAACCAAAACGCGGAAGCCAAATCTCTGCATCCGTCATTTTCCTTCCCAGTTACAGCCTATCCAGATCATCAGACCGGTCAGTTTTTCAGCTCAGAAGCACAATCATGAATACCTTGATCACCCATTTGCATCTCCTCGTCGCTTGTCTGTTTCTCGCTCCGCCTGCCCCCACATGGGCGGACTCCGCATCAGCCGACTCAGCGAGCGTCACTGTCGACACCACGAATGACGGAGACCATGACGGCATGCCCTCCGGCTGGGAGACGGCCAATGGATTCAGCGACAGCAATGCGGCGGATGGGCTGCTGGATTCGGATGGTGACGGGTTCACGAATGCCCAGGAATACGTGGCCGGGACGAACCCGCGCAGTGCGGCCTCCCGGCTGAAGGCGGAACAGTGGTCGGTGCGGGCTGTGCCGGGCACGGGCGGGCATGAGTTCACGGTGGCGTGGGCCCCGGTGGCGGGGCACTCGTACACAGTGGAGCGGTCGTTCGACGCGGAGCACTGGGTGCCCGTGGCCACCGGCGTGCAGGCAACGCCGCCGTTGAACACCCTGACGGACACAGTGGCGTCCGATGAGGGGAAGGCGTTCTACCGGATCAAGGCGCAATAGGGGCTGGAACCATTCGGGTCGGGTTTTGGCAAAGGGGGCGGGCGGCATTAACCGCATGAGGACTATGCGGACCACTTTTTAAGTGCATCCGGCGAGGGGCATGAAGCGTATGTCAGTCACAAACGAAGATCGCTCCCTCCGCACGCTCCTGACAGCCCGCAATCGACGTTCACCGCTTAGTTCCGTTTTCCACCCCCGCCACCCCCCCTATGTCCACACTGAAATCCACAGCAGCCGCCACGCTGCTGCTCTCCGCCCTTTTTGCGCTGGCCTGTCCCGCCGCGCCGCCGGTCGTCTCAAACATCACCGCCAGCCAGCGGGCGGGCACGAAGTTCGTCGACGTGAGCTATGACCTGGCGGACCTGGACACGGCCACCCTCACCGTCAGCCTCCAGATTTCCCCGGACGGCGGTGCCACCTGGACGGTGCCGGCGACCAGCACCACCGGAGCCATCGGCAGCGGCGTGGCCCCCGGCCTGCGGCACACGCTGGCGTGGAATGCCGGTGCAGACTGGAATGGCCAGTACTCCATGGCCATGCGTTTCCGCGTCACGGCGGAGGACGGGACGAACGTGGCCCCGCCCGGCTTCGCCCTCATCCCGGCGGGGATTTTTACCATGGGGAACTCGACCGATTTCAGCGAAGGGAATTCCGACGAAACCGTACACACGGTGAGCGTGAGTGCCTTCTACCTCCAGACGACTCTGGTGACAAAGGCGCAGTGGGACGGCGGTTATACTTACGCCCTGGCCAATGGCTACTCCTTTGACAACCCCGGAGCGGGCAAGGAGGCCAACCACCCGGTGCAATCCGTGAGCTGGTCTGACGTGGTGAAGTGGTGCAACGCCCGCAGCCAGCAGGATGGGCTGGCCCCGTGCTACACGGTGGGCGGGGACACGTACAAGACCGGACAGAGTGCGCCAGTGTGTGACTTCACTAAAAATGGCTTCCGCCTGCCGACGGAGTCCGAGTGGGAAAAGGCCGCCCGCGGCGGGCTGAGCGGCAAACGCTTTCCGTCTGGGGACACGATCACTCATGCCCAGGCAAACTACTACAGTGACAGTACTTACGCCTACGACACGAGCCCGACGCGCGGCTACCACCCGACGTACAATGACGGCGTTTTCCCCTACACCTCCCCAGTGACCGCCTTTGCGCCGAATGGCTACGGCCTCTACGACATGGCTGGGAACGTGTGGCAGTGGTGTTGGGACTGGTATGGCACATACCCGGGCGGCACGGCGGTAGACCCCACTGGCGCGTCCTCCGGCTCGAACCGTGTGCTGCGGGGCGTTTCCTGGTACGACGACGCGTACTTCACCCGCGTGGCCTACCGGTACGACCTCATCCCGGACTACGGGAACCACGACCTCGGATTCCGACCTGCCCGAGGCCGCCTCTAAAGAACCCGCCAGCCCAACAATCTCACTATGCAAACCATGATCACGCATCTGCGCCCCTTCCTCGCTTGTCTGTTCGTTGCCCTGCCTGCGCCGGCATGGGCGGACTCCGCATCAGCCGACTCAGCGAGCATCACTGTCGACACCACAGATGACGCTGACCATGACGGCATGCCCTTCGGCTGGGAGGCGGCCAATGGATTCAGCGACGGCAATGCGGCGGATGGGCTGCTGGATTCGGATGGTGACGGGTTCACGAATGCCCAGGAATACCTGGCCGGGACGAACCCGCGCAGTGCGGCCTCCCGGCTGAAGGCGGAGCAGTGGTCGGTGCGGGTTGTGCCGGGCACGGGCGGGCATGAGTTCACGGTGGCGTGGGCTCCGGTGGCGGGGCACACCTACACGGTGGAGCGGTCGTTCGACGCGGAGCACTGGGTGCCCGTGGCCACCGGCGTACAGGCGACGCCGCCGCTGAACACGCTGACGGACACGGTGGCGTCCGGGGAGGGAAAGGCATTCTACCGGATCAAGGCGCAATAGGGGCTGGAACCATTCGGGTTGGGTTTTGACAAAGCGGCGGGCGGCAGGGGGGAGCGTTGATTTTTAGCGCGGCGTCGGCGTGCGGCGCAGATGGCGAATGTTCCGCCCTTGAAGCCTGAATGCCGGAATGGTTTGGAACAGGAGGGGACGGAGAGGACGGAGTGCCAGCACTTGGGGCGCGGATATCAGGGTCCAGCCGCATCATGGGCAGGTGACTGATGGGAGAGGCAAAACAAGTTCTTTCTCCGTTTGCTCCTCTCCCTCCTGTTCAATTCTCGCCGTTTTTTGGGTTATTTCGCCGGAGGTGGGGGAGGGGCGGGTGGTGGTGGTGGCGGGGTGACGGTGAGCCAGAGCTGGTCTGTGGTGTTGATGAGGAGTTTTGGGTAGCCTTTGGGCACGCCGTTGTCTTCGGAGGTGGAGGCCATGGAGTAGGAAACGGGGCGCTCGCGGCCTCCCTCGATTTCCCGGAGGACGAGCTGGAAGGGCGCGGAGGCGCGGGGGGCGTCTGCGGCGGCGGCGAGGGAAAGGGTGACCTCTCCTCCTTTTTCCGGCACGTCCACCTCGGCGGCGGTGAGGCCGGGCGGGAGGTTCCTGGCGGCGAGCTTGAGCCTGGTCTGGAACCCGTGGGTGAAGGCGACGGTCACTTTGAGTTCGGCAGATTTCCCGGCCTCCACCTTTGCCGAATGTGCAGCCACGGTGGCGGACACGCCGGGGACGACGGGGGCGATCTGGAGGCGGTAGAAAATGTCGGAACCGGCCTGCCGGGTGAGGTCGCCCACGACGGCGGTGAAGGTGCCGTCTGCGGGCGCAGCCCAGACGAGACGGGCCTCGCCGGAGGGGCCGCCGTCGTCATTGGTGGCGAGTTCTTTTCCGTCCTTGTCGAGGAGCCTGAGCCACGGGTCCATCCTGGAGCCGAGGCTGGAGGCGGCGAGGGTGAACTCCAGCTTCGCGTCCTTGGCGGCGGCAAAGGAAAAGCGATCCTCGTGGCCGGGAGTCTGGATGCGCCCGCTCACGGCGGAGGGCACCGCCAGGGTCTGCGGTTCGGCTGATTCCACAACTTCGGGCACGTCGCTGAAGGTGACGGGAAAGGGCGGGGGGGAGGCCTCGTCGACCTCTGCGGTGGTCGTGGCGAGGTTCCACCCCTCCAGGGTGACGGGCGACTTTTTTCCCCGCTGGACGGCGAGCGGCCAGGTGTTGCGCACGAGGGGGGCGGTGGAAACGTGGAGCCGGTAGACGCAGTCCTCCCCCCCGGCGAAGCGGATGTCCGAGGCGGCTGGAAATTTCGGGCCGGTGGTCTGGACGACGCAGCCCCCGTCCTGCGGGGCCTCGAAGACGAGGAGCGGGTCCATGGAGACGTAGTCGTGGTTGAACGCGAGGGTCACCCCGGCGGCGTCTGTGATGCGGAGCATGGCGTCGAAGCCGGCGGCGAGGACGGTGGCCTCGACCCAGGCGACCATGGTCTGGCCTTTCTTCAAGGTGACGAGAAACGAGTCGACGTCGTCCGCCTTGTCCAGCCGGCCATTCACGACGGCGGTGCTGGAGGCGAGCACCTGCGGGGCCAGGAAGGAATCGTTCGGCTCGGCCTCCAGCGTTTCCGGCTGCGCGGAGATCACGATTGAAACGGGCGCGGAGGCACCCTCGTCAGTGAAGGCGCGGATGAGGTGCGGGCCGGGCTTCACGGTCGCGTCCACCACCACGTCGAACCTGCCCGCGTCCTTCGCCGGGGTGAAGGCGATGCCCGGCGCATCCGCCCAGACGCGGCACGGCCACGGGTCGAATTTCCCGGCCAGCTTGACCGCCGTGGTCGCGCCGGCGGGTACTCCGGCGGGGTGCACGTGGGTGAGCGAGGGCTCGGCGGCGTGCGAGGCCAGCGGTGCGGCGCAGAGCAGGCCGGTGGTGAAAACAAGGCCGCGCATGGGCTAGACGAAAAGCTCCTTGATGAGCCGTCCGTTGTTCACGAGGCGGACCGGGCGGCCGGCGGTGGTCTCCAAGTGCCGGGTGTGGTCGATCCCCATCTTGGTGTAAATGGAGGCGGCAAAATCCTCGGGGCGGTAGACATTGTCCGACGCGTAGTAGCCCTTGGCATCCGTGGCGCCGACGATTTGCCCGCCGGGGATGCCCGCACCGGCCATGAGCACGGACATGGCGTGGGGCCAGTGGTCGCGGCCGCCGCCGGGGTTGATCTTCGGCGTGCGGCCAAACTCGCCGAGAAGCAGGACGAGCGTGGTGTCCAGCAGCCCGCGCTCGTGGAGGTCTGTGATGAGGGCGGAGACGCCCTGGTCCAGTGTTTTGAGCTGGTCACCCTTGTAGGCATCCGCCAGAGCGCCGTGGTGGTCCCAGCCGCCCCAGTTGACCGTGACCCACGAGACGCCGACCTCCACCAGCCGCCGGGCGAGGAGGAAGCGCTGGGCCATGTCGTTCCGGCCATAGCGTTCGCGCACTTTCGGGTCCTCCTTCTGAATGTCGAAGGCGGCCTGGGCGCGGGTGGAGGAGACGAGGTCGAAGCCCTGCTCGTAGAAGCGGTCAAACTCCACGGCGGGGTCCTCGACGATCTTGTCCACGCTGCGCTTCATGCGGTCCAGCGCGGCACGGAGGTCCCGGCGCGTCCTCACCCGGCCCTCGGCCACGTCCGCAGGCAGGACGACGTCATTCACGCGGAAGGAGTCCGAGTTTGGCCCGCCCGGAATGATGAACGGTGCGTGCTGGCCACCGAGGAAATTTGGCCCGCCCGAGCGTGTGGTACTGGGCGCGGTCATGTAGGCGGGCAGTCCACCCTTCACGCCGCGATCATAGGAAACCATGGAACCCATGGACGGGTGAAAGGTGACGAACGCGCCACAGCCGACGGGCACGGGCGTGGGGGCGCCGGTCATCATGTAGTGATTCCCTCCGCCGTGGTTTGGGTCCTTGTGGCAGATGGACCGGACGACGGTGAACTTGTCGAAGACGCCGGCCAGCTTTGTCACGGGCTCGCTGAAGTGGACGCCGGGCACGCTGGTGGGCACGGTTTTAAAAACGCCGCGGATTTCTGACGGGGCGTCCGGCTTCGGATCGAAGGTCTCGAAGTGGGACGGGCCGCCATCCAGCCAGATCATGATGCAGTTGATGTTTTTGCCTGCGGCTGCCGGGTTCTCCGCCGCGCGGGCCTTCAGCCGCAGGAGATCGCACAGACCGAAGCCGGCGACGCCGCGGAGGCCGAGCTGGATGAAATCCCGCCGGAGCAGTCCATTGCAGTTTTTGTGGATGGCCATGGTGGTGTGTTCGGGTCAGTGGTTGAAGACGAATTCTGCAGAGTTGACGAGAGCCCAGAGGACATCCTCCACGGCGTGCCGGCGGACGGCGGGATCATCGGTGAACTGGGCGGTGGCGATTTGCAGTTCCTCCTCCAGCGGCGGGCGGCTGTAGCAGGCGAGGTACAGCTCCGTGACGATGTCGCGCGGGGAGGCGGTGCTGGCGGCCAGGCGCTGGACGCGGGCGCGGGCGTCGGTGCTGGCGAGTTTGGCCTGGAGCACGTCCGAATTCATCAGGTGGAGGGACTGGCTCATGGCGGGCTTCATGTTTCGCTCGCACGGGCAGTCGCTGCTGGAGTTTGGCCGGCCAAAGGCGTCCATCGTTCGCGAGTCGATCTTGTAGGTCCACGCCTGGACGGCGCGGCTTCCCTCGGGCATTCCGGGATATTTGGCCGGGACGCCGGTGATGTCGCAGAGGGCGTCGGCCATGGCCTCGGCGGAGAGGCGGCGGCGGTAGAAGCGGGAAAAATTCCGCGTGTCGGCGGCGTTGGTTTCGTTCGGCTCGCTGCCCAGCTGGTAGAGGCGGGAGTTCATGATGACGCGCATGAGGGCCTTGAGGTCGTATTTCTGGCGGACGAGTTCCTGCGCCAGCGCGTCGAGCAGGGCGGGGTTTGATGGCGGGTTGGAGAGGCGGAAATCATCGACGGGATCGACGATGCCCCTGCTGAAAAACTGGCTCCACACGCGGTTCGCGATGGCGCGGGCGAAGAAGGGGTTCGCCGGATCGAGCATCCAGTCGACAAAGGCGGCGCGCGGGTCCGCTTTTTCCGCAACGACGGCGGGCGGGCCGTCGGGTGGCTGGGGCTTCATGACTTCGCCGGTGACGGGGTGCTTGAGCGTGCCGCCGGCGACGACGTAGAATGTTTCATTTCCACCTGAGATGGGGGCGGAGATGCCGCCGCCCTTTTGCTTGAGCGGGGCGAAGTAGGCGGCCATCTGGTAGAAGTTTTCCTGGCTCCATTTTTCGTTCGGGTGGTGGTGGCACTTCGCGCAGTCCAGCCGCACGCCGAGGAAGAGCTGGCTGAAAATGGTGGTGAGGTCTGCGGGCTCGCGCCTGTCCCGGTAGATGACCGCCGGGCCGCAGCGGTGGGTGTTGCCCTGGGTGAGGAGGATTTCCCGGGCAAACTGGTCGTAGGGCTTGTTTTCCCGGAATGCCTGGCGCAGCCACTGGTCGAGGAGGTAGACGCTCTTCACGCCCACACGGTCCGGATTTGGCCGGAGCATGTCCGCCCACTTCGTGGCCCAGTGGTCGGCGTAGGCGGGGTGCTGGAGGAGGCGGTCGACAGCCTTGCTGCGCTTCGCCGGATCAGCATCGGCGAGGAAGGCGCGGGCCTCGTCCGCGGTGGGCAGGAGGCCGAGCGTGTCGAGCGAGGCACGGCGGAGAAACTCGGCATCACTGCACGGCGAGGAGGGGAACAGGCCGAGCTGGCGGAAGCGGGCGAGGGCGAGTTCGTCGATGAAATTCTGCACCGGCAGGCCCTTGTAGGCGTCATCCGGCAGGAGCTTGTCCGCAGGGACGATGACCTGGGAGTCGCCCACCATGCCCATGTAGCGGGCGACGACGACGGCCTGTCCGCTGAGCTGGTCAACGGTGATTTTCCCCTCGTCGCTGACGGTGGCGATCTGCTTATCATTCGAGGCAAAGCCGGCGAGCGCGGTGACGTCGCGCACCGCGCCATCGCTGTAGTGGGCGTGGACGACGAGCCGCTGCGCTGCGCCCTTGCGGTAGCGCCGCTCGCGCGGGAGGACCTCCAGCCGGGCGAGGGCGGGCTCGTTTTCCTGGCGGTAGGCCATGCCCGAGCCGATCCATGCGGCCAGGGTGCGAAAGGCATCCGAGTTCCGGTCGAACCTCTCGCCGCCCTCGTGGGGGAGGGTCTGGGTGGCCTTTAGCAGGAGGAGGCTTTCCGGCGGATCTGAGGGAAAAACGCGGCGGCCCCGTGCACCGGAGACGATGTTGTTGTAGTCGGACTTCGGGTCGAAGGAAAAGACGCTGAGGCGAAATCCATTCTGGCCGTCGGTGCGGGCGTGGCAGGCTCCGGCATTGCACCCGGCCCGGCCAAAGACGGGCAGGACGTCCCGCACAAACGAGGCGGGCTGCGCGGAGGGCGCGGTGATTTCCACTGGCAATTCCACCCGGTGTGCGCCCAGGGTGGCGGTGATGACTGCCGGCCCCGCCGTCCGGGCGCGCAGCACGCCGGGCGACTCCACCGAAGCAGCGGCGGGCTCCTTCACCGTGATGACGACGCGGTCCGTGGCATCCACCTCGAAGCCATCCGCACGCTTTTCCGTGATGAGAAAGGCAGCGCGCTCTCCGGCGGCGAGCCTGAGCTGCGGCGGCTGCGCGACGAGGGCGCTCGTTTCATCCACGACCACGGGCTCCTGCGCCCGGGCGCAGGCCAGCAGGGCGAGCAGTGCGATGATGGGGGCGGGCCGTTTCATTGCGGTGGCGGGGCGGCGGGTGGCTTCGCCGTGGTGGCGTCCAGGTTGTCGATGAGCTTGCCCTCCTTGTCCCAGCCGAGGATGCGGCCGCCGCCGGACCCGGCGAAAAGGCGCTCGCCATTGGCTGCTGCGGCCAGGCAAAACAGGGCGTCCTCCGCGCGGCCCAGCTCGCGTTCATTTCCCGTGTCTGAACTCTGGGCCCCGGTGTGCGCCTTGAGGTCCTTGTAACGGAGCAGAGCGCCGTCCTCGCACACGGCGAAAACGGAGGGCCCGGCGGCGCTCCAGGTGACGGCATTCAGCGCAGCAGGCCTGCTGGCGAGGGCGATGGTGTTTTCCCGTGTCTTCACGTCCCAGACCTTCAGCTGGCGGTCCGCGCCACCGGTCACGAGCTGGGTGTTGTCAGGGTTGAAGGCGAGCGTCAGCACCTGCGTGCTGTGGGCCTCCAGCCGGGCGGTCTCTGTGCCGGTTTCAGGGTCCCAGAGTTTGACGAGCTTGTCCCCGCCGGCGGTGGCGAGGGTTTTGCCATCGCTGCTCAGAGCCATGGCAAAAATGGTGTCCTCATGGGCACGCCAGGAGCGGGTGATCTGCCCGGTGGCCGCATCCAGGACGCGGACGAATCCATTTTCCGCCACCTGCCCGTCGGCCAGGAGGACGCGGTTTCCATCCTGCAGCGGGAGCAGAACGGTGATGCGGTCCGTCAGCCCGGTGGTGATCTCCCGCTGCTGCGCGAGCGTGCCGGCGTCCCAGATGAGCACGCGTCTGAAGGCACCGGTGACGAGCCGCTTTCCGTCCGGCATCCACGCCACGGCGCCCACCGGGTCCAGGTGGCCGGCGGCACGGGCGCGGAAGGCGAGCGCTGCGGGGCTGGCGTCAAAGAGGAGGACTTCATTCCGGCAGCCTGCGGCCAGCCGGGTGCCGTCTGGCGAGAGGGCCATGGCCATGACCGGGCGGTAGGCGGCGGGCAGCGGAGCCAGTGCGACCGGTCTCGGCGCGGACGGTTCACCGGCCAGGGCGGCGGCATTCCACCGCGCGCCGTGCCGCACCCAGTCGGTGAGGAGGGAAATCTGCGCGGCGGCGAATTGTTTTTTCGGCGGCATGTGCGGGTCGGCCGACGGGGCGAGGGATTTGATGAGCCGGCTTTCCTCCGGCTTTCCCTCCACGACGACCACGCCCTCCTCGCCGCCCTTCATCATGAGGTCCCGCGTGGTCAGGGCCAGGCCGCCTTTTCGCTTCTCTTCATTGTGGCAGGAGAGGCAGTTTGTCTTCAGCAGCCGCATCGCGAGCGCCGGGTCCTGGTTTTCCTGCCCGGCCTGCGCCGGCAGCACGGCGGCGGCGGCGAGGCCGAGGAAAACCCGGCAGCTGAAGGTGGATGGGAGGACGAAGGGCATGACGGAAACTGGCAAAGTCTATTTTCCGCGCCCTGAGCCCCGCCGGCAAGACTGGCGAGTCGGAAATCACCCGCACCGGGGCCTAGGGGAGAATGCGGGTTTTCCCGGAAGGCGTGCCTTGCCAGACGGGGCGGGCGCGGCTTGTTTGCGCGGCGGCTGCGTGGCCGCGTGACTGACTGTTTTGCCATCCTCCCTGAATCCATCGCCCAATGAGTGAACCCATCGCCGCCATTTCGACCGCCTTCGGGCAGGGAGCCATCGCCGTGCTCCGTGTGAGCGGGGACGGCGCACGCGAGCTGGCGGGCCGGGTCTGGCGCGGGCCGGAGGTGGCGGAGCCCCGGCGCGCCTACTTCGGCGCCGTGGTGGACGGCGCGGGGCGGGTGATCGACCAGGTGCTGCTGACGTGGTTCCGCGGGCCGGCGAGCTACACGGGGGAGGATCTGGTGGAGATCGGCTGCCACGGCGGGCTGCTGGTGACGCGGAAAATCCTGGAGCGGCTCCTGGCGGCGGGCGCGCGGGTGGCGGAGCCGGGGGAGTTCACGCAGAGGGCTTTTCTGAATGGCAAGCTGGACCTGACGCAGGCGGAGGCGGTGATGGACCTCATCGGCGCGCAGACGGACCTGGCCCTGCGGGCGGCCAATGAGCAGCTCTCCGGACGGCTGGGCCGGCGGATGCAGGAACTGCGCGAGGAACTGCTCCACACCGTGGCGCACCTGGAGGCGTACATCGATTTTCCGGACGAGGACATCGACCCCGACACCGGGTCGGCGCTGCGGGCGCGGGTGGCCGGGGTGCGCGCCGGGGTGGATGCGCTCCTGGCCACGGCGGACCAGGGCCGTGTGCTGCGCGAGGGGGTGCGGACCGTCATCGCCGGGGCGCCGAACGTGGGGAAAAGCAGCCTTCTTAATCTGCTGCTCGGGTTTGACCGGGCCATCGTCAGTCCGCAGGCCGGGACGACGCGGGACACCATCGAGGAGGTGATCTCCCTGCGCGGGCTGCCCCTGCGGCTGGTGGACACAGCGGGGCTGCGCGCGGCGGAGGACGGGATCGAGCAGGCGGGCATCGACCGCACCGGGCGGGAGCTGGAGCAGGCCGGGCTCGTTCTGGAAGTGGCCGATGCCTCGCAGCCACGGTCGGATTTTTCCTCTCCCGGCCCGGAGCGGGTGCCGAGTGTCCTTATTTTAAACAAATGCGATCTGCCTGAGCACGACTCCTGGCACGGGGTGGAGGGCGTGCGGCTCTCCTGCCAGACCGGGCAGGGGAGGGAGGCGCTGGCGGAGGAAATAGAACGCCGCCTCACCGGCAGCACGGCAGGGTGGGGGGCTGATCTGGTGGCGATCAATGCCCGGCACCAGCACTGTCTGGCCAAGGCGCGCACCGCACTGGACCAGACGCTGGATGCGCTCGACCGGAATGAAGCGCCGGAATTCACCGCCATTGAGCTGCGGGATGCCCTCAGCGCCCTGGGCGACGTGGTCGGCCAGGCGGATGCGGACGAGATCCTGGGCGTCATTTTCGGCTCGTTCTGCATCGGAAAATAGCCGGGAACTGGGAAAATCCGCTCCCTGGGGCTCAAGATTGACATTTTTCCCTGTGGCGGGCGCATTTTCCGCGTTACAAGTGGCGACCCTTGGCTAAATAAAGCCGCTGGCTACTGCCCCTGACCACATGCGAAGCGACCCCTCCACAGAAATCCCCGCCAATGACGCCGGAACCATCCGGCGTCCGCTGACCCGCCGACTCCGGCCCGGGACGGTGATTTTGACCATGGGAGCAGGACTCGTTCTCGGCATGGCGATGCCTGAGCTTCATGCAGGTGACGGGAAAAATGCCGCGTCCGGTGGCTCCACCGCCGCCCTGGCGGAAAAGGAAATTGCCCGGCGCAGCGCGCTTCTGAGCAGGGCGGAAGAACTGATGGTGCAGGCCGGCAAGGCCTTTGGCACCGGGGATTTTGCCACCGCGGCCGAGTTTTACCGCCAGGCCTACCAGCTTCTGCCGGAATCTGCCGTGACGGCCGACGCACGCGGCAGGGCGCTCGCCGGATTTGCCGATTCCGCGATCCGCCGGGCTGGTGAACTGGGCCGCCTGGGCCGCTATGACGAGGCGGACACGCTTCTCGGGGCCGTGCTGGCGGATGACTTTGATCCTGAAAACTCCAAGGCCCGCAAGCTGCGGCAGCAATTGAAGGACCCGGAACGCTACAACCCGGCCCTGAGCCCCGCCCATCTGGAAAAAGTCCAGCTGGTGAAAAAGGCGCTCACCCTTGCTGCCGGTCACGCCAGCCTGGGGGAAAATCACAAGGCGCGGGCCGCCTACAATGAGGCGCTGGCGATTGATCCCTACAACACGACCGCGCGTCGTGGACTCGAGTCGCTGGAGCACGCGATTTCCACCTACCACCTTTCCGCCCGCGACCACACGCGGGCTGACGCCTTCCGGCAGATCGACGAAAAATGGGAGGTCTCCGTGCCGCCCTCCGTGGCGGACGCCGCTCTGCGCGAACTGAATGGCAAGCAGCCCGACCGCGGCGGCAGTTCGGGCAGCCACTCCGTGCGGGAGAAGATGACCGGCATCATTCTGCCTTCCATCGCCTTTGACCAGGCCACGCTGGAGGAGGCGGTGTCCTACCTGCAGTCCGCCAGCAAAAACGCCGACACCATGGAGGCGGATCCCGCCCGCAAGGGGGTGAACATCCTGCTCCGGGGCGGTCCCGCCAGCGCTGGCAAGAAGATCACCGTCAACCCGCCGCTGCAGGGGCTTCCCCTTGGTCAGGCCATTCAGTACGTAGCGGATCTGGCCGGGCTCCGGATGAATGTGGACGACTACCTCGTCACCCTGGGCGAAGCCACCGGTGGCAACGGCCTGACGACGCGCAATTTCCGTGTCCCGCCGGGTTTCATCACCAGCACTGCCTCCGCCACCCCGGCGGAAACGGCGGATCCCTTTGCCGCTCCAGCTGCCGCCACTGGTACGGGAAAGCTCACTTTCGTCCGCCAGTCCGCGTCTGATTTCCTGAAACAAAGCGGCGTTCAGTTCCCGGACGGCGCCACCGCCGGCTACAATGCCGCCACCAACACGCTGACGGTGACGAACACCCCGGGCAATATCGACCTGGTCGAGGTGCTGGTGAACCAGTCCCTCCAGAAATCCCCCATGCAGGTGATGATGAGGGTTTTCATGCTGGAGGTGAACCAGGAGAACATGAAGGAACTGGGCGTGGACACCCTGCTCGGTGCGGCCAACCTCCCCGGAGCCCCGCGCCTCTACACCGCAGGCGGCACGGGTGGCAACCTTCCCAGCGCGAACGCACAGGCCCTTGGCCAGAACTTCCCTGTCGCGGCTCCGGACGGTACCGTGTCCGGCGGCACTCCCGTGACGGCGGGCAACCGCTCATCGGATGCGCTCAACAACGTCACCACCATCGACAGCCTCCTGGCCGGTGAACGCAATGGCACCAGCAGCGGAGTCAAGTCGCCCGCCATTTTTGGCGTGGCCGGCATTTTCACCGATCCTGCTTTTCAGACCGTGCTGCGCGGCCTGAACCAGAAAAAGGGCACGGACATCTCCTCCGCACCGACGGTTATCGCCAAAAGCGGCCAGCGGGCCAAGGTGCAGGTCATCCGTGAGTTCCGCTACCCGACGGAGTTTGATCCGCCGGAGATTCCCCAGACCTTCGGGAATACCGGGAACAACAACAACAACAATGTTTTCAGCGTTCCTCCGGGCAACCAGTTTCCGGTGACTCCCACCACGCCGACGAATTTTGAGTCGCGCGACGTGGGTGACGAGCTGGAAATCGAGGCCACGATCGGTCCGGACAACCAGACCATCGAGCTGGATATTTCTCCGAGCATCAGCGACTTCGAGGGATTTGTGAACTACGGGACGCCGATCGTGCAGTTCTTGGACACGGGGACAACCCCCGTGGTGGTCACCGAGAACCGCATTCCGCAGCCGATTTTCCGGGTGTCCAGGACGCAAGGCGTGAAGGTCACCCTTTGGAGCGGCCACACCGCCGCCATCGGCGGCATGGTGCACCAGGAAAGCGTGAAGATGAACGACAAGACGCCGATCCTCGGCGACCTGCCCCTCATCGGCGGTCTTTTCCGCTCCCAGATCGAAAAAGTGAAGTCCAAGGCGGTGCTGTTTTTTGTGACCGCACGGATCATCGACCCCGCCGGTGAAACCCCGGAGGCATCAACCGCCAAGAACTAAAATTTGGCCCCGCCCGGAACGGGTTTGCTCTGGCCATCAAGACCTAATTTTTCTCCATTCCGCCTCCGGAAACCCCGGCCCTGGCGCAGCACACACACCCAGCCAAAAGTGGATCAGGAAAGCAAGCCAAACTACAGCTACGAAGAAATGCTTGAGCGTCTCAAGCGTTCGCAATCACCTGGTTATTCGCCGAGGAGTGGTCGCAAGCTCAAGCGCCGGAGCAACCAGCCCCAGAAGGCCCGGACGAAGATGCAAAACTACCTTCTTCTGGCCGGACTGGTCTTGGTGGCGGTCCTCACCGTCCTGTTCGGCATCTGGCTGCTGGGCAGAAACCAGTCCACGGAGCCCGCCGGCGGAGGCGGGTCTCTGCCGGCCAGCCCTGGGCTGTGATCGGTTGAAATTGGAGCTTTTTCCCGGCAAAAGTGTCGGGGATGGTGCGAATCCATGATTGACCTTCCCGAAATATTCGTTATCTACTTGATCAAGGGTTTTTGAGATGAATTGATATTTCACTTTTCCTAACCGTTTCCACCGCCTTCATGCGGTGGAGCTGTTTGGGACGAAAGCCCCACATCATCAAACCAACAAACGCATGAACAAATACGCATCCACCCTCCTCGCTCTGGCTCTTGGCGCGACGTTCGCTCAGGCGGGCACCGCTCCGGTTTCCTCCAGCAAGAACCCGAAAGCCCCCGTCGTTGCTCCTGAACCGGAGTGTCCGAACATCCTGAACTACAGCTACCTCGAAGCCGGCTGGATCCGTCTGGATCTGGACAACGGGCCGACGCTGAACGGCGGTTTCGTCGACGTGTCCTACCAGCTGGCTCCTCACTTCTTCGGTGAAGTGGGCAGCACGCTCATGTGGGGTGACGACTTCGACACCCGCGAAGTGACCGCCGGTGTTGGTGGTTACCTCCCCCTCTGCGACCGTTTCCACCTCGTGGGGCGCACCGGCTGGGCCTACCAGGACGTGACCAGCGGTGGTGGCGACGAGCACCAGTGGTACATCAGCCCCGGCTTCCGCGCCATGCTGACCTGCAATCTGGAACTCTACGGCAAGGCCTATTGCAACATCGCTGAAAGCGACACCGTGTGGTCCTACGGTGGCGGTCTCGTCTGGCACTTCGACCAGCGTTACGCCCTCAGCACCGGCGTCGCCGGCAGCGAAGACGGCTGGTCCCTGCAGGCCGCCGTGCGCATCGGCTTCTAAGCCCGCACGGGCTGGTCAAACAGCCCGATCCTGATTTCCAAAACGCCCGGTCGCCTCACGGTGGCCGGGCGTTTCTGTTTTTCTGGGAAATGCGGGTAGCCCGCAGCCGGGGCGAGAACTCCGCAACGAAACTGGGCGGTTGAGTTTCTCCAGCACGCCTGCCACATTCAGGCGCATATGAATCGCCGTAATTTTTTGGCCATTGCCTCCCTGCTCACCGGCGCGGGCAGGGCTGTTGCGGCTGGCAGGAAGGACGCCTCCTGCGCGGCACTCCTTGAATGGAACCAGGCACTCATCGCTGCGGTCATGGCAGAAACGCCGCCACCGGCGCTTACAGCTCGAAATTTTGCGCTTTTTCATCTCGCTTTGCATGAGGCGGCAATGGATGCCGTGCGTTTGAAATTGCCCATCCAGCCCGCACTCGCCGCTGCCGCCGCCGGAGTCGCCGCCAGCTTTTACCCCGGCCGATCCCAAGTTTTCGAGGCCTTGCTCCTCCGGCAGGCTCCCGGCAGTTCGGATGCCCACCGGCTTGGTGCCGCCGCAGCCAGGCGCTGGCTGGATTCCAGGGCTTCGGATGGTGCCAGCACCACCATCCACTATGTTCCGCACGATGAGCCCGGCCAGTGGCGGCGCACCCCACCTGCGCTCAGGCCACCAGAGCTGCCCCATTGGGGAATGGTCAGGCCGTTCCTCCTTTCCTCCGGCTCCCAGTTTCGTCCGCAGGCGCCACCGCCGTGGGATTCTGCTGGCTTTTGGAGTGCGGCTGATGAGGTTCGGCGGCTGGGTTCTGCGGCTTCCACCTCCCGTATTTCGGATCAAACACTGGCTGCCCGGTTTTGGTCGGACTTCAGTTATACTCCCGGCCCGCCCGGCCACTGGAATGAAATTGCCTGCCGCCTGCTTCAGGACCGCCGTATTGGGCTCATTCCGGCCACGCGCCTGCTGGCCCGGCTGAATGCCACCCTGGCCGACGCCGGCATCGCCTGCTGGGATGCAAAGTATGCGCACAATTCATGGCGGCCCGTCACCGCCCTGCGCCACGGTTGCGCGCCCCGCAGCGTGGCTCCCGAGCCAGGTGGGATTCCCTCCTCCCTTCCCCTCCTCATCCGGAGTTTCCCTCTGGTCATGCCACCTTCAGCGGGGCGGCGGCTTCCGTGCTGGCGGACTTTTTTGGGGGAGATTCGCTCCGCTTCTCAGTGGCCAGCGTCTCCGTTCCCGGTGTGGAGCGCGGCTATTCCAGCCTTGCCGCTTGCTCGCAGGAGATTGCAGCCTCGCGTGTCTGGGCCGGCATTCATTTTCCCTTTTCGGGCGCTGCCGGGTTGGACCTTGGCCGCCGGGTGGCAGCCTGGTCGCTGGGCTGCCCTCTGCCCGCAGCGGGTGCAGACTCCGCGCCCGCAGCCGGCAGAAGTTCAGGAAAAAAGTAGAAAAGTGGCCTTTCCGCATTTTTTGTGATTCACAAACCCTCAATTTTTTGTTAAGCCTCTCTTGTGCAGCCATTAAATCAGCCTCCCCTGGCCTCCCGCTCCATTCCCAGTCAGCTCCGTGCCTGCGGGGCGTCTGTGGCCTTTCTTTTCCTCCTCATCATGTTGCCGACAACGGCCACGTTCGGGCTGCCAGCGAAACTGGGGGACCTGGATGAGGACGGCGTCCCCACCATCCTCGATGTCGCCAAACTCGCCGCCCACTTCCGCGGAACGCACCCGCTCACCCCGCAGGTCGCTCTCTTCGCCGACATGAACCAGGACGGCGCTCTCAACGAGGCTGACCAGGAAGCCCTCGCGAACGAAATTCTACAGCTCAGCACGCCGCGCGATCTCCCGCTCACCACAATCCGCGAGACATCCCCCGCCCGGGGCGAGGCCGATGTCGCCGTCACCCGCGAGACCATTCTCCATTTCGCCCACCCGCTCTCGCCCTTCACCAGCATAGACACCACGCGCTTTCACGCCGACTTCGGCGGGCGGAAAATCCTCTCCTGCGTCCAGGTCGCCACCGACCGGAAAAAGGCCACACTCTTCTACCTCGAACCGCTCCCGTCCAATGCCCGCGTCATCGTCACCTTCGACGGCAATGGCCTAAACGACCTCATCGGACGCCCCATGGATGCCAACGGCGACGGCCAGCCCGGCGGGGTCTTCACCACGGAGTTCGAGACCATCAGCACCCAGCCGGTCCCGAACACCGGCATCACCGGCACCGTCTATGCCTCGGAACGCGGCACCGGCGGCGCGGAAGTCCCGCTCGCGGGCGTCACCATCACTGTGGACGGCGCGGAGGAAACCCTGCGCACCACCACTGCGGCCAACGGCACGTTCACCCTCACGCCCTGCCCGTCGGGCGTCTTTTTCGTCCACATTGATGGCCGCACCTCTCCAGCCTCCAGCTACCCGAACGGCAACTACTTCCCGTCCGTCGGCAAGAAATGGTTCGCCGCCCCCGGCCGCATGAACAATCCCGCCGGCGACCTCGACGACACCCCGCAGGGCGGCGGCACCGGCCTCATCTACCTCCCCTGCATCTGCACCGGCACGCTGAATACCGTTTCGCCCACTCTAGAGACCATCATCACCTTCCCGCCCTCCGTCCTCGCCGCCAATCCCGCCCTCGCCGGCACCGAAATCCGCGTCCCCGCCAACTCCCTCTTCGCCGACGACGGTACCCGCGGCGGCAAAGTCGGCATCGCCCCCGTCGCCCCCGACCGCCTCCCCTCACCTCTGCCGCCGGGACTTAACCCTCCTCTGGTCTTCACCGTCCAATCCGACGGTGCCACCAACTTCGACCGCCCCGTCCCCGTCTGCCTCCCGAACCTGCCAGATCCTGTGACGGGGAAGAAACTGGAACCCGGAGCAAAAAGTGCGCTGTTCTCGTTTAACCACGACACCGGCGAATGGGAAATCGCCGGCAGCATGACTGTCAGCGAGGATGGGACGTGTGTGAAGACGGATGCCGGCGTGGGCATCCGCCAGCCTGGATGGCATTTGATACATCCAGGGGTGATTGTTAGTATCCGAAATCCTGTATGCAATGAACCTCGAAAGCCACTTACCTTGGTGCAGGTTTTCGATGTTTTATCAGAAATTGCCAATTGTATTGCCGGGCTTGCCGGAGTGGATGTTCAAAGTGCGGTGGCATGTATTGCAGACATCGCGAAGTTAGCTGCAAATATTGTGTCATTTAAACAAGAGGTGGAGGAAATTCTTGCAGCGCCTGCATCAACTCAAGAGCAAATTATATTAGTATTTAATAGGTTGCAGTCACTTAAGTCATCTATTGTCTCTGCGATGGACTCTTGTTTAGCTGAAGTGGATCAGGTTACTGTAAAAGCTAAAGCAGCGCTCTCTTGCTTAAAGGCAGCCCTTCTTTTGGCGGATTTAGCCTGCCAGGACGCGTCAGTTGACCAGCCATCCTGGGCGTGCGGTGAGGCGAATCCCGTAATGAGTAAGGTTTGCTTAGGTATTGAAGTTGCCAAAAGAACAATTGATTACATCGAAAAGTCAATGAAGCAATTTGAGGCTTTTAAAAAAGATCTGGAATTAAAAGTTGTATGCAATATGATTGAGTATGTTTCAACGCTTGTTAAGGAGAGGCTGGATAGTCGAAATAATCCACCTCATGCCAGACGGGTTCGTTCTGCGGAGTTTAACCTTTTGGATAACATTTCAAAAAGCATGGCAGCGCTGAACGCTCTTTCTATGCAGAGTAAAATTGTTCATGGTGCGTTTACAGGGGGGCAAGATACATTTGACGACTTATCGGAGGCTAATGCTTATATTGGCGATGTAACCAGCATTGCTGGGACAATTGCCACGGATGCAATTAACAACGTAGCTTATCGATTTTCTGCAAACGGAATAGTTTTCTCAGGCAGGCTTAGCCATGCAGATGGAATGAATGTATGTGTTGGGAGTCATGTTAATTATCATATTGAATATGCTGATTTATCTACCGGGGAAATATCTGTGCAGGGTGGTGTTACTGGTGCGGTGGGGGCGACTACATATTTGATACCTCCTAGGTTTCATGCACCTCAAGATTCTCTTGACACTGATGGTGATGGCATAAGTGACGCTGTTGAGCGAATTTCAGGAACGAATCCATATGCAACGGATACTGATGCTGATGGTATTACTGATTTACAAGAATTAAAATTGAATGTTGGCTTTGGAAGTTTTTCTATCGCGCAACAGTTTAGTGGCTCCGCCGCTCAAACCAAAGTCGCCACGTTCGCCGCGGATGTCTCCGCATCCTCCCGCATTCTCGCTATCGCCTGCGGCGGCGAAGGGACGGCCTTCCTTGCCACGCAGGGCATCGCTGCGCCGTCGGTGCGGACGCGGGTGCCGACTTCTTCCTTGGCGGCTGCGGTCGGGATGGGGGCGAATGCGGCGTTGATTGCGGAGAGCGAGGCGGGGTTCCGGTGTGTGGTGCTGGATGAGCAATTGAACGTGACGTCAGCGACGGTGCTGCCGGTGGCGGGACGGGCGACGGCGGCGGTGGCGTCGGGGGGAATTGGCTATGGAGGGACGAGTGGCGGCTCAATTCTGGAACTCGATCTGGCGTCGGGCGCGCTACTGCGGCAGTTGGAGACAGGGGCTGGCGATGTGGAAGACCTCGCGGTGCAGGGCGATTGGCTCTTTGCGCGGAAGCCCGACCGGTTGCTGGCGGTTTCGCTGTCGGGCGCGGCGATGACCGTGGCCGGGCAGTTGGTGCTTTCGACGGGGCGGACGCCGAGTCTGGGGCGGCTACGGATTTCTCCGGCCGATGGCGCGGTTTTCTGCACGATGGATACAGGACTGCATATCGTGAACACCACGGCGCTGCCGAGTCTCACCCTCAAAGGCACGGTGAATGGCCCTCAGTTCAACTGGCGGCAATTTGTGCCCAATGGGTCAACGGGAGTACTCGCCGGGCTGCCGGTGGGCACTGGGGTGGCATCGCTGTTTACCATACCAGCCAGCGGAGCTACGGCCAATTTTGCCACGAGCTTTGAAATGCCAGGTTACTCGACCTCAGTGGCTCTAAACCGGGGAATTGCCTACGTCGTTTGTGACAACGGCAGGCTGGCGGTGCTGAATTATTTGGACTTTGACCGCCTGCGGGTGCCGCCAGGCATCACCCTGAGTTCCAGTGTGAATCTCGCCAGCTCGCCGCCGCAGGTGGCGGAAGGTTCCATCGTGCGGCTGTCCGCCAGCGTCACCGATGACGTGCAGGTGGGGAATGTGGAGTTTTATGTAGATGGCGTGCTGGAATTTGATGACGGGGCCTATCCGTTCGAGCACCGTTTCCTTGCACCTCATCTCTCAGCGACCAAGACGACATTCAAAGTCAAAGCCCGTGCCGTGGATACGGGCGGAAATGCTGCATGGAGCACAGAGTATACCGTCACGCTGGTGCCGGACACCGCACCGCCCATGGTCCGCAGTTTCGTACCCGCCGCCAACAGCATGAACCGCACAGTGACGAATGTTTACGTGCGCTTCAGCGAGCGGATGGACGCAGCCTCGCTCGCTGCGCCCGGTCTCACCCTCACCGAGGCGGGACCTGATGCTTCCTTCGGCACTGCGGATGATGTGCAGGTTCCCTACTTTCTTGTTTATCGCGACACGGATAGCCTCGCCCGTCTCGCACTCAACGCCCCACTCTCCCCCGGACGCTATCGGATGCGTCTCGCCCCGCCAGTGGCCGATGCCACCGGTAATGCGATGGCCGCCGCTGCGGAGTCCATCTTCCGCGTCTATTCTTTGACCGACACGGACAACGATGGCATCCCAAATGATTGGGAATCGCTTCTGGGAACTAATCCCGCAGTAGCCGACAGTAACGGCAACGGTATCGCTGACGGACTCGAGGATCGCGATGCTGACGGCACGCCGGACGGCGTGGAAATCACCCGCCTCGGCCAGGATCCACGCGTGGCCGACGCCAACAACAACGGCATCGCCGACGGCCAGGAGGACAGCGACAGCGACGGCTACCGCGACGGCCTGGAAGCGGTGGCTGGCACCAATATTTTCAACTCCGACACCGATGGCGACGGGTTGGATGATGCCACGGAGGCCGCCAGCGGCCTGAATCCCCTTCTGACGAATGCTTCTCCAACGCTGACTGCCACCGCACCGGCGACGACCGTGCTGAATTTGCTCCGCGAGCAAACGCCAGTGATCCCCAACACGGTGAACAGTGCGTCGGCAAGTGCGCTGAACGCAGCTCGGGAAGCCACCCCGATCATTTCGACTCCAGTGCAGTCAAGTCTCACCAGCGCTCTTAACGCGGTGCCTGCTGCCACGCCGGTCATTCCCACCCCAGTGCAGTCAGGCCCCACGTCCTTCACCAAGAATCCAACATCACCATGAAATTCAACCAACTTCCACTTCTACTTTTAGCCCTGACTACAGCCGCGGCTCTGGGGCAGAATCTTGATCTCCCCTACAGCAGCGGCTCCACTGGAGCCGACGGTCCATTCACCGTACCCGTATTTCCGCAGGGAACCGTCAAATCCAGCATGGCCTACGATCCCGTGCGTCAAGAGTGCGTGCTGTTTGGGGGATCGTCATTTTTGGGTGGAGTGGCTACGTACTTGAATGCAACCCGGACGTGGAAGGCCGAAAAATGGGCGCTGAAATCACCCGCAGCGGCTCCATCTGCGCGGCACGGAGCAGCCATGGCTTTCGATCCTGTCAGGAATGAGATGCTTCTGTTCGGGGGGCGAAATGCTGGCGGAATGCAGGGTGATACCTGGGCTTGGAACGGCACCAACTGGCTGCAGAAATCCCCGGCAACCTCTCCGGCTGCCCGGGAAGGGGCAGCAATGGCTTGGGACACGGCCCGGGGCGAAGCGATACTTGTGGGCGGGGAAACGGCTGCGGGGCCCTCCGGTGAAACCTGGGCGTGGAACGGAAGCGATTGGGAATTAAAATCGCCCCAAGCCGGCGGTGCACCTGTGGGCAGCTATCTTGCGATGACCTATGACCCCTCCGTGCAGCAGTGCGTGGTGGTCGGGGATTCGAGCACAACAGCAGCGGGGATTTGGGCCTGGAATGGAACCGTCTGGGCGAACCGGACGCCGGCCTCAAATCCGACTGCACGCCGTGGGGCAGTGTTCGTTTACAATCCGACAGATCAACAATGCTACCTTATTGGGGGGCTGCTTTCAGCCTCTCCGCAGTCTGCTTTGTCGGATGTCTGGACCTGGAACGGTGTTACCGGAGCCTGGTCTGCTTGGACCTTAACTTCGTATTCCCTAGCACCGCCAGCGAGGGGGTATGGCGTAGGGTGCTACGATCCCGCGGCGTCGTCAATTTTGCTGAGTCACGGGGCTGCTAACGCTACCGGGAACGGTGGTCTCACCGCCGACACATGGGCACTCTATGAAGGGGTGTGGTTCGGGAAGGCGGGCCCTGTCTACACCTTTGATCTTCAGTCAAAAATAGATGCTATCTGGAATTTCACGACGATCAACATTCCAGCAGACACTACGGTGACATTTCGTAAAAACGCAGCTAATAACCCGGTCCTCTGGCTAGCCAGCGAGGGCGTTGCGATCAACGGCAATATCCATGCAAACGGAAGCAATGGCGGTAACTCTAGTGCGGGTGGCAGGCCCGGACTTGGTGGACCTGGTGGATTCGATGGTGGCTCTAATTTCCAACCCGGCAAGGGGCCAGGAGGCGGATCGGGTCTGGACACTCCTTACGGCGATGCCTCTCATGCCAACGCAGCGGGGGTAGGCCCGTATGGAAGCTTGTTTGCACAGCCTGTGCTAGGTGGTTCTGGCGGCGGGGGCGTCAGCGGAGGAGGAGGAGGGGGCGGGGGAGCTGTCGTTATAGCAAGTTCACGTGATTTCATCTTAAACGGCTATATCCAATGCAGAGGGGGGTCTGGAGGGATAGGATACCAAAATCAAATTACTACAAGGTATGCTGGAACCGGATCTGGCGGGTTAGTTCGTATCGTAGCCGACCGTATAATTTTGGGATCAAGTGCCTCGATCGATACCTATGCTGCATTTCCAATCAATCCACCTACCGGCAGCTTTGGCAGAACACGTCTAGAGGCCTACATACGAGTGATACCGGACGCAAACAGCCAGGTAATTGGATCAAAGAGCCTGTCCGTTCCCGTTGTGGGATCTATCCTCACACAGGCAGGCGGCCGGCTTTCCTTTTCGAAGGTAGCAGGTGCGACAGTGGCGAACCCTCCTCGAAATGAAGCCATGAATCCAGATATTGTCTTCACGGCGTCAGGCCCTGTGGATATCGAAGTCCACGCGGTCAACGTGCCCGACGGCACGCCTGTGACGGTGACGATCAACCACAGCATCGCGGGCGTAATCAATCTGCCGGCCGTTACCCTCCAGCAATGCAAGGCGACGTTCAGTGCCACCATTCCAGCAGGCAGCGGCGTGATGCAGGCCTTCGCAACCTACAACGTGGGAGGCCCGACAGGGAACGGACAGCCATGAAATCGGCACGTTTGGCTGGAATGATCCTCGGGCTGGCTTCAGCGGTTGCGGATCAAGCTGGAGCGCAGCAGGCCGCCACCCTGCAGATGGCGGACGCAATCGTGAGCCCGGGAGGAGTGGGAATCGTGCCCTTGACGCTTTCCGGTACGGAACCACTGGTCGGCATGCAGTTTGATCTGGTGTGGCCTGCGGGGGCGGCTGGGGTTGGCCC
>JANOAS010000422.1:0-22947 GCA_031411255.1 bacterium
GCCTGCCCAAGTGGTGGGGTCGTAGACGACTGGCTGGATCATGGCAGCCTACGATGGGGTTGAGGAGGGCTTTTGTCCAGTTTTTTCCTCAGCACCACTCATCCTCAGCTGGCTGCCTGGGAATCTGCGGAAACCCTGGCCGTTTACTATGCCCATGGGAATTGAGCTGTCCTGAACGCGGATGGGAATGCCATCATACGCTGTGAAAACATACGCCGCGCCCGCCGCCGCAGCAGCGGTATTGGGCCGCCCTGCCAGTTCAGGATTCGAGACCACCCCCGTGGACGAGGGGCTTCGCTGGGCGCGCCCACCACCACATTTCCGCCGGGGAATACCGCCACCGCCCGTCCAAATTGATCACCCGCCCTTTGAAAATAGGCCTTCACGTAATTGTCCTGCTTCCAGACCCCGTCGCAGCCCAGGAAGACATAAGCGGCCCCGGCAAAGGGGCTTGCATTGTCATTTGGATCCCGAGACCCGTCGAGGCCGTTCGCACTCGCCTCACCCCAGGCCCCCACCACGACCACGTTTCCCGCCACGGCCACCGCAGCGCCGAAGCGGTCCTGCGCTCCGGCATTCGATGCCGCGAGGCGAACGGGCCCACCCCAGCTCCCGCCGGTGCGCGAGTAGACGTAGGCGTTGCCCGCATTCGTCGCCAGCCCCGCTGCCACCCCCGAGGCCCCAACCACCACAGTGTCACCAGAAATGCCCACCGCCCCGCCAAAAGCCGCAACAGAGGCAGTGTTGGAAGCCTTCAGATACGCTTCCTGGCTCCACACTCCAGCCGCCCGCACGAAAACATACGCCGCCCCCGCCCCGGATGCTGCCTCGTTGGCCTGATTTCCCCCCACCCCGGTCGCCGAACTGTCTTCGCCGTTTGCCCCTACCACCACGCGGTCGCCGGAAACCCCCACCGCCAGACCAAAGCGGTCGCCCGCAGCCGTGTTCGACGCCTTCAGATACGCCTGCTGGCTCCACACCGTCCCACTCCGTGTGAAGACATACGCCGCTCCCGAGGCGTCCATCGTCTCGTCCACCTGGTTTCCGTTTACCCCAGAGGCAGAGCTGTTTTCCTCCCAGGCTCCGGCCACCAGCGTGTCTCCGAAGAGCGAAACCGACCCGCCGAAATGATCAAGGTTTCCAGGGTTCGAGGCCTTGAGATAAGCCTGCTGCGCCCAGACCGTCCCGCTGCGGGTGAAGACATAGACCGCTCCCGAGGACGGCGCTGCCACACTCGCCTGATCCCCGTTCACACCCGGCGAAGCGCTGGCTTCATTGTACGAACCCACCACCACCGTGTCCCCGTCCACCGAGACAGAGTAGCCAAACTGGTCGCCCGCCTTCGTGTTCGACGCCTTCAGATACGCCTGTTGCGTCCACATCGTCCCGTTGCGGACAAAAACGTACGCCGCACCGGCATTTGCCGCCAATTCATCGCTCTCATTGCCGTCCACCCCCGTCGCCGCACTGTCCTCGTTGATTGCTCCGATGACCACCGTGTCTCCCGAGACCGCCACAGACCACCCGAAATTGTCTCCCGCTCCAGTGTTCGATGCCTTCAGATACGCCTGCTGCGCCACCGGATCCACCGTCAGCGGATAACGCGCTCCGGCCGCCTCCACAGCAATCACCACCACCCCGGCGGAATCCTGGGGCTCAAACTGCGCCGGCAGCACTCTGCCCTCCGCATCCCACACCTTCAGTCCCGCATAGTTCACCACAGCCTGCCCGCGGGCATCGAAAAAACTCACCCCCCTCCGCCCCTCCAGCACCACCGGACTCAACCCTCCTCGCACCCCCAGCGTGAACCGCAGGCTCCCCTGCCCTCCCTCCGGTTCCTCCTTGATGGTAAACCCGTGCTCCAGCCCCCTCCCGTCATTTACGAACCACTCTTCCAGCCCCCCATCCCAGTGGTACGTCATCCGGTGCCCCTCGCTCCGCCCCCTGGGCGCGCCGTCGATTTTCCTTTCTGCCCCGGCGCCTCCGTAGCTGCGCAGTTCCAGCCCCCACTGCCACTCACCTTTTCCCGGGGTGGAGAGGAATCCGCGCCCGTCGAACCGCGTCATCCACCCCTGGCCTGGATTCCTCGCCTGCCATCCGCCTTCAGTCGCCTCCACCGCATGGCGCCCCGCCTCGTAGGCCTCGCGTATTCCCGCCCACTCGGCCCTCGCCAGCCCCTTCGGCGCCTCGTCGAGCCCCATCACATGGACGGCATTAGACTCTTCTCCAGCCAGACATGGCCCCCAACCCGCCACCGAAAGCAAGATCGCGAGACAGCGCTTCATGGGAGACCGAAGCGACAGCTGGGCAACTTGATGGGCTTTCATGCGAGGTGTGTGATTCCTTGAAGACTAATCATCCAGCACAATCTTGTCACGAAAAATCTTGCCACTCCCGGGATAACACTCCACCTCCGCCCCACCAGCAGCGCCTCTACGCAGGGGAAAACAAGTGCCGGCGGAGGGACTCGAACCCACACATCCAATGGATAACAGATTTTGAATCTATCGCGTCTACCATTTCGCCACGCCGGCAGATCGGGAGGCAGGACGGGACAGTAACCGGGCAGCCGGGGCTTGCAAGTGCCGGGCGGTCATTGTCGAAAAATAATCTGGTCAGCGCAGGGTCTGAGGCGGGTCTGCGTAAAAAAAGAGGCCGACGGCCGTGTAGCCGTGGAGGTAGCTGGAGACACCAACCGGGCCGAGTTCGCCGTGGCAGAAGGCTCCGGCGAGCGGGATGGTCCCAAAGCTGTCCTCCACCAAGCCGGCGTCGTGGTTCGGCACCTCAAAGAAGGCCTGGCCGCGCAGCGAGCAGGAGAAAAGGAGCGCTCCGGCCACGCGACCCGGCCGGTTTTCCCGGAGCTGCCGGCAGCCCTCGCGCAGGTCCTCGTCGGCGGCGTCGGCATCCCGGAACTGAAACTGCAGCGTCTGCCCCGGCTGGGGGTGTGCGCCGATCTGGAGCACGCCCGTCGCCGGGTCGCCAGCCAGGATGTTGCGCACCACGTAGTCCCCCGCCCCGGGCAGCCCGTCCGCCGCCTTCACGGCCAGTCCGGCATGGATGCTGCCCGGCGTCACTACGATCCCCTCCTTCAGGAGCCCGGCCACGGCCTCGTTCAGCACCTGGTAGGGTTCCCGGTCATCCAGTTGCAGGACAAGATTCTCCCGCACCTCATCCACCCGCACCGGCCGCCCGATGGGACGGCACCCCTGGCTGACGAGCCCCTCGATGTGCAGCGGTCCCTGAAATTCCACCACCAGCCCGCAGTCCGCCACCTCCCCTGTTTCGTCAAAAATGAAAATCGACCGCTCATCAGAGCCGCCGGACGCCAGACCCCCGTAGCAGGGCGTGGTGGGGTGAAAGGTGTTCCACTCCAGCAGCCAGCTCTGGGCGTTGAACCTGAAAGGGTGGAAAAGCCCGACAGCGCAGACCAGATCCTCCACCTCCGGGGTGAAACCGGGGAAGCCATCCGTCACCCGGCTCACCACCACGCGACCCTGCTCTCCCAAGTTCAGCAGGAGCAGGGTAAACCCGGAGACGTCCTCGTCTTCCCGGCCGGGGGAGATCTGTCCGGAGGTCGAGCAGCCGACCACCCGGGCCGCGTGGCCGTAGACCTGGACCAGCTCGGCAAATTCCTTCAAATGGGGCCGGAAGTCCGGCGAGGCAAAAACCACGGCCAGATCGGCGGGGCCGCCCAGTTCACGACGGCACTCTTCCACGGCCCGGCGGATGGCGGGCTCGTCAAAGCGGCTTGTGAGACAACAAGAGGCGGCTTGAACTGGCATGGCGGGGTGGCGTGAATCGCCACCCCTCGCGCAGAAGCACCAGCCCGGCAAGGGCCAACCCGCAATAATCAACGAGCCGCTGCATTTTTCACAAAGCAGATGCTCCACGCGCCCGGCGGGTGCACAATAGCCGCCGTGCCTTCCCTGCCTGTCATTTCCACTTTGTACGCCTGCGCCGCCGCCTTGGTCTGCACGGCAGCGGCGGCTGTTCCGGATCTCGCCCTGCCCACCACGAATCGCGCCCTCCTCACCGGAAAACCGGCCGACTTTTTCATGGGTGTCGACCGCCAGCAGCCGGACGGCACCGTGGGGCTAGTCTGGCAGGGCGGCCAGTTCGGCTTTGTCCGCCAGCCGCTGGAGTGGGAGGGGAAAACGCTGTTCACGCGCTTTCACGAGGGCGTGGACATCTCCCCCGTCCAGCACAGCCCGGAGGGACGGCCCACCGACACCGTCTGCGCCATCTCCGCCGCCACGGTAGCCAGCTGCCAGACCGACCCCGCCGCCTCCGAGCTGGGAAATTACGTGGTCCTTGAGCACGACTGGGGTTGCGGTCCCGTCTTCAGCCGCTACGCCCACCTCGCCTCCATCAGCGTCGCTCCTGGGCAGACTCTGGCGAAGGGGGCGCCTCTCGGCATCCTCGGCTCCACGGGCTCCAGCATCGAACCCCGCCGCGCCCATCTTCATCTGGAGATCGCGCTTATGATGAACGGCAATTTTGACAAATGGCAGGCCAAAACCCGGCCCGTACCGCAGGCTGTTTCCCGCTTCGACAGCTTGAACCTCTGCAGCCTCGACCCAGCCGCCCTGTTTCTTGCGCTGGAAAAGGAGCCCGCACTCCCCCTCCCCCGTTTTCTCAGCCGCCAGGCTCCGGGATTCACCCTCCTCACCAGCCATGGGCCAGAGTCCGACCTCCTGACCCGCTACCCGTGGCTCTGGCAGGGCACCGGACCGCCCGGGGACGCCCCCTCCTGGGAGATCACCTGCACTGCGTGGGGGCTGCCCATCTCCGTGAAACCCGGCAGCCGCCCCGTGACCGGGCCTGTCGTCTCCTGGGTCGAGCCCTTCGCAGGAAAACACTCCTGGCGCACCATGGGACGCCTCCTCGGCTCCGGCCCAACAGCCACCATCTCCCCGTCCGGCCTCCTCTGGGCCTGCCTCCTTTCCGGCACCTCCGCCCCGCCCCCCCCGGCACCGGGTCATTAGCAGCACTTGAATTCTTTCATGGAAATCGCTTGCCCCGCAATGCCCTCTGCGTAGAGTCCGCACTTCACTTGAACAAAAACGGCCTGACGGTAAGGCCGCCTCCGGGAAGAGTGGGTGAAAACCCGCTCTTTTTTGTATCAAGAGATAGTTGCCTTATGACCAGCGAGTTAACAGCACTGTTCGATTACTTCGAAAAAGAAAAAGGAATGTCCCGTGAGAAAGTCGTAGAGGCTGTCTCAAGGGCGCTCCTGTCTGCGTCGAAGAAGAGCGTCGGGCCGGCTCGGGAGCTTCGTATGGACGTGGACCCGGTCAAGGGGACCATCAAAGCCATCGCCAAACTGATCGCCGTCGAGGAAGTCACCAACAAGTGGGAGCAGATCCCGATTTCCCTAGCCATCCGCATCAAGAAAGATGCCGTCGTGGGCGACGAGATCGAGGTCGAAGTGACGCCGAAAGATTTCGGCCGCATCGCCGCGCAGACAGCCAAGCAGGCCATGATGCAGAGCCTCCGCCAGGCGGAGAAGGAAATGATTTACGACGAGTTCAAAGATCGTGCCGGTGACATCGTGTCCGGAGTGGTCCGCCGCTTCGAGAAATCGGACGTCGTCGTGGATCTCGGTAAATTTGAAGGCATCATGCCTTCCAAGGAGCGCGTGAAGACCGAGGACTACAACATCGGTGACCGCATCCGCGCCTACGTCGTGGCTGTGGAAAACGGGGTTCGCGGCCCGGAGATCGTTCTCAGCAGAAGCCATCCGAATTTCGTCAAGCGCCTCTTCGAGAGCGAGGTGACCGAGATCGCCGACCACACCGTCCAGATCCGCGGCATCGCCCGTGAGGCCGGCTACCGGACCAAGGTCGCCGTCTTCTCCGCCGATGACAAGGTGGACCCCGTGGGTGCGTGCGTGGGCCTCAAGGGAGCGCGCGTGAAAAACATCGTCCGCGAACTCAACAACGAGAAGGTGGACATCATCCGCTGGTCGGATGATCCGAAGGATTTCATCAAGGAAGCGCTCAAGCCTGCGACCATCGCCGACAACAAGGTGACCGTGGATGCCGAGCGCAAGCGCATCATCGTGCGCGTCAGCGAAGAGGAACTCTCCAAGGCAATCGGCCGCCACGGCCAGAACGCCCGCCTCACCTCCCGCCTTCTGGGCTGGGATGTGCAAGTGGAGAAGGACGAGACCGCCCACGAACAGTTCGAACGCCGCCTCGGCGACGTCGCCAAAAACATGGCGGCCGCCCTCGGAGTGTCGGACGACGTCGCGGCCAAGCTCATCGCAGGCGGCATGAACAGCATTGAGATCCTCGCCACCGGCGGGGTGGAGGCGTCTGATGTGTCCGGTGCTGCCGGCATTGAAGAGGAAGCCGCCGCCGCCATAGTGGCCAAGGCGCGCGAAATCCACGCGAGCCAGCCCGCATCCGCCTAAACCTGTAACTCATGCAGGCGTGATGAGAACAAAATTTACAACGAATGGCATCCAAATCCAGCAGTCCCAAACCGACGGACACCCGGAATCCGAGCGCGGCGCAAGCCTCCGCTCCGGCTTCCGCCGGTTCCGCGTCGGTTACACCCTCGAGTTCGATCACTGAAGCAAAAAAGGGGGCTCTCTCGTTGATCGACGACGAGGGCCGTCCCAAGCGCGTCCGGCGCAAAGCCGGCGAGCCTGCCCCCGCTCCCGAAGTTCCGGCTGAACCAGCAGGGCCCGCCCGGGAGACGCTGGACGACAAAAAGAAGAACGCCCTCTCCCTTTTCGACGAAAAGGAGAAGAAGAAGGAAAAGCGGGACCGGAAAAAGGAGGAGGACGCCCTCTCCCCCCCGGTCGAATCCACGCTCGCCAGAAATGTTCTCGCCCCCATTTCCCTCCTGCTCGCCAGCAAGGAGGAAGCCGCCAGGCCAAAACCGCAGCAGGTGGAAGCTCCCGCGCCGGAACCCGCGCCCGAGGCGGAAGCCTCCGCCGCCGACGAAGCCGAACCTTCGGATCCCCGCGTCATCCACATCAAGCCGCCGATCATCGTCAAGGATCTTGCGGACCGGATGAACCTGAAACCGTTCCAGCTCATCAAGGATTTGATGGCGATGGACATTTTCGCCAACCAGAACTCGGCTGTTGAGCCTGATGTGGCCGGGCGGATTTGCGAAAAGAACGGATTCATCTTTGAACGCGAAAAGCGCGAAAAAGGTGCCGGCGTCCACAAGGTCGAGCAGGTCATCGAGCCGCCGCCGCCGCCTCCCATCGAGGAAGTCGAAGTCCACACCCTTCAGCCGCGCCCGCCGATCGTCACAATCATGGGCCACGTCGACCACGGGAAGACCTCGCTGCTCGACTACATCCGCAAGGCCAAGGTCGCCTCGGGCGAAGCCGGCGGCATCACCCAGCACATCGGCGCCTACACCGTCTCGCACAACGATCACACGATCACCTTCCTCGACACCCCGGGTCACGCCGCCTTCAGCGCCATGCGCGCCCGCGGCGCCCACCTCACGGACATCGTGGTTCTGGTCATCGCTGCGGATGACGGCATGATGCCCACCACCCACGAGGCCCTCAGCCACGCCCGCGCCTCCGGGGTGAAAATCGTCGTCGCCATCAACAAGTGCGACCTCCCCAGCGCGGACATCAACAAGGTCAAGGGCCAGCTCCAGCAGAACGGGCTTGCGCCGGAAGACTGGGGTGGCGACACCTCTGTCGTGGAAGTTTCCGCCACCAAGGGAACCGGTGTCGAAACCCTGCTCGACATCCTTCTTCTTGAAACCGAACTTCTTGAACTCAAGGCCGATCCCAAGGCTCCCGTCCGCGCCATCGTGGTCGAGTCCAGGCTCGAAGCCGGCAAGGGCCCCACGGCCACTGTCATCGCAGCCAACGGCACCCTCAAGCCCGGCATGTCCTTCATTTGCGGCAGCCAGTGGGGCAAGATCAAGAGCCTGCTCAACGACCGTGGAGAGAGCATCAAGTCCGCCGGTCCGGCCATCCCGGCGGAGGTTCTGGGTTTCAGCGACATGCCCTCCGTTGGCACGGAGATGATCCAGATGAAAAACGACAAGGACGCCAAGCGCCTCTCCGAAGAGCGCAGCAGCGTCGCCCGTCTGGACAAGCTGCAGGCGCCGCGCCGCAGCCGCATGGAGGACCTTTTCGCCAGCATGACGGACGAGAAGAAGACTCTGCGCCTCATTCTGAAGTGCGACGTCCAGGGCTCCACCGAGGCCATCGTCGGTGCGCTCAAGGAAATCAAGACGGAGAAGGTCCGGCTCGAATTCCTCCACGTCGCCGCCGGCCCCATCTCGGATTCCGACGTCCTGCTCGCCAGCGCATCGGATGCGACCATCATCGGTTTCAACACGAAACTCGAAGGCAAGGCTGTTGCCACCGCCAAGCGTGAAGACGTGGAAATCAAACTCTTCTCCATCATTTACGAACTGATTGACCAGGTCAGGGACGCCATGCTGGGACTGCTCGACCCGCTCACCCGCGAAAAGGTGCTCGGCCACGCGCTGATCAAGCAGGTCTTCAAGATTCAGCGCGGGTACGCCGCCGGTTGCCAGGTTTCCGACGGACGCATCGCCCGCAATGCCCACGCCCGCGTCCTGCGCGGAAAGCAGGCCATTTTCGACGGAAAGATGAGCACCCTGCGGCGTTTCTCCGACGAAGTGCCAGAAGTGCGCAACGGTCTCGAGTGCGGCATCCGCCTTGCCGAGTTCAATGAATACGAGGAAGGCGACGTGATCGAGTGCTACGAGCTGGAGAAATTCGCCCAAGCCCTCTGAGACACCACTCCGCCAAGGTGACCTCAGCGCCGGCCCCGCCGTCGCTCGCCTGCCTTTCTTCCCCCGGCACCACCCCACCACTACCATGAACAACCGCCTCCTGCGCGTACGTGAACTCATGAAGCGCGAACTCGGAGAAATCCTCACCCGGGATTTCGAGTTCGGAGGCGCTCTTGTGTCCATCAACGACATCGACATGACGCCCGACCTCAAGCAGGCGCACGTCTACCTCGGCATCATCGGCCGGGAGGACCTCCAGCGGGCCGCCATGCGCAAGCTGGAAAAAGCCCGCGTCTCCCTCCAAGCCAAGCTTTCCAAGCGGGTCATCATGAAACAGACCGCGCAGCTCCATTTCAAGCTCGACAACTCCGTGGAGCGCGGCGTGCACGTGCTCAACATCATGGAAGAAGTGGACAAGCTCACCCCCGCCGACGCCCCGCCGCTCAGTGACGAAGAGCGCGCCCTCGTTGACTGAGCCCGCCGGGCCCGAATCATGAGCCTCCTCAAGACCAACACCTCCTTCGCAGAAATCGGCCGCCTGGTCCAGGCCCACTCGCGTTTCGCCATCGCCAGCCACGTCAGGCCGGACGGGGATGCCATCGGCTCGGTGCTCGGCCTCGGCCTCAGCCTGAAAAAGCTGGGCAAGGACGTGGTGATGCTCAATGAAGACGGCATCCCGGCCAACCTCGCCTTTCTTCCCCGCACGGACCTCGTCCAGCTTCCCGGCGCTCCGCTGGAAGGCATCGAGGTCGCCTTTTTCCTCGACACCGCCTCGCAGGTTCGCGTCGGCGACGGTGTCACTGCGGCCCTCGCCGGTGCGGCAAAACTGGTCAACATCGACCACCACATCAGCAATCCCGGCTACGGTGACCTGCACTACATCGATGCGAACTCCCCTGCCGCCGGCCAGATCATTTACGAGCTGCTGCACGACCAGAAGTTTCCCGTGGACGCCGAGATCGCGGAAAATCTCTACACCGCCATCTCCACCGACACCGGTTCGTTTCAGTACTCGGCCACCACTGCCACGACCTACCGCATCGCCGCGGATCTCGTCGAGTGCGGACTGGACATCGGCACGCTCAACGAGAAAATTTACCAGAGCCACCCGCTCCGCCGCACACTGCTCTTGAAAGAGCTGCTCAACGTGCTGCAGCTCTCCTGTGGAGACCGCTGCGCCAGCTGGGCCCTCACGCAGGACATGGCCGCACGCGCCGGAGCCGAGGCCGGGGACACGGAAAACCTCATCGACAACCTCCGCTCCATCGAGGGAGTGGTCGTCGCCGCCTTTTTCGAGGAGCTGCCCGACGGAAAAATCCGCATCAGCCTGCGTTCCAAGGACGCCGCCGTCGATGTCAGCCAAATTTGCCAGTTGTTCGGAGGAGGCGGCCACCGCATGGCCGCCGGAGCCCGGCTGGCCGGACCCCTAACCGCTGCTCAGGACAGAGTTCTTACCGCTATTCATGAGGCCCTTGCAAGACGAGATTGATGGAGTGCTCCTGGTCGACAAGGCCCCGGACATGACTTCGCACGACGTGGTGGCCGTCGTGCGCCGCTGCTTGAACACCAAAAAAGTCGGCCACTGCGGCACCCTGGACCCCATGGCCACGGGACTGCTCATTGTCGTCGTCGGTCGCGCCACGAAAATCCAGGACCTGCTCATGGCCGAGGACAAGGAATACGAGGGCACCATCCACCTCGGCTCCTCCACCAGCACCCAGGATCGCGAGGGCGAAGTGCTGGAGTCCCGCCCCGTTCCCGAAAACCTTGGCCCGGCCGAAATCGAAGCCGCCTTCGCTTCGTTCAAGGGCGACTTCTACCAGATTCCGCCCATGGTTTCCGCCATCAAAAAAGACGGCGTCCCCCTCTACAAGCTGGCCCGTCAGGGAAAGACCGTCGAGCGTGAACCGCGCCTCGTGCACGTCTACCATCACGAAATCAAGCGCATCGAGCTTCCGGAAATCGAATTCAAGGTGCTTTGCAGCAAGGGCTTTTACGTCCGCACCTACGCCCACGACATCGGCGAAAAACTCGGCTGCGGCGCCCACCTTTCCTCGCTGCGCCGCACCCGCTCAGGCAAGTTCGACCTGGTCCGCTCCGTCACTTTTCAGCAGTTGAAAGAGGGACCGCGCGAGGACGTCGTCAACTCCCTGATCAGCCTGCCCGAAGTTTCCAAACTGCGGGGAGCCTGAAACCCGACCCAGCCGGCCCCGCCCTGTGAAAGTCCACCGCGACATCGCCAAACTCTCCCAACTGGAAGGCCCGGTTCACCTCTCCATCGGCGTTTTCGACGGGGTGCACCTCGGCCACCAGTCAGTCATCCGCTCCGCGCACGTCGGGGAGGGCACCCCCGTTGTTGTCACTTTCGATCCCCACCCCGCCCAGCTTTTCCGCCCGCAGGCGGCTCCGCTGCGCCTGACCACCCCGCGCCACCAGGAACTGGTCCTTCGGCGGCTGGGCGTTGACCATCTGCTCGTCATCCCGTTCACGGAAGAGTTCGCACGCACAGAGGCCGTCGCTTTCGTGCAGAACCTCGTCAGGGCGTGCCATCCCCTCGGCACCATTTCCGTCGGGCGGGACTGGGTCTTCGGCCACCAGAGAAAGGGCAACGTCGAGCTGCTCCGCTCGCTCGGCGTGGACGTTCGCGCCGTCGAGCCCGTGGCAGTCGGCCAGGAGGTCGCCAGCAGCACCCTCATTCGCGAGGCCGTGGCCGCGGGAGATTTCGGCCGCGCCGCCACCTTCCTTGGCAGGCCCTGGACCATCCTCGGCACCGTCACCCCAGGCCGCCGGCTGGCCCGCACGCTTGACCTGCCCACGGCCAATCTCCCCGTCAGCTCCATCCAGCTCCCCCCCTTTGGCGTCTACACCGCCCGCGCCCAGGTCCGAGGTGAACTGCGCCACGGCGTCGCCAACCTCGGCATTCGCCCCACCATCGAGTCCGGCCCGCCCGCCGTCGTCCTCGAGGTCCATTTCTTTGACTTCGAGGGCGATCTCTACGGCCGCGAACTCGACGTTGAACTCGTCACCCACCTCCGTCCAGAGAAAAAATTCTCCGGATTTGAAGAGCTTTCCGCCCAGATCCGGGCGGATGCCGCCCAGGCGCGTGAACTGACCGGCCGGCTCAGGGTGACCGACCCCGAGGACGAGGACTCGGACGGTCCCCTGCCAGGCTGAGCCCCCTCCCCCCTCTCTTTTCCATGTCCCCGCTTTGGAAAACCGCCGGCCTCCTCGCCCTGTCGAATCTCTTCATGACGTACGCCTGGTACGGCCACCTGAAAAGCCAGGCTAGCCGCCCCCTCGTTGTCGCCATCCTCGTCAGTTGGGGCATCGCTTTTTTCGAGTATCTCATCATGGTCCCGGCCAACCGGCTCGGATTCTCCAACGGTGTCTCGCTCGGCCAGTTGAAAGTCACCCAGGAGGTCATCACCCTGGCCGTCTTCGTTCCATTCAGCCTCTTCTACATGAAGGAGCCGCTCAGGCTCGACTACCTCTGGGCCGGGCTCTGCCTCTGCGGTGCCGTCTACTTCGTTTTTCGCAGCCAGTAGCTGGTTTTATTTGCCGTATTTATTCAGGGTAAATATTGGCAGGCAAGCTGCTTTACATTAGAATCAATCATGGATTCGAGATCACCCTCCCACCACGCCAGGCTCAATGCCTGGGTCGAAGAAATCACCGCCCTCTGCGAGCCCTCCGCCGTCCATTGGTGCGACGGATCCGAGAGCGAGAACAAGGCCTTGTGCGACGGGCTGGTCGCCTCAGGCACCTTCCGCAGGCTCCATCCTGAAATGCATCCGAACAGTTTTCTCGCCTGCTCGGATCCCGGCGACGTCGCCCGCGTCGAGGAGCGCACCTACATCTGCAGCCGGCGCCAGGCCGACGCCGGCCCGACCAACAACTGGGCTCCGCCCGCAGAAATGAAGGAGCGCCTCACCGGCCTCTTCCGCGGCTCCATGAAGGGGCGCACCCTCTACGTCATCCCCTTCAGCATGGGCCCGGCCGGCTCCCCTCGCGCCATCATTGGTGTCGAGATCACAGACTCCGCCTACGTCGTCGCCAGCATGCGCATCATGGCCCGCATCGGCACGCAGGTCCTTGAGGCACTGGGCGACTTCGGGGATTTCGTCCCCTGCCTGCACACCGTCGGCGCCCCCCTCGCCCCGGGCCAGGCGGACGTCCCGTGGCCGTGCAGTGAGACAAAATACATCGTTCACTTCCCCGAAGAACGCTCCGTCTGGTCCTACGGCAGCGGCTACGGGGGCAACGCCCTGCTCGGAAAAAAATGCCTCGCCCTGCGCCTGGCCAGCGTGATGGCCCGGGACGAAGGCTGGCTGGCCGAGCACATGCTCATCCTCGGCCTCGAAAACCCGGACGGGCGCAAAATTTACTGCACCGCCGCCTTCCCCAGCGCCTGCGGAAAGACCAATCTCGCCATGCTCATCCCGCCCCCCGCCTACGAGGGGTGGAAGGCCACCGTCGTCGGTGACGACATCGCCTGGCTCTGGCCCGGCCCGGACGGTCGCCTGCGCGCCATCAATCCCGAGGCAGGCTACTTCGGCGTCGCCCCCGGCACCAGCTGGCAGTCAAACCCGCGAGCCATGGAGTCCATGTCCCACAACACCATTTTCACCAACGTCGCCGTCACCGACGACGGCTGCGTCTGGTGGGAGGGCCTCACCGACACCCCACCCTCCTCCCTCACCGACTGGCGCGGCCAGCCGTGGACGCCGGAGAGCGGCACCCTCGCCGCCCACCCAAACTCCCGCTTCACCTGCCCCGCCGCCCAGTGTCCGGGCATCGATCCCCATTGGGATGATCCCGAGGGTGTCCCCATCAGCGCCATCATCTTCGGCGGACGCCGCCCCACCACCATGCCCCTGGTTTATCAGGCGTTCAACTGGGTCCACGGCGTCTACATCGGCGCCACCATGGGCTCGGAGACCACCGCAGCCGCTGCCGGCGCCACCGGTCGCGTCCGCCGCGACCCCATGGCCATGCTCCCCTTCTGCGGTTACAACATGGGCGACTATTTCCAGCACTGGATCGAGATGCGCCGCCTCATCCTCCACCTGCCCCGTGTTTTCCACGTCAACTGGTTCCGCAAAGGGGCGGACGGTTCCTACCTCTGGCCCGGCTTCGGCGAAAACATGCGCGTCCTCGAGTGGATCTGGAAGCGCTGCGAAGGCCGCATCCCCGGCCATGAAACCCGCCTCGGCTGGACGCCCCACTGGGAGGATTTCCGCTCCGAGGGGCTGCCCGGCTTCACCCGGGAAAATTTCGACGCCTGCATGGCCTTCGTCCCCGAGGAGTGGAGCGCGGAGGTCCTCAGCCAGGGCGAGCTTTTCCTGAAGCTCTACGACTCCCTGCCCAAGGAACTCGTCTACCAGCGCGAACTCCTCTCCGCGCGCCTTTGACGCGCCATCGCCTCCGACTTCACGTTGCCTAAAGGTCGTCCGCCGAGTATCGCGTTCCACCTTTCATGCGCCTCCTGATTGTCGAAGACGAACCCGCCCTCCTCAGCTCCCTCGCCGAGTCCTTCCGCGAGGAGGGCTACGCCGTGGACGAGGCTGAGGACGGCGAGGACGGCCTGGCCAAGGCCCTCATGTGGGACTACGACGCCATCATCCTCGATGTCATGCTGCCCCGGCTCACCGGATTCCAGCTGCTGGAGCGCCTGCGCATCCGGAAAAAAACGCCCGTCCTTATGCTCACCGCCCGCCACACCACCGGCGACCGCGTGCGAGGCCTCGATGGCGGAGCCGATGACTACCTCCCCAAACCCTGCGAACTCCCCGAGCTGCTCGCCCGCGTCCGCGCCCTCATCCGCCGGGCCGCCGGGCAGGCCACCTCCGTGGTGAAATTCGGAGACATCACCGTCGACCTCGGCGGCCACATCGTCACCCAGCGCGGCGTGCCCGTCACCCTCACCGCGCGCGAGACATCCCTCATCGAGTACCTGGCCCACCACCGCAGCCGCATCGTCACCAGGGAGCAGCTCTACGAGCACCTCTTTGATGAAAACGAAAGCAGCCTCTCAAACCTGCTCGACGTCCACGTCTCGAACATCCGGAAAAAGCTCGGCCACGACTTCATCATCACCCGGCGCGGGCTGGGCTACTCCATTGCGTGATGTTTCCCGCCTCCCTCCACCTCCGCCTTCAGCTCTGGCACGGGTTTCTCCTCGCTGCCGTGCTCACCGGCCTCTCCTTCGCCGCGTGGCACTACCAGTCGGCCAATGAACTGCGCCGCGTGGATCGCGAGCTGCAGCAGCACCTCCGCCCCCTCTCAGCCGGCCTGCCTGGTCCCCGCGGCCCCGGCGGCCCCGGCAACGGTCCCCCTCCCGGCGCTCCGCCGCCGCCCGTCCGGCTGGACAGGGAATTTCGCCTCCCCGCCGCCAGCGCCACCCCCTTTGCTCCGGATTCAGGCACCGGCCTTTACTACGTCATCTGGCGGCGCGATGGATCGGAGAACGCCCGCTCCGCCACCGCGCCCGCAGGCATCGCCCGCCCGCCCGCACCTGCCGGGAAATCCCCCCTCCTCGGTGAGAGGTCCCGCGACACGTTCCGCGAGGCCTACATTTTCACCCCGCCAGGCGAGTGCCTCCTTGTCGGACGCTCCATCCAGGGCGAGCACCAGGCCCTCGCCGAATACGCCCGCTGGCTCGCCGCCATCGCCGCCGCCGTGCTCGTCCTCGGTCTCGGCATCGGCTGGTGGATCACCTCCCGCGCCCTCCGTCCCATCGCCCATATCAGCTCCACCGCCAGGCGCATCACCCGCGGCGCTTGGGGGGACCGCATCCCCGTCTCCGGGGAAAAAAGCGAACTCGACCGCCTCTCCTCCGTCCTGAACGAGACCTTCGCCCAGCTCGAAGACTCGCTCCTTTCCCAGACCCGCTTCACCGCCGACGCCGCCCACGAACTCCGCACCCCCGTCGCCGTCATCCTCGCCCAGGCCCAGCACGCCCTCGCCCGCGAGCGCGACCCCGCCACCTACCGCGCCGCCCTTCAGTCGTGCATCGATGCCGCCCGCCGCCTCAACCAGCTCACCGAATCCCTCCTCGACCTCTCCACGCCCCAACCCGGTCCCGCCGAGGGAAAACACGAGCCCGCCGACCTCGCCACCATTGCCGCCGCTGCCGCCGCCCCGCTTCAGATCCTGGCCACCGGGAAAAACATCACCCTCACCTGCGTGCTCGATCCGGCCCCCTGCACCGGCGACCCTGTGCGCCTCGGTCAGATCATTTCAAACCTCCTCAGCAACGCCCTCGACCACACCCCGGAGGGCGGCACCATCACCCTGCGCACCGGCACTGGTGGCGCCTCCTCCACAGCCACCGTCACCGACACCGGCTGCGGCATCGCCCCGGAGCACCTCCCCCGCCTCTTCGACCGCTTCTACCGCGTCGAATCCTCCCGCAACCGCCGCACCGGCGGTGCCGGCCTCGGTCTCGCCATTTGCAAGTCCATCGCGGACGCCCACTCCGGCACGCTGGAGGTCACCAGCACCCCCGGCCACGGCTCAGTCTTTACCCTCAGCCTCCCGCGGGCGTAGCTGGCGCTTCTATTTCGCCGCAGCTCCGGCCGTGCTCAGGAAATCCAGCGCCCAGTCACGGTGCCAAAACACGTCGCCTTTGCGCTCCACCCGGATCCAGTTTTTCCACGTCCCTGTGCCGAACGAATGCTGACGATGGGAGACCAGCGACACAGCACTATCCACGATGTTGATGCCGGGCTTTTCCACCACGTCGCCAAATCCCGCATACCACATGGCTCCGAAGATCTCCGTCCTGCTCCCGTTCAGCAGTTCCACCTGCGGCGTGGGGTGCTCGATCTTGCTGCCCATGATCCAGAGGTTGCCGCCGTTGTTCACCACGCCTGGGCCCGGGTCCACCTCGTAGTTGAAATACCGCGCCCACACGCTGGCGCCGGGTGTTTTCATGTGCAGCCCGCCGCACACATCGTCGATGAAGACATCGCCCATGGATTCCTGAAACACCGTGCCGTTGATGTCCCGCACGATCACCGGGCGCAGACTCTGCTGATGGATGTTCATCGGCTGATTGTCCCAGAACGGCATGAAGCGCTCGATCACCACCGCCGGAGCCGATCCCTCGCGCACATAGAGGTGCTCGGCGCTCACGTAGCCCTCGCAGGCGATGAACCTTTCCACCTTGCCTCGCAGGACCACGTCCTTGCAGTCAAACCGGCGTTCCTTGCCATTGGCCAGCTTGCCTCCGGGGAAATAGACCACGCGGGCTCCGCTGTCGATGGCCTGCTGGACTGCTTGCGTGTCGTCGTGCTTGCCGTCGCCCACCGCCCCGAAGTTCATCACATTGGCCCATTCCTTGAGCGGAGCCCACGGCACGGTCGGGGCGTCCTTCACGGGTAAATTCAGTGTGCGCTCAATGCAGTCGGGAAACGCCTTGGTGATCGGTCCATGCGTGTATTCGTCGATGTCGCCCGCGGCATTGCGTTTCGCGTCGGCTGATTTCACGGCCATGCCGTAGCCGCTCACCTTGATGTTCCGGGCAAAGAAATGCTCATCCTTCGGCAGCCCGTCCAGCAGGATGGCGGGCTGGTCAGCGGCCCCGCCTGTCAGTTCGGCATCGATCAGCGTCGCGAAGCAGCTCCAGCGTCCTCCCATCCAAAAGGCTGGCACTTTGTTCTCACTGCGCACGCGATGCAGCATCAGCACGTCGAACGGAGCCCGAATGCCCGCCTTGCGCTGGCCCTTCAGCGTCACGTCCCAGATGGTAAAGGAATTCAGATTGGAAGCCCAGATGCCGAAATCAAAGCCCCGCACCTCCAGATGTCGCACCACGGCGGGGCCGCTGTCGCCAGTGTAGCCAATGTCCAGCCCGATGCGTCCCGTGTCGTCTCCACTCTCGATTTTCACCGCGTGCATGCAGCCTTGGTTGCTCGCATTGAACTGCACGCCCGCGGCTCCGGGATTCCGCTTTCCGGTGTTGACCGTGAGATTGCGGATCGCATTGCGGAAATGTTGCGCCACCGTTTCGCCCGTCCACACCACCGCCTTCACCAGCGGCCGGCCGATGTCCTTGTTCTTTTCGTCGATCCCCATCGCTTGGAATCCAGCGCATTCATCCTTCAGTCGGATGATCGTTCCATCGCGGCTTTGCCCTTGCAGGATCGTCATCCGCTGGTGGCTGGGGTCCCGGCCATCGATCTTTTTGTCAGGATGAAACCGCCGCGAAATGCCAAACTCGATCTGATGCGAAACCAAATAGGTCCCGTCAGGCAAATAGATGATGCGGTTCTGCGACGGGTAGTCATCCAGCGCCCGCTGGATCGCGTCCGAGTCATCCGTTTTTCCATCACCCTTCGCATTGTAAGGCGGCTTGGTGACATCGATCACGCCGGCGTCGGCGGGGAAAATAATCGGCTCCTCAGCATCCCGCAGCAGCGGCGGCAGCGGCGTGGGAGCCGCACTGGCCTTGGGAACCTGCAAGCCTGTGAGGAAAAAAAGCGTGATCGCGCAAGACAGAGTGGAGTTCATGGGAAAGAAAATGGAATCCTCCCATCCATACCACAACACCAGCCCCGTGCTCTCCCGCAGGGGTAATCCTTTCGGGCTATCGCACCCGCATTAGCAGAACCGGTCCGCGACTTTCCCGGTAAACCAGTGGCGGGAAACGGTCCCGAAAGCCGAAGCCCGTTTTCTACCGCGTCTCGCCCCACTCGTCCTGCATCGCGCGGATCTTCTTCTTCAGGCTCAGCTTGTCCGCCGCATTCATCCGGTCGATGAAAAGGCGTCCGTGCAGGTGGTCCGTCTCGTGCTGGATCGCGCGGGAGAGCAGGCCGTCCGTTTCGATGGTGATCACCCTTCCGTCCAGCAGGGTCAGTTTTGCCGTCACATCGTTCGGTCGGGAAATGAACGTCGTCATCTCCGGAAAACTCAGGCACCCCTCCTTGTCGGAGACCTTTCTTTTGCCCAGTGTCAGTTCCGGATTGATGAAAATGAGCGGCATCCATTCCTTCAGGTCGGCATCCTTCCCGTCCACACGGAAGTAGGTTTGCAGGTCCGGCGCGTGGGCCACATCGATCACCGCCAGCTTGACCGGCACCGCCACCTGCGGTGCAGCCAAACCGACACCGTCGGCCTCGATCATGGTTTCGATCATGTTCGCCGCGAGCGTGCGGATCTCCTCCGTCACCTCGGTGACGGGGGCGCAATCTTCGCGAAGGACGGGGTTTCCGTAAATGACAATGGGCAGAATCATGGCAGCGGCGGGCATGCTACCCGGCCTGGACGCTTGGGCAAATGCCGCGTGACTGCTTTTTTCCACTCCTCCTCTGCGACGGCACTGGCCAGCGGGGGAAATCCATGCAAAATGGCCCGCGATGCGCCACCACTCAGACCACGACACCGGCTTCCAGAAAGTCTCCCTCTGGACCTCGCCCGACGAGGCAGAGTTTCGCGTTTCCGGGGCCGTGCACGCGTGGTGGCACCGCCGGCGTTTCCTCACCGGCCTGGCGTGGGACTGCATCGCCGCCGCCGCCCTCCTCCGCCCGGCGGGGCCGCCCGCCTCCGTCCTCATGCTCGGCCTGGCCGGCGGCACCAGCCTGCGCATTCTCCGCCGGCTCGTCCCCGGCCTGTCCATCACCGCCGTGGAGATCGACCCCGGCATCATCACCCTGGCCAGGGAACACATGAGCCTGGACGAGTTGGAGGCCGCCATCCACATCGACGACGCCTACGCCTGGATCCGGCGCAACCAGCTCCAGTTCGACGTGGTCATCGACGACGTCTACCGCGCCGCCGAGGACGACGTCGTCCGGCCCGGCGTCTACGATCCGGAAACCGGAGCCGCCCTCCTTCGCGCCATCGCCCCCGGCGGCCTGCTCGTGGCCAACCTCGTCACCGGCACCGGCCACCGCACCCTCCAGTCCGCCTTCCGCCGCTTCTTCCGGGAAAACTTCTCCTCCGTCCGCTCCGTCACCACCCCTGGCGGGCAGAACGAATCCCTCGTCGGCGGCCAGGCCACCCTGCCTCCCTCCGCCCTCACCCGTTACCACGCCCTCTGGCCCGACCGGCGCGACCAGACCTACTGGCAGGCCATCAGCGTCGCCTCCCTTTGATCCGCCTTCCCCATCTTTGCCAAATTCCCCGCTTGCCAGCCCCGCCTCTCTTCCCTAATCTCCGCCCGAACCTGTACCACACCCCAACCACACAGCTCTATGTCCACACGCAATAAACTTTTCATCATGATGGTCCTTGAAATTGCCATCTGGGGTGCCTGGCTCCCCTTGATCTTTGGCTACCTTCCCAGCCTTGGCTTTTCCGCCACTGAGCCGCCCAAGGCCATTGCGGGCTTCGTCCCTGATTTCATGAAATGGCTCTTCTCAGAACAGGGAATGATCCTGAACGCCTTCCCCGTCGCTGCGGTTGTCGGCATGTTCTTCAGCAACCAGTTTGCCGACCGCAACTTCGCCGCAGAGCGCTTCCTCGGCTTCTCCCACCTCGTTGGCGGCCTCGCCATCCTGGGGTGCAGCCTGACTCGCGAGTTCTGGCCCTTCTTCGGCTGCATGCTCATTCACTGCCTCTTCTACGTGCCCACGATGTCGATCACCAACTCGATCGCCTTCGCCAGCATGAAGGATGCTAAAAAAGAGTTCGGCATCGTCCGCATGGGCGGCACCGTCGGCTGGATTCTCGTCGCCTGGCCCTTCACTTTCATCCTGGTCGACTGGGCGAAAGTTCACGCGGTCAATCCGCAGGGTATCGTCGCCTGGTTCGACACGGTCTTTAGCTCCGGTCTGACCGGCGAAGCGGCACAAAAGGCCACCCTCTGGACCTTCCGCGTCTCGGGCATCATCTCGCTCGCCCTGGCCGCCTTCAGCCTCATCCTGCCCCACACCCCGGCGAAGAAGACCAGCGATGGCGCCGGCCAGAGCCTGGCCTGGGTCGAGGCGCTCAAGCTCCTCAAGCACCCCTTCGTGCTTGTCCTCTTCCTCGTGACGTTTGTCGATTCCTTCGTCCACAACTGCTACTTCAACTGGACAGGCTCCTTCCTCGGTGCCTCGGTCAAGGACGGTGGCGTCGGCATCGCGGCCAACTGGATCATGCCCGTCATGACCATCGGCCAGGTGGCCGAACTCCTCACCATGGCCATCCTCGGAGCCACGCTGAAAAAACTCGGCTGGCGGACCACCATGATCATCGGCATCCTCGGCCACGCCATCCGCTTCGCCGTCTACGCCCTGTTCCCCCAGCATAAGGAACTCATCATCGCCGTCCAGATCCTGCACGGCATCTGCTACGCCTTCTTCTTCGCCACCGTTTACATCTTCGTGGACGAGTTTTTCCCGAAGGACGCCCGCTCCAGCGCCCAGGGCCTCTTCAATGTGATGATCCTCGGCATCGGCGCCCTCGTCGCCAACTCCATCTGCCCCCGCCTCATCCAAGAGACCTTTAAACACGGCGAGCTGGTGGATTTCAAGGGCCTCTTCCTCCTCCCCGCCTACTGCGGTCTAGGCGCAGCTGTGGCCCTCGCCCTCTTCTTCCACCCGCCCGCCTCAGTCGTCGCCAGCGGAGCCCCAGCCAATACACCTCATTGAGCTGGTGGGGAGTTTCCCAGCCTTCCGCTCGCGCCCACGAGGCAAGTCTCCGGAATTAGCAATTTCCGAAAACCCCGTCTCCAGGCTCCCTCCGTCTCAAAATCCGCATTCCGCATTCCCAATTCCGCATTCCCCAAATGTCACCAATCAAGATCCTCGTCGCCGGCTGCGGCCACATGGGCACCAGCCACGCTCGTGCCTACCACAAGATGCCTGAGTTTGAAATCGTCGGACTGGTCAGCCGCGGGGCGGCCAGCCGGGCGAAACTCAATGCCGAGTTCGGCGGGATTTACCCCGAGTACGACGACTACCACGCCGCGCTGAAGGCGGCGAAGCCGGACGCCGTTTCCATCAACACCTACCCCGACACCCACGCCGCCTACGCCCTGGCAGCGCTGGAGGCCGGGTGCCACGTGTTTATGGAAAAGCCCGTCGCCGAGACCGTGGCCGAGTGCGAAAACGTCGTCGCCACCGCCCACCGGCTGGGAAAAAAAGTCGTCGTCGGCTACATCCTGCACGTCCATCCGTCGTGGAAGAAATTCACCGAACTCGCCCGCACCCTGGGCAAGCCGCTCGTCATGCGGATGAACCTCAACCAGCAGTCCAGCGGGGCTAACTGGAATACCCACAAAAACCTGCTCCAGAGCATGTCCCCCATCGTCGATTGCGGGGTTCACTACGTGGATGTCATGTGCCGCATGACCCAGTCCCGCCCCGTCCGCGTCAGCGGCATCGGCGCGCGCCTCAGCGAGGAAATCAAGCCCGGCCAGGTCAACTACGGCCAGCTCCAGGTCACCTTCGCCGACGGCTCCATCGGCTGGTACGAGGCCGGCTGGGGGCCCATGATGAGCGAGACGGCCTTTTTTGTGAAGGACGTCATCGGGCCCAAGGGCTGCGTCAGCATCGTCGCCCGTGACGCCGCCTCCGCAGGCAAGTCATCCGACGTCGACTCCCACTCCAAGACCGAATCCCTCCTCATGCACCAGGCCACCCTCGGCCCGGACGGGAAATTCGTCCACTCCGACGAATACCTCGACGTCTCCGACGAGCCCGACCACGACGAACTCTGCCGCCGCGAGCAGGAAGTCTTCCTCCGCGCCATCCGGGAAAACATCGACCTCACCGACCACCTCCAGAGCGCCGTCGACAGCCTCCGCATCGTCCTCGCCGCCGACCAAAGCTTCCGCGAAGGCCGGACCGTCGAACTCTGACGCCACCCCCTGCTTCAAATCCTGATTCCAGGCAGCGCCCCACAGGCGGGCTGTGCCCGGCGCGTTCCCGTGCAGATCACGCGCCGGGACCTGCGCTTGAAATGACCGTCAATTTATGGAAAATCGGAACGCTTGCTGCTGGCTGAACGCGTCGGCAGCCTCCTCTGCCGCGTAGCGACAATCGACAGTAGCCGTGGAGCTTCAGTACACGGTGGCAATGTATTGTCGTGGTGTCGCGTAGCGACAACCGAGTTCGGCCCCGTGCGTTTGCGCTCGCCCGGAGACTCGAAACCAAAACCAGCCCGACATAAATCCAAGCACATTCCAAGGACTTCCATTCACGGTATATTCAATACGCATACCGTCAAAATTATTTTCACTATTTCTGTTTTGCCAAAAAGAAAGATACG
>JANOAS010000423.1:0-43876 GCA_031411255.1 bacterium
CTGGTGAATCACTCCGCTGAACTGTCAAAGTGCGATCACCTTGTTGCTGTCGCCAAACTGGCCGGTTTCAACGCCCATGCGCTGGGCCATGAGGAGGAGCAGGTTGCTCATGTGGGCGTCAGAGTTCGCAGGGCGGCTGCAAAGCTGGTAATGCTCGCTGGTGAGCGCTCCGTCCGTTCCGAGCGCGTATCCTTGGAAGGTGGTGGCCGTCTTGTTGAAATCGAGATGACTGCCGTGCTTCAGACCGAGGTCCGTGCCGCCGGCGAGCACCAGAGGGAGGTTGGCATTGCCATGGCTGTGTCCGTAGGACATGCCGCTGCCGAAGAGTGCCATCGTGGAGCCCAGAAGCGGCTTGCCGCCGAGGTCCTTGGTCTCCGTCAGGCGGGTGAGGAAGTAGCTGAACTGCGCGATGGCAAAGGTGTCGTAGTTGGTGAGCTTCTCCATGTAGCCAGCATCACCGCCGTGGTGGCTGAGCTGGTGGCGAGACTCGGTGATGCCGATCTCTGGAATGGAGAAGGCATCTCCCTCGCCCCCCAGGCTGAAGGTGGCCACGCGCGTGACGTCCGTCTGGAAGGCGAGCACCATGAGGTCATACACGGTGCGGAAATAGTCGCCCGCCATGGTGGCGGCGATGTCGCGGTTGGTGCGCTTGCGGTCTTCGTCGGAGACGGCGGGCAGCGGTGTGTCGAGCCATGCATCGGCCCGCCGCGTGCGGATCTCCGCCTCGCGCACGGAGGTGAGGTATTGCTCCATGCGGCCTTTGTCCGCAGTGCCCATTTTCTGCTCCAGCCGGCGCACTTCGGCGAGGTTGGCGTCCAGCACGCTGCCTTTGCGGCGCAGGGCCCGCCGCTGGACCATTTTGCCGCCCTTCGGCTCCTCGAAGAGGGAGGCGAATATCTCGCTGCAACGGCGCAGCGAGGGCAACCGCACGCCGTCCGCAGTCCAGGCGAGGGAATCCCCCGTGAGCGCGACCTCCATCGAGGGGTAACGGGTGTGCAGCGCCGTGATCTCGGCCATTTTCTGGTCCACGGAGATGGTGTTGCGGTCCGAAGGGCCAAGCTTCCCGCCGGTGAGCCAGACGGATATGCAGTTGTGGTGGTGGCTGAGCGCTCCCGGGTGATGCAGCCCGCTGATGGGTGTGATCACATCACGGTGCTTCTCCAAGGGCTTCAATGATCGGGAGAATTGGTAGTCCTTCCCCGGCGTGGTGATCTGGTAGTTCAGCGAGTGGACGCCATTCGCGAGGTAGATGAAGGCGCTGCGCTTTGGCGTGACGGTGGCTTTTTCTGCCGCACCTGCGCGGAGTGGGATCATGCATTCAAGCATGGGCAGGGAGATGAAGCTGCCGAGAGCACGGAGGGCGTGGCGACGGTTGATCAGCCAGGATTGGGAGAGGTAGTTCATGGTTCTTGGTTGGTTTGAAAATTTTCCAGCAGATTCAGGGAGGCCAGCAGATTGGATTTTGGGTTGGAATTTCATTCTGAAAAATAATCTGTTGGCCTCCCTGAATCTGCTGGAGACCTCTTTGGATGTTGGACGAAGGTGAGGTCGGCGGTGGTTTTGCCGAAATGGAAGACGATGCCCCATTCGAGGTTCAGCCAGCGGAGGTGGGTTTGGAGTATGGCACGGTCGGTGGCGTTGATGCCGTCTGTGAGGGCAGTGACAAACACGGCGCAGGTGCTCTCGATGAGGAGGCTGGACATCGTGATGCCTGGATGATTGAGCACGGTGGCGGTTGGATTGAGATGAACCTTGTGGCCTGCGGATTGGATTGCGGCACACACAAGGCCTTTCCAGGTGGTCTGCCGGTAACCAAGACCGATTTCGTTAAGGCAATCGCTCACAGCGCGGATGATGCTTGCGGCCAGTGTGGGTTTAGAAACGAAACTCGGCGGCTTGGTTTCGGGGAAACTCGCGGAGTGAGAGCGATAGAGCAGGCGCTGCCAGATCAGGCTTTGCTTGCCAAAATCCACCAGGAGACTCGTGCGAAGCCGCCAGAACTTGCAGTAGCAGAACACCTGGACCAGATGTTCCGCGGCAAATGATCCACGGAGACATTTCAACTCAGGGACAAAATGGTTCTCAATGACGAAATCCGGCTCAAAGCTGTCCGCAACAATCCCGCGATAAACCAAATTCCGCCTCGGTTTGGAAAGATGCGGAATACCCGCCGCCGTCAGAGCTGCGACAAGTTCTTGATGGTATATCCCCTCATCAAGGCCGGGACCGACCGCTGAATGCACCTTCATCGCATGACCGATGAAGGCATGAGTGATGGGGTCTCCAGCAGATTCAGGGAGGCCGGCAGATTGGGTTTCGGGTTGGAATTTCACTCTGAAAATAATCTCTTGGTCTCCCTGAATCTGCGGGAGCCCTCATGTTGTCAGCGCTTCCGCATCAGCTCCGACATCGCAACGGCGCGGACGATGTCCTTGATTCGGTATTGGTTCTTCTTCGCTTCGGCCTGGATGGCCTTGAGGTCGGCCTGGTCGTCGAAGGCGAGGGCGCGGCGGAGGGCGTAGGTGCAGAGATGGTCGATGAAGGCCTGCGCGACCTTGTCGCGGTCTTCGAGAAGGCGCTGTTTGAACTCGATGGCATCCTTGAAGGGACGTCCATCGGGCATGACGCCGGCTGGATTGACCAGGGGATCCTCGCCGACTCCTGCGGGGACCTTTTCACGGGTGCGCCACTGGCCGATGGCATCGTAGTTGTCCCAGGCGAGGCCGAGCGGGTCGATCCTCGCGTGGCAGGCGGCGCAGTTCGCATCGCTGCGGTGGGCTTCGATCTTTTGACGAAGCGTTGCTTTGGGGCTTTGCTGGGTTGGTGGTTCGATGGCGGGCACGTTCGCCGGCGGCGGCGGCGGCGTCCTGCCGAGGATGGCCTCGCTGAGCCACACGCCGCGATGCACCGGACGATGCCGCGTCCCGTCCGAGGTCAGCCCGAGCACGGCACCCATCGTCAGCAGGCCACCACGACGATCCTCGGGCTTGAGCGAGACGCGCTGAAAGCCATCCGTCTTCACTTCCGGCAATCCGTAGAAATCGCAGAGCCGGCCATTGGCCATGGTCCAGTCTGAATCGATGAATCCGTCGATGGCCAGGTTTTTGCCGAACATTTCACGGAAAAACTCCACGGGCTCGGTGCGCATGCTCGCCTCCAGCCATGCGTCGTAGGCGGGGTATAGCTTCTTGTCCGGCACGAACATGCCGAGGCGGTGCAGTTGCAGCCACTGCCGCGCAAAGTCATCGATGAAACGGCTGACCCGGCTGTCCGTCAGCATCCGGTCCACTTCCTTCTTGAGGCCCTCGCCGTTCAGCGTGCCGCCTCGGGCCGCAGTGAAAAGGCCGTCGTCGGGCATCGAACTCCAGAGGAAATACGAGAGTCTGGAGGCGAGTTCCGCCTCGTTGAGACGGTCGCGGGCCACTGTGTCGCCCTCGACGAGGTAGATAAAGTTCCTCGAGGTCAGCACACCCTGCAACGCGACCCGATAGGCGTCTGCCATTTTCTCGCCCGCCTCGCGCTCGGTGCGGTGGGATTGCAGATACTGCTCCAGTTCCTCCATCTTTACCGGCCGACGCCAGGCACGCTCGGCGAAGCGTTGCAGGTGCTCTGCGACCACCTCGGGACTCGCGTCTTCAGCAGGCACCAGACCCTCGCGCCGCGATTTCTCCGCCTCCGACACCAGCGGGCCCTCCCACTCTATCCAATCGAGGAGCACTGTGGAGAAGAGGCCGTTCCCCTTGTCATCGAACATCTGCGGTGCGTTCGGATTCAGCAGCAGAGTCTCGCTGCTGTGGGTGAAAAAATAAGCCCCGCCGAGCGCGTTGCGGAAGGCCGCGCCTTGTCTGCGGTCCACCACGTCGGTGGCAACCACGCAGAACTCCAGCGTCGTGGGCATCTCGAGAAACACATCGAACTCATACACCTGCGGCTTGTCCTCGGGAGCCGTGAGGTCAAACTCGATGAGCCCATCCACCGTCTCCTCACCGGTCCGCTTGCCGATGCTCAAGTGCGCCGGCTGGCCTCCAGGCGGACGGATGCCGCTGGCCTGGATGCGGACTTTGTAGAGCCCGCTGTGTTCCGGTCCCGTCTTTCCGAGCCAGTCAGGCGAGAGCGCGTTCTGGACATTCCCAGGAAAGAGAAGGTAACGCAGCGGCCGCTTGATCCCAAACCGGTCCAGCGTCTCCTGGGCCTTCCCGCCGGTGTAACGCAGATCCACCGCAGTCTTGCGGACTTTGCGTGCCTCGCCGGATGCGGCAGGGAGGGCGCGATCAAGCACGAGTTCCGCTGCACGGTAATAGCGATCCACGTGCGAGGGAGAGAGCGACAGCTCTGACCCGATGCGCTCAAAGCCATGCCACAGCGTGTCCTCGTTCAGCTGCCCCGGTTTGGTGGGATCATAGCGCACGCCGAGCAGGTCATAGACTGTGTTTTGATACTCCTTTCGGCTCAGCCGGTAAATCGACACTGCCGGCCGCGCCGCCATCCGCGCCGCCCGGCCTTCTTTGATCAACGAGTCCAGATCCGTCACAAAGGCCGCGATCTCATCCTGCGTCGGTTGCTTCTCCTTCTTCGGGGGCATCTCGCCGGAATTGACCTGCTCGATCATCTCCGCCCAGTGATGCGTGTCCGCGCCCACTTTAAAGTCCCGCGAGAGCTGGTCGATGCGCAGATCACCCTTCTGCTTCTCCGGTCCGTGACAGCCGATGCAGTGCGCCTTCACGAAGGCCTCAAATGGTTCCGCGGCACGAACGGCACCAGTCAGAAGGCTGGCGGCGAGGAGAAGGCAGGCGCGCAAAAAGACTCGAAGGGGGAGCATGGTTGTTGGAATGATGATCAATATTTGCGAGTTCTGGTGCATTGCAAAATCACGCGAACGTGGGAGGATTGATCGGAAAAGAGGATCACGCAACAACCGGAGTTCCCTTATTCCTTCTTGTGAATCCGGTGTTCCCGGCTTTTTCCAACGAAGAACATTTGTCTGTTTGACCGTCAGGTGGCTGCGGTTACGATTGGGGACGTTTCTCCACCCGTCATCCTCCCATGCGTTCACCCATTCCCGTCTGGCTCGTCGGCAGTTTCATTTTGGGCGGGCAGTCGGCGGGGCGAGGGGGATGGGAAAGGAGGGGACGCCGCACAGGCGGGGGCTGTGGCCAGTTCTTCCCCCCGCGTCCCAGTCCTGAAGGCACCACTGCCGACCGTGTCTGCCCCGCCTGCACCGGGTGCTGCGAGCCTGCTCTCGGTGGCCGACGCGCCCACCGGGGCTGAGGAGCGGATGTCACCGGCTGACCGCGCTCGCGCCGCTTTTGATGACCCGAATGAGTTCCGTCGCCTCCACAAATTCCATCGTGCTCTGGCCAGGCTGACTCCGGCGGATGCGGCCATGATCGAGGGGCTCTTTGACGAAACAACGGTTCATGAGGCAAGGAGCATTGGAGTAAACAAACGATGACGTTGGCGGGGGAGCCAACCACGAGTGAACTATACCTGCTCAGAGCACCAAGTCCATGCAGTCAGCTGGCATATTTGGTTGCGATACAATTGCACACTCGTGCTGTTCACGGGATTCTGCGCCTCCGTTTAGTTTGAGCATCCTGGGTCAATCGCGCACCATCCGATGGCGGTGGTTGGAGTGCTGAATCTCCGCGATCTTCGTTTCCTGCTGATCCGGACCGGTGCGGCACTTCGGAGAATGGGGCCACAAGGCCCGAGCAGCGGACCGGTCCGGAGCGCGCCGGAGGCAGCGCGAATTGATCTTCTCCACGCCGTGGAGGAGGCGGTGGAAACCGGCGCGCGCCTCGGGGAAATCCGGCAGGCTCTGATTTCAAGATCTGTTCACTTTTCCATAATTTCCAAACAACATGAGGCGAAGTCGTAGCGAAAATTACCTTCCCGACTGGCACCGGAATGGCTACCATCCTGACGTTCGGTTCACCCATCATCCCCCAGTTCCGCTTTATGAAAAGGTCCATCCTCGCAGGTTCCCTGCTCACATCCGCCCTCCTGTTCACCAGCCCCGCCGGGGCCACAGTGTTTATCAATGAAGTTGATTCCGACACGCCCACCAACACCGGTGTGGTCGGTAGAACCAATGATGACCGGGAATTCATTGAACTGTACAACGACGCGGCCACCCCGGCGAGCCTGAACGGTATGTTCTTGCTCCTGATCAATGGGGGCTCAGCGGCTGCGGTCGACCGGGTTTATCAGAAGTATGATCTAAGCACCCTGACCATTCCAGCCCGCGGATTCGTAGTCATCGGGAACCCCGAGGTGACCAACGTCAGTTCGGTCACCTTTGTGGCGAACACCCTGCAAAATGGTGAGGATGCGGTAGTCCTTTACCAGGGTGACCTCGACAAGAACGGTGCGGCCATCAGCACGAACTCCAGCACCGGCACAACCCCGGCGGACCTCGATCCTGCAAAGATTCTCGACGCCGTCGCTTACGGCACCGCAGACCCGGTGGATCCCGTCCTGATGGACGGCGTGGGAGTCTTTAACAGCGTCATTTCAGGCGACGATACGAAACGGCACGCCGACGAAAACGCCAACGTTCCCGCCAAGACAGGTGACACCCAGTCCGTGGCCCGCAAGCCGGACGGCGGCACAGTGAAGGACATGGCCACCTGGGTGACGCAGGATCCGACCCCTGGAACGACGAATGCCCCCACGGCCCAATTGACGCTCACGTTTAGCGCTCCCTCGATTTCCGAGGCGGGAGGCACCGCCACCGCCACGCTGACGCGGGTTGGCGCGGACACGACGGCTGCGTTGACCGTGACGATCAAGAATCTCGACACCTCCGAACTCACTACGCCCGCCACCATCGACATCCCGGCGGGCTCGGCTTCGGTGACTTTTGCCGTGACCGGAGCGAACGACGAATGGCCGGACGGGAACCAGGACGTGACGGTGGAAGTATCCGCTCCTGCAGGCGGCATTCTTTCCGGAAACGGGGTGCTGACCGTGAACGACGACAACGCGGACACCTTCAAGCTGGTGTTCAACGAAGTTGGAGTGGCCAACGCGCTGGACGCAAACGGAGACGGGGTGGCTAATTTCGACGATGAGTTTGTGGAAATCGTCAACGTGAGCGCGTCGGCGATGGACCTCTCCGGATTTCAGATCTGGGTCAGCCAGCGGACAAATGCGCGTCACGTGTTCCCGGCTGGAACGATCCTTGCGCCGGGCTGCGCCATGGTGGTCTTTGCAGGAAGCGTGGTGGAGGGCGTTGTGAGTGCCACGACTTTCGGCGGGGTGCTGGTGCAAAAATGCAGCAACATAGCCGACAAGGGCCTCTTCTTCTTTGACGACCGGACGAACACCGTCTCCCTGCGGAATGCAGCCGGTGTGGAATTTGCAGGGTTCACCTACAATGCCCTTGCCACGGGCCGGCAGGATTCCTTCAACCTGGCCACGGATGGCGTCTACACCAGCGGCTACGCTGCGCACACGGACGGCGGAATTGTCGATCTGCTCAGCCCGGGAACCAAGCGCAACGGCTCGGCCTTCTGTCCGCCTCCCACGGAAAGCCTGGGTCTGACGCTGGACGTGGCGGCCATCGATGAAAGTGCCGGAGCCGGGGCAGCCACGCTGACCCTCACTCTGCCAACCGCCGCCGCAGCCCCTGTGACGGTGGCCCTGTCCAGCTCTGACACTACAGAGGCGGTGCCCTCGCTCGCCTCGGTGATCATCCCTGCGGGCCAGACGTCAGTGACGATCCCGGTGAATGCCATTGATGACAATCTGCTGGACGGAGACCAGCCAGTGATCTTCCGCGCGACCTCCGGCGGCTACATCAACGGAGCGACCGCGCTGACCGTGCGCAATACAGGTCTCGGGGTGACCAGTCTTTTCATCAACGAAATCGACACCGACCAGGATGATCCCAACACGGTTGGCGGAGCCGGAAACGATGATCATGAATTCATTGAACTCTACGCCCCCGGCCAGCCGAACCGGCTGCTGGACGGATACACAATCGCCATTTTCTCCGGCACCGCCACGGGCACGGGGGCCACTGCAGTGATCCCGCTGGCCGGGTTCAAGACAAATGCTGCAGGCTTTTGCGTCATTGGTGACGCGGCGGTGACGGAGAACGGGCTTGTCTCTCCGGGCTGGCCGACCTCCAGCAACAGCAGCAACATCATCAACGGATCATCCGGAGTGGCACTCTACCGCGGGGCCTTCGCGAGATTGACAGTCCCGACCAGCGGCGACTCGAGCCGGGTGGATGCGGTGATCTACGGCCTCACTGGAAACACTGTCACCAACGGGCTTGACGGCCTGCTCAATACTCCAGGGGTCATCGCGGAAGGCAGTGCCAACAACCTGAACGCCATCGCCCGGGTGCCCGATGCGGCGACAGGTGTTGGCGCGGTTCTGGACTGGGTGGCGCAGACGCCCACCCCCGGAGCCACGAATGGCGGGAGCGGCACGCGCTACAGCCGGTGGGCGGCAGCCTACCCGGGAATTGGCGGTCCGACGGATGACTCCGACGGCGACGGGCTGACAAACCTTGAGGAATACGCCTTCGGGAGCAACCCCAAGCTGCACACGGAGTCGGCCCGCCCGCGGGTGACGGTGGACCAGTTCAACAACTACGCCCTGCTGGCCAAGATCGACCCCTCAGCGAAAACGGACCCGAAACTCCAGATCGTGGCCGAGGCCTCGGCCACGCTGGACACGGGGACCTGGTCCGGAACGCTCTTCATCGCGGAGTCCACTTCGGTGCCCGGAGAGGTGAGCTACCGCTACCAGGGGAGCGAGCCCCGGATGTACATGCATCTGAAAATCACCCTGCTTCCCTGATGCCAGCCCGGCGGACCGGACCGGGGAATATTTTTTCCCCTGGGTGAAGGATTTTCTTCCCGGTTTGGGGGCGGGCGTGTATGTCATGGCCCGTCCTGACCATGTCCGACCGAAATCCTGCTGACTGGATCGATGCCCTCTGGCCGGCGGTGTGCGCGCGCACACTGCGGCCGGTGTCCGGCGTACGGCTGGACCGGGAAACGGCGGGAGCGGCGGCGGCGCAGGCTTTCCGGCAGTTTCTGGCGGAGTTTCCCGAGCCGCCGGCCTCGCGGGAGACGGTCATGCACTGGCTGGCCACGCAGGCGGCCCCGCTGGCGCTGGCGGCGGTGGCGGAAAAACGCCGCGCACTGGCTGACCAGGAGGCGTTCCGGGATCCGGCCAGGGCGGCTTGGGAGAAAAACCCGGACTTGGAAGACCTGCGCAAGCGCGGGGCGGACGGTTCGCTGGCCTCCCGTCAGTGGTCCGTGGCGGAGCCCATCCTCTGGCGGCGGGCGGCCCCGCTGCTCACGCGCATGGGGCTGGGGGAGGAGGACGCGCGGGACGTCTACATGGAGTCCGTGGCCGAGCTGACCCAGCCGCGCACGGAGGCCGGGCCTCTGGAAAAAATCACCGTCTTTGAGGAGCTGCCGCGTTTTTTTGGCACGATGATCGAGCGCCGCGCCATCTCCTGGCAGCGGAAGCAGTCCGCCCGCAAGCGCCAGGCGACGAACCCGGCGCTGGCTGAGAGGCTGGATGACGAGGAAAACTCAGTGGCCCGCTCCCTGGCCGACCCGCGCTCTGCGGCGCTGCAGGACCCGTGGCGCTATGTGAATTTCGACCGGATCAAGGCGGCCTGCGGGGATGCCCTCTCGGACCTGGAGTGGCACATCATCAATGCCCTATTTGTCGAGGGCACGCAGACCCGGCTCGACCTGGCGGGCGACGCGTGGGTGCTGGAGCAGCTGGCCGTCTCCCGGGACTCGTCGGAATCAAAACGCCGCCGCCGCCTGAACCTCTTTATCGAGGAGGCCCTCCACCGGCTGGGGGAATGCCTCCGCACGCGGGATTTGTAGATTATTTTACAGAAAAACTGCCAGCCGCCCGCCGGGGCTGCGATTCACTGGATGACGCCAGCCATGAAACCTTCCCTTACCACTCCCTCCCCCGCCGAACTCCACGCCCAGCGCGTCGAGCTGGAATCCCGTCCGCCCTCGGAAGCCGCCACCGCCCTGCGTGCGCTGGCCGCCCTGGAGGACACCTCCGCTGCGGATGACGCAGACCTGCCCGAGATGCCGCGCGACCTGCGCGACCAGTGGCGCGACGCCTACGGCAAACTTGAGCCCGCCTTCCGCAAGGCGCCGGCCCCAACTTTCCTTGAGCGGATCGCCTCCCTGTTGCAATCCCGCAGATTTGTCCTCGGCGGTGGGCTGGCGGTGGCGGCGCTGGTGGCCGTGGCCATCACCCAGCAGGGCTCCGGCCCCGGTGTCTCCGGGCCGAATGCCCAGACCGGCCCCACCCTGCGCGGCGGCCCGGTGCAGCCCGTGGCCACCGGAGCATACCGCCTCGTGCTCATTGCTCCTGCGGACCAGCCCGGGTTTGTCGAGAAATTCAACGCCGCCTGGTCCACTCCTCGCGCCGAGATCGCGGCGGACGCGGAGGTGGCCCGCCAGCTGATGACCGGAGCCACCGTGCCGGTCATCGTCGCCAACGGCCCCGGACACGAGGTGAGCCTCTGGCGCGGCCCGCGCATGGCGAAGAGCCTGCCCACCGCCACCGGGGCGGAAATGCTCGACAGCATGATCTCCCAAATCGAAGCCGCCGCCGAGGCCGCCAAGGCAGCCCCCGTCGTTCCCGCCGCACCATGACGTCCGCCGCTCCAGCCATTCGCAAAAACTGGAGCGTTGCCCGGCACGCGGCGCTGCCTCTTTTCCTCCTCGCCGCAGCCGGGCTCGTCCCTGCCGCCAGGGGAGAAATCCTGAGGGAGGTCCGCTTCGCCGATGCCCGGCAGGGCGGCGCACCGCTCGCGCCGCCCGATTCACCCGCCCTCCAGACGGCGCTCCAGCCCTTTCTCCAGCACGATCTCACTCCCGCCGCCCTGGATGCGCTCACGACCGCCGTGCTCGACCACTACCGCCGTCACGACCAGCCGGTCACGGAGGTGGAGGCTGCGGACGGCGCCTTTTCAGCCGGCCTCCTCACCCTGCGCGTGACCACCGGGAAGCTGACCGCCGTCACCGTGAATGGCGGCCCGCGCAGCACGAATCTGGCCACCGCCCGGCTCTGGAAGGACCGCACCGGCCAGCCGCTCCTGCTTTCCTCTCTGGCGGAGTCTCTGGATTTCCTGCACCGGAATCCCCTGCACGCCGCCACCCTGCGCCTGCAGCCTGGTGACGGCCCCGCCACGGCGGAGGGGCTGCTGGACACCTCGTCCTCCCGCACCGCGCGACTGCGGCTGGACTATGCGAATGACGGCATCCCCCCGCTCTCGGAGCACCGGCTGCAGGCGGGTGTGGAGCTTTCAGATCCCTTCGGCCTGCCCTCGTGGTGGCTGCTCCAGGGCGGCACCAGTGACGAGCCGCAGGGCTGGCAGACGGCGCGCGGCGCGGTCCGGTGTTTTCTCCCCTGGGAGCACGAGCTGGACGTGACGGGCGGCTGGACGCACGGGGAATACGACACGCCCGTGGGCACCGCCGCCACCATCACCGCTGCGGCGGAAAGCTGGCAGCTGGGCCTGCGCTACATCGTCCCGCTCGACCGCTGCGGCTCCTGGCACCCGGAGATCGGCCTGGGCGTGGACTTCCGCCGGTCAAACAACACGCTGGAGTTCGGCGGCACCTCGCTCGCCGGGGAGGCGGACACGCTGCAGGCGGTGCTGGAAATTTCCGCCACGCGCCGCTCCGCTGCCTCAGAAAGCGGCTGGAGCCTGGATGCCGTCGCCAGCCCCGGCGGGCTGACCTCCGGCAATGACGACGAAGCCCACAACGCCCTGCGTGCCGGAGCCAGTGCCTCGTATTTCCTCGGTCGCGCCTCCGGGTGGCACCGGCAGTTCCTGGGGCATGATTTTTCCCTCCTCGCCCAGCTCAATGGCCAGTGGGCGTCCGATCCCGTGCTGCCCTCCGAGGAGCTGGCCGCAGGCGGCAGCCACGCGGTGCGCGGGTTCGATGAAGCCACCGCCCTCGGCGACTCCGGCCTCTGGGGCGGCCTCGTGCTGGAGGGGCCGCACTGGGCACCCGCTCTCCGCGCCTCGGTGCAGCCGGTCGCCTTTGTCGAGGCTGGCTGGACGCGGGACGAGGCGGTGGACGCCGACACCACCCTCGCCGGGGCCGGCCTCGGGCTGCGCTGCCGCTGGTCCACCCACGCCTCGCTCGCCGTTGACTACGCCTGGCGCCTCACCGAACCCGGCGGTCGCGCCCTCGTTTCGCTCCGCCTTGAGTTCTGACTTCCCTTTTGTCCATTTTTCCCTCACACTGCGCCATGATGAAGCCGCTCCACACTCCCTGGCTCGCCCTCGCCCTGGTTCTTGCCACTTCGGCCGGAGTCTTCGCGCAGACGACCGGCTCCACCACCCGCTATTTCATCCGCCCCATTCCCGGGACTGCGGGCGCGAACATCCCGCACGCCGACCTCATCGGCATCGTCAATGGGGTCGGCGCGACGGTCATCGAGGACATCGACTACCCGCAGTTTAGTTTTAACGCCGTCGCCTCCAACCTCACCCCCTTTCAGGCCGACCAGCTGCGCACGGGGAACACGTCCGGCACGCCGCCCCTTTTCGTCATCGAGGACGCACCGCTCGTGCCCATGGCGGGAAAATCCGGCCCAGCACCAGACCCGCGCGACCCGCCGGTAAACTGGGCGCTCAATCTCCTGGCCACCGGCGCGCCGGCCATCAACCCGTGCTGCACGCGCACTCCGGTCGTCTACGTCGTGGACACCGGCATCCTCCAGACTCACGCGGAGTTCACCTCCACCACCTTTCGCCCGGGCATCAGCTACGTCGCCCAGCTGCCGGACGTGGACCCGCAGGACCACGGCACGCGCGTGGCCGGGTGCCTGGGCGGCTCCACCACCGGCCTGCTGCCGAAGCTCGGCCTGCCGGCCAAGCTGCGCTCCGTCTGCATGTACCCGCCGCCGGTCGTGGGCGCCAGCGCGGCCACCTTTGCCAGCACGGCCATCAATGCCATCCTCGGCGGCTGTGTCGTGGACCACGTGAACCGCAAGTCCGGCCCCTACCTCGGCAGCCGGCAGAGCATCATGATTTTCGCCAGCAGCACGGTGCCCTACTCAGCCGGCGTGGCCGGCACCGGGCGCATTGCGGATCTGGACAGGGCCGTGAACACTGCGTGGAATGCGGGCATCACCGTCGTCATGGCCGGGGGAAACAACACCGTCCTTGCTGCCGGCGTTTCCCCCGCGGGATCGGCGTGGGGCTTCACTCCTCCAGCCGTGCCCGTCCGCTTCTTCTACGGTGCGCTGCCGGGCGGCACCAGCTTCACCCGCGTAGTGGACCAGTTCCTCGTCGCCGGGGCGCACACGCAGACGCTCGGGTTCTGGGGTTCGTCGAACACCAACACGACCACCGTCGACTGCTTGGACGTGGGCGCGCCCGGTGTTTCCGTCATCACGCCGTCAAGCACCGGCGTGGGGGCCCTCGTCACCAGCAGCGGGACCAGCTACGCCGCAGGCTACACCGCCGGGGCCGCCGCCGTGGTCGGCTCCCAGCGCTTCTGGGCCACACCCACCCAGCTGCGGGACACCATCCGCACCGCCCGCGTCGCCGGCGAGGCCAACCCGCCCTGGCAGCGGCTGAAGCTCCCCACGGTCATCCCGGACCTCTGCCTTTCCTTTGCCGCCTGGGCCGCGCTCCACCAGCTGGCCGGGCCCAATGCCGACCCGCTCGCCGATCCCGACGCCGATGGCATGGCCAACCTCATCGAGTACTACTGCGGCCTGGATCCCCGCTTCACCGACTCCGCCTCCGGCCCTGCCTGCACGGAGACGTCCCCCGGCGTCGTGAAAATCACCATCCCCGTCGCTTGCTACCCCCAGTGCTCGCCGGCCGAGTACTGCTGGGTCCTCCAGAAATCCACCGACCTCCTCACCTGGACGGACAAGGAAGTCACCGGTTTTGGCCCCGCCCCCGGCTGCCCCCAGGTCGGCGACGGCACCCTCTACCAGGCCACCTGGCCCGACCCCGCCGGCCCCCCGCTTCCCGGCCAGCCGCGCGCCTTTTACCGGGTGAAATTCAGACCCTGCGGACCGGGGTAATTGGGGAGGGGGAGGCGGTTATCGGTTATCGGTTAATAGTTATCAGAGATCAAAAAGGAATGCGCCCGCTGGACAAACGTTATCGCCATTCGCTCTCCGTTCTCTCCGTCCCCTCCTGTTCAAAAACTCGCCGCACCGCGGCCCGGAATTAGCAATTAGCAATCAACAATGCTCAATCACCAATTTCCGGCCCACCCGCCAATGCCGCCCCCTCCTCGCCTCGCCCGCCTTCTCCTCGCGCTGCTCCTCGCCATTTCTCCCCGGCTCGGCGCTGCTCCTGCGGAAAAAACGGACGCCGTCCCCGCCATCCAGCAGGCCTTTCTGGAGGGCCGCCTCGACCAGGCGCAGACCCTTGCGGAAAAATGGCTCGCAGCTTCGCTGAAGGTGCCCGTCAACGCCGCACGCGCGGCCAATGCCCGCCAGTGGCTGGGCCAGATCCTCGATGCTCGGGGCGAACACGACCGGGCTGCAGCCGAGCTGCAGCAGGCGCTGGCGGCGTATGAAAAGGCGAAGGCGGCTCCTGTTGACCTCGCGTCCTGCGCCGAGGCCGCCGCGCTGGCGTGTCATGCTGCGGGCCGGCTGGTCGAGGCGGATGCCCTGTTTCACCGCGCCCTGGACTGGCTGGCGAAGACCCCGGGAGACGCCACCACGGATCTCCCTCGCGTCCGGCTGAACCACGCCGTGCTCCTCATTAAATTCGCCCGCCTGGAGGAGGCGGACCGCCTCCTGGCTGCCATCGCAGCGGAGGCGCCGGCTTCACTGGATCCGCTCGTCCTGGCCACCGCGCTGCACCAGACCGGCCTCCTGCGCCAGGCTGCGGGGTCGTATGCAGAGGCAGCCGGCGCCTTTTCCCGCGCCCACGCCCTTTTCTCCGCCGCGCAGCCGCCCCAGCCGGCGAACACCGCTGCGGTGGAGAATGACTGGGGCCTCGCCCTGCTGCGCGCCGGCCAGTTTGACGAGGCCGCCACCCGGCTCGAGTCCGCCCGCCGCACCCTCGCCGCTCTGCCGCCGCCCGGCGCTCCCGCCGCCTCTCTGCTTGCCTGCACCAGCAACCTCGCCGGCCTCCACCTCAGCCGCCACCAGCCCCAGGCCGCGTGGGATGCCCTCGACCCCGCCATCCGCCAGGCGCGGAAAGGCCCCGCCCTCAGCCCGCCCACGCTCCTGCTTCCGCCGCTCAACAACCTCGGCGTGGCCGCGTGGGAATTGAAGCACCTCGAGGACGCCGCCGCCGCTTTTGCCGAGGCCGCCACCCTCGCCGCGTCGCTGGAGCCCTTCCACCCGCTGCGCAGTCAGATCGCGCTGAACTCCGCCGCCGTCGCCGCCGCCCGCAGCCGGGACGACGAGGCCCGCACCCTGGCCCGCCAGGCTTCGCAGCTCGCGCGCCAGTGGCTCGCCGCCGCCGCCACTTCCGGCTCGGAGGACCGCCTGCTCGCCCTTGACCGTACCTGCGACCCGGTCAGCCCGCTGGCCTGTTTTGCCGCCACCACGCCGGAGGACATCGAGGCCCTCGCCCAGGCCGTCGTCGGGAGCAAGGACGCCGCCTTTGACCAGCTCCTCTCCCTGCGCCGCTGGACCTCCACCCTTTCCCCCGCAGACGCAGACGCCTGGCAGACCGCCACCGCCGCCGTCCAGCAGGCCCTGCTCGCTCGCGGACCGGACTCGCCCGACCTCGCCGCCGCCCGCACCGCGCTGGATGCCCTGCGCCGCCGCCTCCCCGCCGCTCCAGCACGCGCGGCCGCAGACTGGAAATCCATCCGCGACCAGCTCCCGCCCGGCGCCGTTTTTATCGACTACGTCATCCACCGCAACCGCCCTGCGGATGCCGGGGACTGGCCCCGCGCCTGCTCCGCGCTCGTCCTCCGCCAAGGTGAGGCCCCGCGCTGGGTCCCCCTCGGCCCGGCCCAGCCGGTCGAGGAAAACATCCGCGCCACCCTGGCCAAGGCCAACCTCACCACCGCCGCCGCCGCCTACGAGGGCCGCCGCCTCGCCTCCCACCTCAGCCTGCTTTGGCGGCAGGTCTGGTCGCCCGTCGCCGCCGCTGTGGGCGGCGCCACCCGCATCATCGTCCGGGCGGATGGCCTGCTCCACTTCATCCCGTGGGCCGTGCTGGTCGATCCCGCCGCCGCTCCGGATTCCGCCACGGCCTTCTTTTGCCAGAGCCACCCGCAGTTCGAGCTGACCGCCTTTCCCCGCCCCGCCGCTGCGCGGAAATCCGGAGCCGCCCCGCCCCACTGGCGCGTCCTCGCCGTGCCCGCCGCTCCCGCCGGGGACAAGGCTCCCGCTCTTTCCACGCCGCGCCCGCCCCTGACGCCCGCCCTGCTGAAAACCCTCGCCCAAATGCCAGCCCTGCCTGGTGTCGAGGCAGAACTCACCGCCATCCGCGCCGCCGCCGCCACCGCTGGCGTGGAAAAAATCACCTTCGACTCGCCCCGGCCCGCCACCGAATCCGCCAGCCTCCCCGCCGCAGCTGCGCCCGATGTCCTCCACTTCGCCACTCACGCCTTCGCCCAGCCGGACGCCGCTCCGGACGATGCCGCCAGCCTCGCCTGGGGTGTCGATCTCACCCGCGACCCCTGGTCCCTCTACCGCTCCGGCCTCGTCCTGGCAGATTGCGCAAAGGGCCTCGCTGCCGCCGCCTCAGGCTCCCCACTCCCCGCAGCCTCGGACGGCCTCCTGTTCACCGCAGACATCGCCCGCATGCCGCTGGACTCCACCCGCCTCGTCTTCCTCTCCGCCTGCCAGACCGGCCTCGGCCGCCCCGAGCCCGGCGGCCACCTCGCCGCCCTGCGCCGCGCCTTCCTCCTCTCCGGTGCCGCCGCCGTCACCTCCTCCCTCTGGGACGTCGATGACGCCCGCGCCCCCGCCACCATCGGTGCCTTCTACACCCGCTTCGCCGCCGGAGATTCTCCCGCGCAAGCCCTCTGGTCCACCCAGCACGCCTGGCTCTCCGCACCCGTCGCCGCTGCCCTCCCACTGGACCAGCGCGTCAGCGCCATCGGTTCCTGGCTTGTCGAGTCCGCCGGCTGGCAACCCTGAGTCCTCCGCGGCCGACCGGGCCTTCTGGTCAGGCCAAATGCCGGAATGGTTTGGAACAGGAGGAGACGGAGGAAACGGAGTGCCGGCACTTGAGGCGCGGACCTCAGAGTCCGGCCACCTCATCAGGCTGGGGACTGATGGCGTCGGCGCAACAAGCTCGTTCTCCGTCGGGTGAGTGAGCCGCAGGCCCAACCACCAGCTTCCGACAGCCTCTGCCGAGGCTCGGAAAGCGCGGGCCGGGGGTGAACGTGACAGGCTCTCGACTGCGGTTTACCCTCATTATCAAGGAACAATTTGCGGCATCGTGATAAAGTGTATGGAACTCCCACCGGCTCGATTTTTCTCCGGTCCCGGAGCCCAAGGTACCCGGTCCACGCCCCGTGACGCCCCCGGGCCAGCCAACCCTTCGGGCAGCCCCAGGCTCCACCCGAAGGCTGATGGTCCGCACCGGGCCAGGTGCCGGGGGGGAAACGGGGTGGGCATCGTGCTGCGGCTTTGCCCTGCAAAAAGGGCTTGCCCGCGCACGGGCATTGCCCCTAGCGTGAAGCTGTTCTCCTCGTCACCCACCGCCATGATCCCTCTTTCTCCTCAACCGAAAAAGTTGCCGCTAATCGGGTGGGCCTGGCAAGAATCCGGGTTTTTGCCGGTCTGCGGGTGAAGCCGGCCCGAACCACCCCATGACACGTTTGACCATCATTTTGTTGCTGCTCACGCTTAAAATCGCCTGCGGTGCGGTTCCTCGGCTTTTTCAGGAGAAAGATTTTACGAGCGCGTCGTTCGCGGAAGCGGTGAACTATTTTGTCGCGCTCGGCGAGGATGCTGCGGTTGTGGAACTGAGGGGATTGGCCACTGGTCCAGCTGATTCCAAGCTCGGGTTCAGTCTCAATGAGCGGATCGGATGGATGTGCCGGGTTTTGTTTGAGGCCAAGGCCGGCAGCCTGCGTGCTCCGCGTTTTGGAGCCCTGAACTTGCCATACCACACGATGCCGGACACGAGCTGGCCGCTCTATCCGGTTGCGTTGTCCGGTTCGACTTATTTCGTGTTGAGTCAGGGCTATTCGGGCACTGGAATTCCCGAGGATCTGAAGGCATACATTCAGTATTGCCGCCAGACTGGCACCTTTCGCAACAAGCCCGTCACCGTGCCGACGAAGGCGCGAGCAATAGCCGATGCAGCCACGCTGCGACAGTCCGCAGCCTGGCTGGCCATCAAGTGGAAAGACAGCGGAACGGGATGGAGCTGCTCGATGAGCGAGGAATGGGCGTGGGATTTTGTCCAAAGGCAGGCAGAGAGTATCCGATAAATGCCAACCCAACGCTGTGGTGAAAAAAATGCCCGGCTGCCGTCGGCCCATTCCTCCCGGCCTGCTGGCATCGACGCTGAACAGGGCGGCGGAACACCGGTGGTGTTCCCCGGAAGGCGGAGGTGACCCGGGGTAGCTCCTCGTCCCTCGGAGCAACCCTGGGCTGGAGGCCGCAACGCCGTTGGCGTTGATATGTGTGCCCGGGGAACCAAAGGAGGGGCCGCCGGGTCGCCTTCAGTGGGCGTGAGGGGGGCGGGGATGCCGGCTGCAGGCCGGTCTGGTCGGGGGTGTAGTGGCGACTCTGTTCAGTGAGGGCTCCCGTCCTGGGGCGATTCGAATTCTGCCGGGCCCAAGGGAGGATAGGCCAGCCAGGTTTTGTCAGGAAATCTGGCAGGCAAACTCCAGCGCTGCTGCGATGTCCTCCTCGCAGAGCGAGGGATAGTCCTCAAGGACCATGGCGATGGAGTCACCGCCGCTCAGCGCTCCCAGGATGGTGGACACAAGCACCCGCGTGCCGCGGACGACCGGCTTCCCGTGGCAAACTCCGGGGTTGATGCTGAGGCGTGCGTTCATCTGCAAATCCTGTCACGTTTTTCACCTGGTTCAAGGCTGATTCCCCGGCATCGCGGCCCGTGTGCATCGAAATCCCGGCGGGGCTGGAACGGCGAATGTTTCGCCCCTGCAGGGCTCCGGATTTCGGTGGGGGAACCTGGGGCTTCGTTCGTGCCTCACTCCGCCCCAGGCTGTGGAGTGCCGTCCTTTCAGGACTCCGGACTGGTGGTGGAGCTGGGTTGTGGGGGCCTGCCCAGTGGCTGTGGCGGGCGGGGCGCGGTCTTGTGCAAGCCAGTTGACGAAGCGCACGCTTTCACGGATTCTCCGCTCATGAGGTCATTCCCTGCAAGGCAGGCCCGCGCCAGGCTCTGCCAGCTCTTGGGCGAGGTTGCCGAAACCCACGAACCGGTTCGGATCACCGGTAGGCGCTCCTGTGCCGTTCTTGTGTGCGAGGACGACTGGCGCAGCATCCAGGAGACGCTCTGCCTGCTCTCAATTACCGGAATGAGGGACTCCATCCGCACGGGCCTGGCCGAACCGCTGTCCAGTTGCTCAGCTCAGGCTGGATGGTAGGCCGGCCTGCGTTTCATCTTGAATGCCGGAATGGTTTGGAACAGGAGGAAACGGAGAAAACGGAGTGCCAGCACTCAAGGCGCGGATAGCAGAGTCCAGTCAGCTCATCAGGCAGATGACGGAGGGTACAGGCGCAACAGGTTCTTTCTCCGTTTTCCCAGTTCCCTCCTGTTCATTTCTCGCCGTTTTTAGGATTTGAACGGACTGGCAAGGCAACGCCCTACACCATGCGCGCCCCCTCGAGCATGGCGGTGAGGGTGCCGAGGGCGTTTCCTTCGAGACGGTTGTTGACGTAGATGAAGGTGGGTCTGGCGCCGGGGCTGGCGGTTTTATTGGTGAGGCTGGCGAGGAGGGCGGCGCCGGCCTGGCGGGCGGGGGGATTGGGGTCCTGGACTTTCTCGTAGGGGCTGAACTGGGCGACGGCTTCTTCGTATTTCCTGCCGGGTTTCAGGAGGAAGCGGGCGGCGGTGAAGTCGGTGGTGCGGCTGCCCTCGATGGCGAGCTGGTCGAGGATGGGGGGCATCTTTGTCCAGTTGTTGTAAACATGGGCGACGCGGTGGCGGGCGAGGACGGCGAAGGTGTCGGGGTGGAGGAGGGTCTCGTTGCGCAGCTCGACTCCGTATTGCCAGCCGGGGGGCAGTTTTCCCAGGAAGTGGTCGAGGGCGTCGACGAAGTCCCGGCCGCGGTCCCAGTCGCCGGGATGGAAGCGGGCGAACTCGAAGATGAGGACGCCGATTTTTTCCCGGTGGGGGGCGAGGGGGGCGAGGAAGGCGTCCCGGAAGAGGCCGGCATCGAGGAAGTGGGGGTTGCCCTGTCCGGCGCGTTTGCCGAGGCGGTCGAGGCGGGGAAAATGCTTCATGGTGATGTCCTCGGTCACCTTGAAGGAAAAGCGGAAGCCTGCCGGGACCTGGGCGGAGAGGCCGGCGATGTATTTTTCCGTGGGGAAGGCGTAGTAGCCGGCATCCACGCAGACGGTGGAGAATAGCTCGGCGTATTCGGAGAGGCAGTGGCGCTCGAAGCGGGCGTTGGAGAATTTCCCGCGGGTGAGGTAGCGCTCCTCCTCGTAGAGCCAGCCGCGCCAGCCGGGGTATTTCCACGAGGAGGTGCCGATGAAAACGTTCTGCGCGGCGAGCCCGGAGGCGGCCTGCTTCATGCGGGCGAACCAGCCGGGATCCACGGGCGGCACGGCGGGGAGGGGGGTCAGGATTCGGCCAGTTTTTTGGCGAGGAGTTCGTTCACGAGCTTGGGATTGGCCTTGCCTTTGCTCAACTTCATCACTTTGCCGACGAGTGAATTGACCACCTTCGTATCGCCACCCTTGTAGGCGGCGACGGCGGCGGGATCGGCGGCGACGGCCTCGGCGACGAAGCCCTCCAGCTCGCCGGTGTCGCTGACGACCTCGAAGCCGCGCGCCTTGATGATTTCGGCCACGGTGCCCTCGCCGCGCATCATGGCGGCGAAGACTTCCTTGGCCTGGCTGCCGTTGATCTTTCCGGCCTCGACGGTGTCTGCGAGTTCGCGCAGGGCGGCGGGGGAAATGGGACTGGCCTTGATGCCGAGGCCGCCGGAATTGAGCTGGCCGAGGAGTTCGTTGATGACCCAGTTGGCCACGGCCTTTGGGCGGGCGGCGCCAGCGACGGCGGTCTCGAAGTAGGCGGCGAGGGCGGGCTCTGCGGTGAGGACGCCGCCGTCATAGTCGCTCAGGCCAAACTGGGTGGTGTAGCGGGCGCGCTTCTGATGTGGCAGCTCGGGCACGCGGGGCTTTACTTTTTCCAGGAGGGTGCCGGTGCTGACGGGGAGGAGGTCGGGGTCCGGGAAGTAGCGGTAGTCGTGGGCGTCCTCCTTGCTGCGCATGTCGGTGGACTCGCCGCGCTCGTCGTCCCAGCGGCGGGTTGTCTGGCGCTGGGGGATGCCGCGGTCCAGCTCGTCGCACTGGCGGTCGATCTCGAAGTGGATGGCGCGGCGGACGGCGGAGACGCTGTTGAGGTTTTTCAGCTCGATCTTGGCGCCCAGCTCGGTGGTGCCCTTGCGGCGGACGGAGATGTTCACGTCGCAGCGCATCTGGCCTTTTTCCATGTCGGCATCACTGACGCCGCCGTAGAGGAGGATCTGGCGCAGGCTGCCGAGCATGGCGACGGCCTCCTCTGCGGTGTCGAGGTCGGGCTCGGTGACGATCTCCATGAGCGCGGTGCCGGCGCGGTTGAAATCCAGGACGCTGCCTGCGCCGGTGTGGGTGCTCTTTCCGGCGTCCTCCTCGAGGTGAATGCGGTTGAGCTTGACCTTTTTTCCGGGGTTGGGGATGGCCTTCTGCACGTCCTTCGGGTAGGCGATGTCGTAGAGCGGGATGCCGCCGCCGACGCAGAGGGGCTGGTCGTACTGGCTGAGCTGGTAGTTCTTAGGCATGTCCGCGTAGAAGTAGTTTTTCCGGTCCCACTTGCACCGGTCCGGGATGGCGCACTCGAGCATGAGGCCGGTGAGCATGGTCATCTCGATGGCGCCTTCATTGAGCACGGGCAGGGCCCCAGGCAGCCCGAGGCAGGTCGGGCAGGTCTGGGAGTTGGGCGTCTCGCCAAAGCTGGTGGCGCAGGAGCAAAACATCTTGCTCTGCGTCTTGAGCTGGGCGTGGACTTCCAGGCCGATGGTCGGGATGTAGTCTGAAATGGGCATGGCGGGAACAGGCAGGGGGAGCGGGGTTTTTTCAACGGGAAAGATGACCGGGGGCGCGTGCGGGCGGACGGGCTTACCCGCTGAGGCCCCAGCGGCGGTGGAGGAAGCGCTCCCAGGGGGCGAAGAGGGCCTTGTCCGCGGCGAAGCCGATGGCGACGATGACGAACATGAGGGCAAAGGCCTCGTCCATGGCGTTGTTGTCCCCGGCATTGTGCAGGAGGAAGCCGATGCCGGTGCTGCCCATGATGGTGACGAAGATCTCGGCACTCATGAGGGAGCGCCAGGCGAAGGCCCAGCCCTGCTTCGTCCCGCTGACGATGCTGGGCAGGCTGGCGGGCAGAAGGACCTTAACCCAGAGGTGCGGGCCGTGGGAGCCCATGGTGCTGGCGGCTTTCCGGTAAATGGGGGGGATCTGGGAGATGCCGTGCTCTGTGGCGATCTGGACGGCGCCCACGGTGCCCATGACGACGATGAAGAGCATGGCGGACTCCGTCTGGCCAAAGGCGATGAGGGCGACGGGAAGCCAGCAGACGCTGGGCAGGGTCTGGAGCCCGAGGGAGAGGACGCCGAGGGTGTCGCGCAGGAATTTAAACTGGGAGGTGAGCAGACCGAGGGGGATGCCGATGGCGAGGCCGATGAGGTAGCCGACCATCAGACGGCGCAGGGTGACGAGGCTGGCCTTGATCAGGGTGCCGTCCGCAGCGACGCGGCCGAGGTACTTGACCACATCCGACGGGGCGGGGATGAGGTACGGCGGCCAGAGTCTCATGCGGGCTCCGGTTTCCCAGAGGGCGATGAGGACGAGGAAAAAGAGGAGAGCTTTGATGAGGCGGGGCATGGCGAGGGGGGCTCGATTTTCGGAAATTGCTAATTGCCGATTGTTGATTGCTAATTGCTAATTGCTAATTTCTGAGGCTGCCGGTGGCTGGCGCGGTGATCGTTGTGGCGGTGGAGGTGCTGGCGGAGAGGACGTCCTTCAGCTCCTGGGTGATGTGGGCGGCGTGGGTGGCGAGTTCGACCTGGTTGAAGTCGCGGAAGCGGGGGAGGTCGATCTTGTACTCGCGGCGGATGCGTCCGGGGCGCGGGGAGAAGAGGAGGACGCGGTCACCGAGGCAGACGGCCTCGCGGACGTTGTGGGTGACGAAGATGATGGTGACCTTGCGCGCCTGGTGGATGCGCTGGAGGTCACCGTAGAGCTGCTCGCGCGTCATGGCGTCGAGGGCGGCGAATGGCTCGTCCATGAGCAGGACGCGGGGGTTGGGTGCGAGGGCGCGGGCGAGGGCGACGCGCTGGCGCATGCCGCCGGAGAGTTCGTGCACGGCGGCGTGCATGAAGGCCTCCAGCCCGACGAGGTGCAGGTAGTACTTGGCCACCTCCCGGCGCTCGTGGTCCTTCAGACCGGGCTTGAGTTTCAGGCCGAACATGACGTTTCCCAGCACGTCCAGCCATGGGAAAAGACCATGCTCCTGAAACATGACGGTGCGGTCGCGCCCGGGGCCGGCGATGGTTTTTCCGTCCACCTCGGCGGTGCCGGTGAAGTCCCGGTCGAGACCTGCGACGATGTTGAGCAGGGTGCTTTTTCCGCAGCCGCTGGGGCCGACGAAGCAGACGAACTGGCCGGTGTCGATGTCGAGATTAATGTCCTGAAGGGCGTGCACAGTGCTGCGCCGGGTGATGAACGTACGGTTCACACCGGCGAGGCGGATTTTGGCAGGGGCCTGCTGGACGAGTTCGGAGGCGACGCTCATGGCTGGGGTGGGGAGGGGGGCAGGATGAAATCGGCGGGGTCTGTCTGCTGGTGGAGCAGGCCGGTGGTGGTCAGGTCTGAGAGGAGCTTGCGGAAAAAGGCAGGGTCCAGCGCGGGGTCAAAGACGAGTCTCGGCCAGGCCTGGTCGAGCCAGCCGGTGTCGGTGCGCAGGGCCTTGGGCAGGCGCTGGCCTGTGGTGCCGGCGAAGGCTTTGCGCAGCTCAGCCTTGCCCCAGTCCGGATCGGCGGCCAGTTTGGCGGTGAGGGCGAGGTGGGCGGCGGTGAATTTCCGGATGACGTCCCCCTTTCCCTCCAGCGCGGCGACGCTGGTGGCGAGCACGGTGACGGGGTCCGAGGCCTGGGAAACGAGGAGGTGGCCGTTCCCGTGGCGCTCCAGCAGGGTGATGTAGGGCTCGATGGTCCACGCGGCATCGAGGGTGCTGGAGCGAAATTGATTCAGCACCTGGGAGTGCGGGGTGGGGAGGACCTCGGCGTCCCCGCCGTCGAGCCGGACCTTCAGCCCGCCCTGGGTGAGCCAGCTGCGGGCGGCGAGGTCCTGGGTGTTCCCCAGCTGGGGTGTGGCGATGCGTTTTCCGCGAAAATCCGTGGGCTGCGTGAGCGGCAGGCCGTTGCGCACGACGAGGCCGGCACCGCCGCGCATGGACCCGGCCAGGAGGCGGATCTCCACGCCTTTCGCGCGCTGGTAGCCGTTGAGCGGCGGATTTGGCCCGCAATAGGTCACATCCAGCGTGCCGGCGAAGAGGGCGGTGATGGCCTCCGGGCCCTGCGTGAGCGGGAACCACTCGATTTTCACCCCGGGCAGGGCTTTTTCAAACCAGCCTTCCGGTCCTTTTTCCTCCGTCTCCAGCGCCCCGATGACGGCCTGGGTGTGGGTGACGTAGGGGAAATAGCCGACGCGCAGCACCTTCGGGTCGCGCAGGGCCTCGGGCTTGCCGCAGCCGCAGAGGACCAGCGCCGGCAGGAGGCAGAGCAGGCGGCTGAAAAAGCTGCGCCGGATCATATCGCGTACTCCGGTTCGTCCGTTGAGGCGTGGGCGGCCTTGGCGGTCCTGGCCTTCCCCGGTGGGCGGATCAGCTTCACGATGGGCGGCTCCAGGCCGTCGCGGCGGAATTTTTGCAGCGCCACCCCGGCCACCTGGGCGAGGCTGTACTTGTCCATCACGCTGGAGATGGCCTGGCGAACGTCGACCATCAGCAGACGCAGGCCGCAGTGCTCCTCGTCCGGGCAGGTGCAGGGCGCGTAGGCGGTGTGGCTGGCGCAGCTGATCGGCGCCAGCGGGCCGTCGATGAGCCGCACAAGGTCCCCCATGACGATCTCGCCGGCCGGTTTCGCCAGCGAGTAGCCGCCATACTTGCCCCGGGTGCTGGACAGGATGCCTTCACGCTTCAGCATCATGAGAATCTGCTCCAGAAAAGTGCCGGGCAGCCTCTGGGACTCCGCCAGGGCGCTCAGGGGCACGAGATCGAGCCCCATCGCATGGGCCATGGCCATGTCGATGAGCGCCCGCATGGCATATTCGCCCTTTTTGGAAACCTTCATAAACCCGCCAGTGCCGGTCTGCTTTGCCGGAGTGAAATTGATTAAGTTCTACTGATTTTCAAAGCTCTTGGAAAGAGTGGAAATTCAAACAGACTGGCTTAGTCTGGTTTAAATCCGGACGGGTTCAAGTTCTTTTTCCGACTTTCCCGCTCGGCATTGGCTGCGGGACTGATGGCGGCGAGGGTTGTTGGATTTTAGCTTTATTCCCCATCGGTTCGTGTCATAATGCATTCCCCCACGCGCGCGGACCGCTGAGATTCCCTTCCAGGTTCGCCATTCCCGGATCCACCCATCGTCCCCAACTCCCTCATGAAAACCACCCTTCTGACCCTTAGATTTCACAATGCCATCCCAGGCGCTGCCGCCTTCCTTGCCATGCTGGCAGGTATTCAGGTTCAAGCCGGAACGTTCACCTGGAAAGATGGAACCACGGGGAACTGGAGCGCCGGAGCCAGTTGGGCGGGTGGTCTGGCCCCGACGGGAGCGGACGTGACCGACTCCCTGACTTTCGCCGGGGACGTGGGGACCGTGGCGGGCACCGCGCCGAACTACACCAGCACGAACGACGTTGCGGGTGTTTTCCGGCTGAATTCTTTTACGCTTAACGCCACGGATGTGGCAGCCCTGGCCGCAGATCCTCCTCAGCTCATTCTGGGAAATCAGCTCAGCCTGGGTGGAACCTCACCGTCCATCACTCAGAACAATGTAGGCGGGGTGACGTTCGACAACAAAATCGCTCTGGCGGCGGGGCTCACGCTGGGTGGGAATGGGGCCGGTGTGGTCACTTTCAACAACGAGGTGAGCGGTCTCTACGACATCGTGAAATCCGGGACGAGCACATTCCGCTTCGGCACTCTCGCGCCCGTGCCTCCGGCCTTGGGCGTGCCTTCCGAAAACACGTGGATGGGCCGTCTGACCATCAACGGCGGGACTGTCCGCTTCAACAACAACGCCTTTTCCGGCATCACCGCGCTGCGGGCAAACCCGATCACCCTGAATGCAGTTGGGGCCACCGTGACCTGCTCGTCCGAGTTGCGCGTGGGCACGCTGAGCGGCACCGTCGGCCTTGTGCAGTCCCAGGTGACCGGGAACAACACGGCAACGGAAAACCTTATCATTCAGGCCATCACGGACGGCGCCTACACGGGGACGGTGCGGCTCGGCCCGCCGACTGGCACCGGCGGGACTGGCGGGACGTTCATTGTGCGGGGTCCTGGCCTCCAGGTGCTGAATGGCACGCTCGACATCGCCAAGGACGTGGCTGTGGCGGGGAAGCTCACGCTTTCCGGAACGGCCTCCCTGGGCTCGCAAACGACCGGGGCGGTCTCCGTGCAGGGCGGAACGCTGAAGCTGGACAATACCGGTTCGAACTTTGGCGACAACAACCCCAACCGTCTGCGTGATGCGGGGGCCGCCGGCACCGGCCTTGAGCCGATTGGCGGGGGCACGCTTTCGCTCGTCGGGGCCACCTCGGGCAGCACGGAAACGATCGGCCGCCTTCAGTTGGGGGCCGGCAGCAAGACCCGAAGCGGCCAGCTGACCCTGAACGTCACGCACAACGCCGCCGCGGCCGGGGCCACGGTCCTCACCATCGCCTCTTTGAACCGCGACACCACGACCACGCCCCATACGGCGGTGGTTGATTTCACGGCAAATGACGGAGCCGGAAACACCCTGGCGCTGGGCGTGGCGGGAAACAACCCGCGCATTGTTTTCTCCACCGCTCCGCTGGCGGTGAACGGGCTCATCGCCAACAGTGCGGGCACGGGATCGGTCGGCTTCGCCACGGTGAACGGCTCGGACTTTGCCGCCCACGTCGCAGGGACGGGGGTGACCCCGGTCGCCACTTCGGCCTTTGCTTCGGGTGCCACCACCAACGCCCTGCTCACCGCGTCCGCGACGGTTTCCGCCGCTGGATTCACCCTGAACTCGCTCAAGATCGCCCCCGCCGCTGCGGCGCAAACGCTGACGATCAACACCGGACTGAGTCTTTCGACCAATGCCATTCTGCTCTCCGGAACCACGGACTTCACCATTGCCGGTCCGGGCACCATCGGAGGCACCGGCGTTCACTATTACCATGTCAACAAGGCGGCCCTGACCATCGGTGCCACGCTGCCGGTGCAGTTCAACGTGAAAGCCGGCGCCGGCGTGCTGGTGCTGACCTCCACCTCCAACAACGCAGTAGCCACCTCCCCGCTAGTCATCGAGGGGGGCGCGGTTCGTGCCACGCAGGGCACCACGCTTCCGGGCGGTGAGATCAAATTCCGCGGCGGCGTGATCGAGCTGCCCTCCGGCGGCACGTTCACCCGGGCGCTGGGCATCCTGGCAGGCCAGGTGAACTGGTCGGAATCCGACGCGCTGGGCGCAGCCATCAGCGAGGACCGCGGCAGTGGCGGCTTTGCCGCCGTGGGTTCGGACGTGAATGTGGACCTCGGCACCGCAGGGGCCACGCTCATCCCGTGGGAGGATCCGGGTTTCGTGCAGACGAACTTCGCCTTCATCCTCGGCAGCCCGCGGGCGGACAAAAAGGTCACTCTGGTGGACAACTTTCAGCTCAATTCGACCGAGGCGACGGTCAAGTTCAGTCCGCGCGAGTTCCGCGTCATTGACAACCCGTCCTCCGCCACGGACGGCGCGGCCATTTCCGGCGTCATCTCCGGCACCAAATACAATGACCTGCTGAAGACTGGTGACGGCACGCTGGAGCTGACGAACACGAACACCTACCTCGGCGCCACGCAGGTGCATGGCGGCGCGCTGCTCGTCACGGGCAGCATCGCCAGCAGTCTCGCGGTGGACGTGCTCCCCGGGGCGACGCTCGCCGGTGCAGGCACGGCCAGCCACATCATCGTGGAAAATGGTGGCACTGTAGCTCCGGGGAAGGCCGGAATTGGCACGCTCACCGGGGCCGGCGCGACTTGGAAAAGCGGCGGGGTGATGAAGTTTGAACTTGGCGCGACCGGTGCCTCCCGCGACCAGCTCGCGCTCGGTTCCGGTGTCCTGCGGAAAGGCAGCAGCTCGGGCACGTTTGCCTTCAACTTCTCCGGAACCGGCGTCAACGGCCAGAACTACACGCTCATGACTTTCGGTTCCACGGAGTTCAGCGCGTCTGATTTCACCGCCACGAATCTCGCCAGCGGTGTGACGGGAACCTTCGCCATCACCGGGGGAAACACCTTGGTTTTCAGGGCAGGCGTGCAGCCGATCGATACATGGCGCTCCACCTATTTCACGCCGGCTCAGATTTCTGCCGGAACAGGGGCTGACGAGGCGGATCCTGACGGCGACGGCATTTCCAACCTGGACGAATACGTCCTTGGCGGAAATCCCACCCTCGCCAGCTCGGCCGGTCGTCCGGTGATCGTCCACTCCGCCGGAAACAGCATCTTCACCTTCAACCGAAACCTGGCCGCCACCGACGTGGCCGTCCGCGTGGACGCCACGGACAGCCTGCTCGGCTGGACCACCATCGCCAGCCGGGCCGTCGGCGGGGCATGGACGAGCATCAGTGGCGTCACCGCCGTGGAGACGGCGGGTGGTGCCGTCACCATCACGGACACCCGCGTCACCCAGGCGTCGAGCCGCCGCTTCCAAAAGCTGGTCGTCACGCATTGAGGGGGAGGTCAAGTTCGGCTTGATGGCAGGTGGAACGGGGGCTAGCTGTTGTCCGGCCCTCTTCCTTTGCCGCTATGAGATCCCGACGACTGTCCCTTCTGGTGCTCGCACTCGCACCACTCCCCCTTGTGCCGCTCAGCGCGGCGCCTGACGCGTGGCAGCAGTATTCGCTGGAGCTGATCAACCGGGCCCGGGCCAGTGGCGCTGCGGAGGCCGCCCGCCTTGGGCTTTCCGGGCTCAACGAGGGACCGCCTGACGTTAATGGCGCTGCCTGGACGATCCAGAACACCGCCCAGCCTCTGGCCTGGAACGACAAGCTGGCGCAGGCTGCGCAGGGCCACGCAGTCAACCTCGACTCCGTGGCGTGGTTGTTTAACTCCGCCTTCTACGGAGACGATTCGCACGCACCGCTGCCTCCCTTCCCCGGTGCGCCCGGGAATGAGGTCTCCCGCATCTCCGCCGCGGGCTATTCGCAGGGGGCCCGCACCGGGCCGGTTGCCTCAAACGGCCGGTTTCCGGGGCTGGAAAATGTAGGGTACTTCGCCGGGCTTCCCGCCGATGGCTGGACCGCTGCCGAAAAAACGAGCGCGGTGGAGGACATCCACGCCGAACTTTTTGTCGATGACAGTGTCCCGGGAAGGGGATCGGGCCGGTCAAAGTGCAGGCCCTCCAGGGCGGCGTGGTGGTGGCTAACACCCTGCCACTCGCCGCCGGCGCTTGCGCGGTGAGGTTGTTGAGGACTTCGGACAACGCCACCTCGAGCCTGGGCAATGCGACGCTGGCCGCGCTGAATGTGAAGCTCGACTCCCGCAACCCGGTCTTCACCCCGTCGCTCACTCCGGTTCCGGTGCCGGCGGCTTTCACGAAAGTCCTGCGGCAGGGCGGTGGGTCACTCCGGTTGGAATTCACCGCCACCGGGGTCGCAAGTCCGAAAATCTATGCTTCGCGCACCATGGCAGCGGGCACCTGAACGCTGCTGGCAACGGCGATGGCTGCGGGCGGCACGGCGTTCCAGTTCACGGACAATACGAATGGCGGGTTGAGGACCCGCTTCTACCGGGTGTTCACTCCCTGACCGGTTCCCCCCTGGCTTCGGGCTTGACCTTCACCAGCCGGAAGCGCTTCTGGTAGTGGAGGGGTGTCGTGCCAAGGTGCTTGCGGAAGTGCTGGATGAACGCGCTGGAGTCGGGAAACCCGGTCGCCTCGGCTATTTCACCCACGCTCCGGTCCGTGTGCTGAAGCATGTTGCAGGCGGCCTGGACGCGCACCTTCATGAGAAACTCCTGCGGGCTGCTGCCAAAGGCGGCCACAAATTTTCTCTGCAGCTGCCTCTCGGAGAGGTTCACATGGGCCGCCAGCGCCTGCACGGTCAGTTTGGACCGGTAGCCGGTGCGGATCAGTTCCACGGCGCGGTCGATGCTGAGGTAGGGCTGCATCACCTGCTTCGACGTCTCGTAGCTGCGCGTCGTGCCCATCACCCCGACGGCGATCCCGCCCTCATCGAACAGGGGCATTTTATTGGTGATGAACCAGTCGGGTGTGCCGCTGTCGTTGAAGAAAAGCTCCACAATGTTCAGCTTCGGCTGTCCCGTGCTCATGACGGCGGAGTCGTCTTCACGGAAGTGCGACGCCAGACCGGGTGGAAAAAAATCGTCGTCGTTCTTCCCGATGAGGGCCGCCTCATCCTTCACGCCAAACCTTTCGTAGAAATTCCGGTTCGCCGCCATGAACCGGGACTGCCTGTCCTTGGCAAAAAATATCAGCCCCGGCACGTGTTCAAAGAGCAGGTGAAAGGACGACAGCGGTGACAGCGAGCGGAAGAACTGGTTGCGTATTTCTACAGGGTTCATCGGAAAATGGGGGATGCGAAATGTCTGATTTCATACATTAAAAGTCGTACCCCTTGGCGGAATCTAGGCATTAAGATGGGGAAGTAAAGCAGTCCCTGTCTCCGCGCCCGTTCAGGTTGCGGTGGATTCGTCCTTGGAAACCCCAGAATATGAAAACACCCCTATTTGGCGGGGCCAGACTCCTGGCCTTCGCTGCCCTCGCTTCATTTGCAGCGCATCACTCGCCGGCTGCTGTGCTGGTGAACCTCGATGCCAGCGCCCTGCCCGCCGGAAATCTCGCCTCCTGGCCGAACGCCGGGAGCGTGGCCGGGGCTTTCAATTCCTCCGGCACCGCCCAGCCGGTCGTTGGGACGACGGGTTTTGTAAATGCCGTCACCTTTAATGGCGGCACCACCTTCATGACGGGGCCCGCCGCTCCGGCCGGCGTGACCGGGACGACGAAGGCCCGCTCGGTTGAGGCCTGGGTCTACAACCCAACGATCAACCCGGAGGAGACCATCATCGCCTGGGGCCGCCGGGGGGCGAACGGGCAGAACATGTCCTTCGGCTTCGGTTCGGATCCGGCTTTCGGGGCGGTCGGCCAGTTTGGAGCCGCCTTTGACCTGTCCTGGGGCTCCTCGGTTCCCTCGGCGGCCCAGTGGCATCACCTGGTTTACACGTATGATGGCGGGATCGGCCGGCTCTACGTGGACGGCGCCCAGGTGAACTCAAAGATCGTGGGGCAGACGAACGTCTTCGCCCTCGACGGGCAGGCCAGCCCCCAGCCGCTGAATTTCGTACTCGCCGGTCAGGGAAACAACGCCACGCCGTTTCTCCCCTTTGCCGCAGGCCAGAGCTTTGCCGCCACGCTCAGCCTGGCGAAGGTGCGCGTGCACGACACCGTGCTCACCAGCGGCCAGATCGCCAGCACCTTTGCCAGCGAATTCCCCGCCTTCGATCTTCCGGCCATCAACAGCTTCACCGCCAGCAGCGCCACCTACCTGCCCGGCCAGCCGGTGACGCTGACCTGGCGGACGGCGAATGCCACGGCGGTCAGCATCGACAACGGCGTGGGCACGGTCGGCGCTTCCGGTTCGGTGGTGGTTTACCCGCCCGGTGGCAGCGTCACCTACACGCTGACAGCCACAAAGGGAGCCCAGACGGTTACCTCCGCCGTCACCGTGGGACATCCCGTCTTCACCTTCGGAGCCAGGCCACCGCTGGCCCACCGCTGGAGTTTTAACGAATCCAACTCTGCAGGCGCGGCGGACACGGCGCTCATCGATTCCGTCGGTGCGAGTCATGGAACCACCTCCGGACAGCAAAACGGGATCATCCGCGGGCCCTACAATGCCACTGTCGGCACGGGCACGGCATGGACGCGCGTCACTGCTGCCGGCACTGCGGCTGGCACAGCCGGCGTGCGCCTGGGGGGCGGCACTTGGCCGACCTCCGCCTACATCGACCTTCCGAATGGCATCTTCGACGGCATGACCACCGGCGTTTCTGTGGAGGGCTGGATGATCGTCCACGGAAGTCAAAACTGGGCGCGCATGTTTGACTTCGGCATCGGCACCACCGTGGCAAATGCAGCAGCCAGTGTTCTTGAAATCAATGATATTGGCCAGCCGGCCGGCAGCACCGTCTACAACGGCTGGGACTACTGGACCATGTCCGCCCAGCGCGGCACGAACCAGACCCAGCACCGCCATTCCATGCGCTTCAACAACGTGGAAATGGGCACTGCGGAGACCGATTTTGACGACCCCACGACCAACGGCACGCAGTTCCATTTCGTCTCCACCTACAACCCCACTGGGAACAACGCCACGCCGCAGATCCGCTATTACAAGAATGGCGTCCTGCTCAAGTCCGGAAACACGACCCACAACCTGCTCAGCCTGAATCTGAAAAACATGTGGCTTGGCCGCTCCCAGTTCCGCGGGGACAACAACACGAACGGCACCTACAATGAATTCCGCGTCTGGAACGGCATCATGCCGCTGGACCAGATCACGGGAAACCGGGACGCGGGTCCTGACTCTGTGCCGGTCGCCCCGGACGTGGTGCTGCAGTCCTTCCAGACCTCGAAGAGCATTATTTACAAAGGCGACAGTGTGAACCTGAGCTGGCAGATCACCGATCCGCAGGCGCGCGGGGTGACGGTGTCCATTAATAACGGCGCGACCGTTCCGTCTCCCACGAATCTGCTCAGCTACGGCACCGCCTCCCCGGCGCTGACCACCAACTACACGCTGACCGCCAGTTACTTGGTCTCCGGCACGCCCACGACGAAGACGGCCTCCGTGACCGTCACCGTGCTGAACGGCCTGCCGGTCGCCCTGCCCAGCGGTGCCTGCACTCCGGCGGGCGTGGCGGTGTCCGTTCCCCTCATTGCGCAGGATCCGGATTCGACCGTCTTCACCTACACCATCGCCACCGCGCCGCTTCTCGGCACGCTCACTGGCACCGGAGCCAGCCGCACCTACACGCCGGACGCCGGTTTCAGCGGGACGGACACCTTTACCTACTCCGTGAATGACGGCCTGACAGAGTCCGCCGTTGCCACCGCCACCATCACCGTGCTTCCGGCCCCGGTCGCGCTGACGAACATCGCCGTCGATGACAACGAGCTTCGCACGAATTCCGGCATTGGCAGCTTTGCCGGCCGGCTCCAGCCCACGGGTGGAAATCCCGCAGGCTCGGTGACGTGGTCCCTCGTTTCCGGCACGGGCGACACGAACAACGCCTGGTTCACCATCACCAACGGCCAGCTCGTTTCCACCCACGACTTCTCTGCGGACCTGGGCACGGTGGTTTCCATCCGCCTGCGCGGCGAGGACGGCATGGGGAACATGGTTGAGAAGGTGGTCACCAGCACCGTGAAGGCTCCCGATCTGCACGTCAAAATCAACGAGATCAACTACAATGGCACGCGCAACACCCAGCGCGTTGAGTTCATCGAACTCTACAATCCGCTGCCCACCGCCGTCAGCCTTGCCGGCTGGGCGTTTACAAAGGGGGTGAACTTCACCTTCCCCACCGGCGCTTCCATTGCCCCGGGTGGCTATGTGGTCATCGCGGAGGACCCGGTCACTCTGGGTGCTCTCTACAACATTCCGGGCAGCGTGCCGCTCCTCGGCCCGTGGACCGGCGGCCTGAGCAGTGACGGGGACGACATCACCCTGCGCGATGCCGGCGGCACCAAGGTGGACGGAGTGCAGTTCGGCGTCACCGCCCCCTGGCCTGCCGCGCCGAATGGCACTGGCGCCACGCTGGAGCTGATCAATCCCGCGGCGGACAACGACCTCGGCGGCCACTGGCGCGCCAGCACCGTGACGCAGGCTCCGCTCAGCCTCGTCCCAGCCTCCGACCCGTCGTGGAAATACCTGAAGGGAACTGCCGCCGCCCCGGCAGGCTGGCAGGACCCCGCTTTTGCGGATGGCAGCTGGACCACCGGGCAGACGCCCATCGGTCTTTTCAAAATCAACAGCAACACTGCCACCAGCTACCACCCCGAGTCCGGAGTCCTGCTGAACACCCAGCTGACCGACATGGCCACCTACGCCGCCGCGCCGACCGTGGCTGTGCCGAACAGCTTCCCGCTCGTGGCTGGAAACTACCGCACGGTCTATTTCCGGAAAAACTTCAACGTGGCCGACACCGCGCTCGTGCCCCGGGCGCTGCTGCTGCGCGTCATGCACAATGACGCCGCCGTCGTCTGGCTCAACGGCGTGGAAGTGGCCCGCTTTGGTTTCCCGGACGGTGCCGCCGCCCAGCCCGACGTAAACACGACCGCCATCTACGAGCGGGCGAACTATCCGTGGAGCGAGCTGGTCATCGCCAATCCGGCTTCCATCATGGTCAATGGGCAGAACACGCTCTCCATCCAGGGCATTGCCAAGGACCCGATGCCCCGCCTCGTCAGCGGCCAGGAGGACCTGGCTTCCTACAACATCTTTGATTTCTGCATCGACGCCTCGCTGGGCAGCATCCCGGAAAACACCGGCACTCCGGGCCTGCAGAACTCCACCTTTGCCGCGAACGTCCCGCCCGCCGTGCGCAACATCGACCACGCGCCGGTCGCTCCGAAATCCTTCGAGCCGATCGTCGTTTCGGCCAAGGTGACCGACTCCGACGGCATTGGCAGCGTGCAGCTCGCCTACCAGGTCTGCACCGCCGGAAACTACATCCCGGCCAAGCAGTCGCTGCTACCCTCCGCAGTGACCGCCACACGCATCGACTGGGCGCTCATTAATACCGACGCGCAGATGCCCGACAATCCCGCCTTTGAGGACCCGGCCAACTGGACCGTGATCCCGATGACCGACAACGGCACCGTGAAGGGTGACGTGGCCGGCGACGGCACCTACAGCGCCGTCATTCCCGCCCAGCCCCACCGGGCGCTCGTCCGCTACCGCATCATCGCCTCGGACCTCCAGTCGGCCACAGTGCGCGTGCCTGACGCCTCCGACCCGCGGAAAAACTTCGCCGCCTATGTCTACGACGCCGTGCCGGCCTACTTCGGCGTGAATGGTGAATCCATTTCCACCACCACGCTGAACAGCCTGCCGGTCTACCAGATGCTCATGAAGGGCACGGACTTTGACCGCCTCATCGCCTACAACACCACGGATCAGTTTGTCAACAGCATCGAGCTGACCGCGCTCCGCGCCCGGAAGTTTTTCGACCAGACCGGCACCATGGTCTACGATGGCAAAGTCTACGACCACACGGAGGTCCGCCTCCGCGGGGGCAACAGCCGCTACGGATCCTTCGCCCCCGCGCCGCCTGCCAGCGTGGGCAAGCGCCACCTGCGCTTCCGCTTTGTGGACGGCGTGCCCTTCGAGGCAAAGGATGAAAAGGGCCGCCCCTACCCGCGCCCGTGGCGGGAAATGCTCTTCAATAAAATGTTCGGCAACAAGGGCAACTACGACTACGGCATTCCCTACGAAGTGGGCGCCCGCATGTGGCGTCTGCAGGGCCTGCCCATGCCGGAGAGCCACTGGGTCCACTTCCGCGTCGTGCGGAATGCGGGCGAGGTGCAGGACCCGGTGAACGGCGACTTCTACGGCATGTATCAGGCACTCGAGTTCCCGGATGGCAAGGATTTCCTCAAGGGGCGCAATCTGGCGCAGGGGAATTTCTACAAGATGTCCGACTGGACGCAGAACGGCGAACTCGACGCCCGCTACCAGGCCCGCGGCTGGTATGACGCCGCGAACACCTTCCACCCGGCCGTGGATTTCGCGGAGGACTTCGACAACATCCGCTACAATGCCCACCAGACCGCCGCGAACGCGTGGCTGAACCGTTACGTCGACATGAACCTCTTCTATGGCTACAAGGTCATTCAGGAGGCCATCCGCCACTACGACATCTTCATCGAGCCCACCGGCCGCCACCGCATGAAAAACCTCATCTGGTATTTCCGCCCCACTCCGGACGACCTGACGAACAAATACGGCCAGCTGGTTCACATGCCCTACGACTGGGACGCCAGCTTCGGCCCCAGCTTCAACAACGGCACGGATCTCATCCACAACGCGGTCTTTGACGGCCAGCAGGGCTACACCGGGGTGGACATCACGGACTCCCCCTCCTGGCTGCTGCCGAAAAACAGCGCGCTGAATGACACGGACCGCACGGCCATCCGCGTCGCCTACCGCAACCGCCTGCGCGAGTTCCGCGACCTCTTCATGTATCGCGACGGCACCGGCACGGGACCGTTTGACCAGACGGTGGACGATGCCCTGGCCACCATCAGCACCTTCTGGCCTGCCGACAAGGCCCGCTGGCCCGTCACCGGCGCCCAGCTGGAGAATGTGAACGGAGCCGTCTTCAAGGCACAGGACATGAAAAACTTCTGCTTCACCGGCTGGAGTGACTCCCTGACCTCCGGCCCCGCCGTGGGCGCGGGCGGTCGCGCGGCCTACTTGGATACCATCACGGACACCACGCAGTCCGCCGTGGTGGCCGGCGGTCCGCAGGAGGCCACGCTCATCCCGGTCAAGCCGACCCTCACCTACAGCGGCGTCGCCGGCTTCCCGCTCGACGGACTGGCCTTCACGACCAGTGTCTTTAACGACCCGCAGGGCTCCGGCGCCGCCCGCACGCTCGAGTGGCGCCTGGCCGAGATCGCCGCCCCCACGGCCACCACGGACCGGCTCTACGAAATGACCGCCATCTGGAGCAAGAGCCTCGCCACCTGGGACGGCACCGCTGTTTCCCAGCAGCTGCCTGCCTCCGCCCTTGCCACCGGCCACACCTACCGGGTTCGCGTCCGCCACCTGGACGAAACCGGCCGCGCCAGCCACTGGAGTGACCCGGTCGAGTTCGTCGCCGCCGCTGCCAACACCGAGGCTCTGCTCGCTGCAGACCTCGTCGTGACCGAGCTGATGTACAAGCCCGCCGCCCCCACCGCCACGGAGATCTCCAGTGGCTGGACGGAAGGCGACTTCGAGTACATCGAGTTCCAGAACATTTCCCCCACGCTCACCCTGAGCCTGGCGGATGTGAAGATCGCCCTCGGCGTGGAGTTCGACTTTACCGCCGCCACCATCACCAGCCTCGCTCCGGGCGCTCGCGTGCTCGTGGTGAAAAATGTGGCAGCCTTCACCGCCCGCTACGGCTCCGGCAAGCCCGTCGCCGGCACGTGGAAATCCACCCAGAACTTCAGCAACGGCGGCGAGCAGGTGAAGATCACCTACGGCCAGTCCGGCGTGGTGCGCGACTTCATCTACGACGACCTCGCTCCGTGGCCCGCCGGCGCCGACAGCGGCGGACGTTCGCTCGTCCTGATCGATCCGGCCTCAAATCCGAACCACGCCCTGCCCGCCAGCTGGCGCGCCAGCTACGTGGTCGGTGGTTCCCCGGGGGGCAAGGACACCCAGTCCCTCGCCGAATGGCTCACCGCCCACAGCGAAGTCTCCCCGTCCGCCGATCCGGACGGTGACGGCCTCGACAACTGCCTCACCTACGCCCTCGGCCACGACCTGCGGCCCTTCGCCATCACCCCGGCCATCGAGACCGCTGCGGGCCAGACCCACCTCGTCTTCGACTACACCCGCCGCATCGGCACGGAGCAGACCGTCTTCGTGCCCCGCGTTTCCACCGATCTCGACAGCTGGGACTCCACCCCGAGCGCCCTCCAGGTCGTCAGCGTCGTGGACAACGGTGACGGCACCGAGACCGTCCACGTGAAGGACACCGCGCCGTTCGACACGACCCAGCGCCACTTCCTCAGCATCCTCGTCCAGCACCCGTAGGGAAAGCCTGAGCCACTGTGAAATCCTCAGGCCGCCACGTCCAGCCGGGCGCGGCGGCCTTTTTTCGTCGTGTGATTTTGGTGCTTTCCCTGCGCCGGGGTCCCGTGCATGTTGGATTCAACGTCACTTTTCACCGATTTCAGTCATGACCCAGCCGCTTCGTTTCCAGCACTTCGAGGTCCTCACCCGTCCGGACGGTTCCCCCCACCTGTTGGGCAAGGGGGCGATGGGTCTGACTTACAAAGCCTTTGACCGGAATCTGCTCTCGCTGGTGGTGATCAAAGTGATCGCGCCGCAGTATGTCTCCCACCCGGCGGCCAAGCAGCGCTTCCTGCAGGAGGCGCAGAGCATGGCGCGGATCAAGCACCCGAACGTGGCTGACGTGTTTTTCCTTGGCGACTCGGACCAGGGTGTGTTTTACGCCATGGAGTTCTGCGACGGCCCGAGCGCGCAGGAGTACATCGAGGAAAAAGGCAGCATGGACCCGGCGGACGTGCTGGCCCTCGGGCTGCAGGCGGCGGGAGCCCTCCAGGCGGTGGAGGCGAACAACCTGATCCACCGGGACGTCAAGCCGTCGAACATCATCCTCGTCAACGATGCGCAGGGGCGCTCCCAGGTGAAGTTGATCGATTTCGGCCTGGCGCGGGACATCATGCGCGATGCGCAGGATCCAAACCTGAGCCAGGGCGGCTTCGTTGGCACCCCCACCTTTGCCAGTCCGGAGCAGCTGCTGGAGCAGGAAAATCTGGACATCCGGTCGGACATTTACAGCCTGGGCATCACGCTGTGGTTCATGCTGACGGGTCGGCCCCCGTTTGCAGGGAGCCAGTTCGAGGTGATGTTTCACCACGTGAACACGCCGCCCCCCTGGGACCGGCTGCCGGCCATGCCCGGCGCGGCGCGGGACGTCCTGCGGCGCATGATCGAGAAGAGCGCGGAGGACAGGTTCCTGAACCCGGCGGAGCTGGTCTCGGAGCTGAGGCACGTCATTTCCAGCGAGGGCTTTGGCAGCGTCTCCGGGGCGAGGCTCTCGCTCGGGCCCAAGGAGGAGGGCGGGTCGATCCTCGGCATGAGTTCCTTCGAGATCCTGGCCGAGGCGGACAGCGACACGACGGGCAAGATTTTCCGCGCCAAGGATGCGCACTCCGGGCGCATCGTCTCGCTGAAATACCTGCACCCGGAGATCGTGGCGAAGGCGGCGGTGATGGGAAAAATCCAGCGCCACGTGCTTTCCCTGCGGCCGCTGGAGCACCCAAATCTGGCCGGCGTGCTGGGTTTTGAGAAATCCGAGGACGGGACGAAAATCATCACAGAGTGGGTGAAGGGGCCAAGCCTGCTGAGCGTGCTCAAGGCCAGAAACGAGCTTAAATTGAAGGAGGCTGCGCCGCTGCTCGGCCAGCTGGCCGGAGCACTGGACTTTGCGGCATCAAAGGGACTGGGCACGGTGGAGACGGACCTCCACCAGATTTTCCTCGTTTCCCCGACGTGGGGTGAGGACCCGGCGGCCTGGGGGAAGTACCTCCGCCAGCCGGTGGACACGTGGAAGGACGTCACGCTGAAGGTGAATCCCCTCCGCCTGAGCCCCGCCGCGCAGGATTACCCGACCATCGACGCCCCGGCGAAGACCGACGCCGGCGGGGGCGGGCCGAAGCCGCTTCTCTCCGCCTTTCTCCAGCTCGCGCACCGCCTGCTGGGTGGCGCCGGTGGCAGCCAGGCCAGCTCGCATGGGGGCTTTGTGTCCATTCCAGGGCTGGGGGCGGAGGCGAATGACCTGCTGGAGTCCTTTGCCTCCCCGCCCTTCACGGCGGAAAAAAAGGACGCCACGTGCGCCTCGGTGCTGAAGGGAATTTGCCAGGCGGAGAGCGTGACGGTGCCGGAGATTTACCAGCCGCCCGTCGAGCCCGAGGAGGACATGATGGCCACTCGGGATGCCTCGCTCGGTGGCGCCTTCCCCAGCACACCGCCGGCCCCGGCGCCGAGCCAGCCGGGGCGCACGCCATCGCTGCCGGTGCCTGCGGCCTTTCCCACCAGCGGACAGGCCGGCCGTCCGGGCACGCTGGCGGGGCAGGGCAGCCAGTTTGGCACCCGGGGCGGGACGGGCACCCGCTTTGGCAGCAGCACGACCGGCGGCAGCAGTGCGGGCCGGATTTCTGCGGACTACGACCTGAAGCGGAAGGAACTGGAACTCCAGCGCGTGAAGCTGGAGGCAGAGGCCGAGCGCCTGAAACAGGAGGAGGTGCTGGAAGCCACGCGCGCCATGCTCGAAGAGGAGCGCGGCATGCTGGCCGCCGCTCGGGATGAATTCGCCCGCCAGGAGCGCGACCGTGCCCAGCGCGCCGAGCAGGAGCGCCTGAAGTTGGAGGAGGAGCGCACGCGGCTGGAGAGCCAGACCGCAGACGTCGAGCGCAAGCGCCGCGAGCAGGAGCGGCTGGAGCAGGAAATCCAGCTGCGGGCGCAGCTTGAGTTTCAAAAATTTCAGGAGGAGCGCAAGCAGCGCGAGGAGGAGTGGTCCCGGCAGCGCGAGGAGATCGAGCGCTCCCTCCAGGAGCGGGAGGAGCAGTTCCTCCTGCGCGAGCAGCAAAACTTCCGGAAGCTGAAGGACGAGCGGGAAAAGCTGCAAAAGCTCCAGGCCGAGTTTGAAGGCGGCACCGTGAAAAACCAGAGCGAAGCCGAGGCCGCCGTACGTGCGCAGCTGGCCCAGCTGGAGGCGGAGCGGCAGCGCCTGGCCGGCGAGCAGGCGGAGCTGGACCGGCGGCTGCTGGCGCAGAACCAGGAGTTCACACGGCTGCGGGAGCAATTTGACGCGGCTGAACGCGAGATCGAGGACCGCCACCGCCGCCTGGCTGAGGAGGAGGCTGCCGCCGCGCAGCGTCGCGAGCAGGAAATGGAGGACGAGCGCCGCCAGCTGGCCGCCGAGCGCGAGCAGCTCGAAGCCCAGCACTCCGCCCTCGCCGCCGAGCGCGAGCTGGGTCTGGGGGCCACCCTTTTTGCCACCGAGCAGCAGCGGGAAAACGAGGCCGCCCTCGCCCGCCTCGCCGGGGTGGAGGCACGGCTGGCCGCCGAACGCGACTCTCTGGCTGCCGCCGCTGCGGAACGCGAGCGCCGCCTCTCCGCCGAACTCGCCCAGGCCCGCCAGGATCTGGAAAAGGAGCGCGCCAGCCTGGCCCGCGAATCCGAGCGCGCCCGGGAAACGGGCCTGGCCGAGCTGGACGGCGAGCGACAGACCATAGCCGCCACCAAGGCCGCACTGGCCGCCCGCGAGGCTGCCCTGGCCACCGAGGTCGGGGACAAAACCCGCGCCCTGGAAGCCCAGCTCGCCCTGCAGCAGCAGGAGATCAACGCCGCACGGGCCAGCCTCGATGCGGAGCGCCAGCGCCTCGATGCCGAGCAGGCCAGACTGGCTGCAGGCTTTGAGCAGGAGAAGGCCGCCTTCGCCAGCGAACTACAGGAACGCCGCCAGCGTGAGGATGCCGACCACCAGCGCCGCATGACCGAGCGCTCTGCGGAGCTGGCCCGGCTGGAGGCCGAGCAGACGGCCAAACTCGCCGCCCTCCGCAGTGAGGTCACTGCCGAGGAAACCCGTCTCCAGCAGCAGAAGCAGGAGGTATTCACCCAGGAGCGTCTCATCACCCGCATGGACCAGGAGGCCTCCTACGAGGATGCCGAGACCCTGGAAAAACTGGAAGCCGAGCAGAAGCGCCTGGAGGGTCAGCGCGGTGAGATCGAGCAAAAGATCCTCGAACTTCAAAAGGCGCAAAAGAAGCGGCTCGTCACCATCGTCGTCGGTATCATCATCGCCGCCATCGTGGCCAGCGGAGCCGGCTACATCATCAAGGGCCGCCTGCGCGATACTACCGAGGTCAAAGGCCAGGGAGCGTGGGCTCAGTTTGAGAAGGAACTCAAGGCCGCCTCCACCGCGAAGGACTGGACGGGCCTCCTGAACTGGAGCGTTGTCACCCACGACCACTACGAGACGAAGGAGACCGACGAGGTCGCAAAGAACTTCTACAAGAGCAAGCGTGGCCTCGTCATTCAGGACGCCGCCAGCGCCGTCACCGGCCTCCTCGCCAGTCTCGATGCCGGCACCCCGCCGCCCGCTGCGGCCATGGACAAGCTCCGGCAAAACCTCGCCATCGTGGAAAAGTGGGACGGCATCCCGCCCGAGCGAGCGCTCCTGCGCACCCGCATCGAGGTGCCCTGGCTCATCGGGCAGAAGAACCCTTCCGGCGCACTCACGGCCTACACCGCCGCGGCGAAGACGGAGGCCTTCATTCCGCGCATGAAGCCCGAGCTGACCCTCGCGGTGCAGGGCCTGCTGGACGACTTCCTCGCCGACCACGCCCTCGACAAGCGGGACGAGATTTTCGACCTCATCCGGAAACTGCCCGAGGAGGCGCGCAACAGCGCGCCCAACTCCTGGCTGCTGCTCCATCTCATCCAGGTGGAGAAATTTCGCTCCGCTCCAGCCAGTGCAGACAACTACTCCAACGCGCTGGCCAACGTGAACAGCCCCGCCACGGGCGACCTGACGAAGGCCTTCTACGCTGCCGATCCCGGTTGGGCAAAGATCCTCCAGCCCGAGGCGGATCGCGTGCTGGCGGTCATCAAGGAGCACCCGGAATTCATCACCAGGCTCGAAGCGCCCCTGACCGCCACTGCCGAGCAGTGGAAGACGGACGAGCCCTACCTGATGCTGGCCGAGGCCTCGCCCGTCACCCAGAAAAAACTCGACTACTACAAGGCCGCCGAAAAGCTCACCGGCAGCCCGGAGGCCCGCGCCCGCGTCGGCGGCTACTACGTCCAGATGGCGATGGAACTCCAGAAGCAGGGCAAAACGGCGGAGGCCAAACAGCTCATCGGCGAGGCGCTGACGCGCATCAAGGAAACGGCCAATGCCGGCAATGCCGAGGCCATGTTCCTGCTGGCCGACGTCACCCGCCAAGCCCTCACAGGACCGAAGAACCTCGACGAGGCCATCTCCTGGGCGCAAAAGGCGCGTGACAAGGGGCACCCCGACGCCGCCTTCACCCTTGGGCTTTGTTATTTGGAAAAAGCCGAGGACAAGCCCGACGCCGCCACCCTCCAGCTGGCTGCGGACGCCTTCACCGCTGCCACGGCAGAAAAGACCAGCAAGAACGCCACCCGCGCCTGGTATTTCCTCGCCCAGACCGCCAGCATGAAAAAGGACAACGCCGCGCTGACCGCCGCCCTGGAAAAAGGCGCCCAGTTTGACCAGCCGGACTGCCTCTTCATGCTCGGCCAGTGCCAGATGGCCGGCCCGCCCTACTACCCCGCAGCCAACCTCACCCTCGGCCGCGACAACCTCACCAAAGCCGCCCGCCTCGCCCACCCCGGCGCCCGCGCCGCGCTGAAAAAATACGCCACAGGCTGGAAATCCTCCGGCCTCCCCGCCGACAAGGAGTGGCTCCGCAAAAACGCCGACCTGATCGAGGAATAAAACACCATCCCGCTGCGCCTCCCGCCGGAGCGGTTACCTTCACAAAACAAACCCGCCGTCACGCCTAGTGTGCTGCCTGAGAAGTAGCTGAACAGAATTTTTCAAGCCCGCTGACTTTTCCCACTGCCTCCCTGGCTCTCTGGAGCTTGGCTAAAATTTCCTCACCCTTTGCCCTCCACACGTATCGTTTCGGATTTAGTTCAC